>DASYSU010000357.1:0-15871 GCA_036002925.1 Gemmatimonadaceae bacterium | reverse complement strand
GTTCCCCGCCGTCGCGAGCACACCGCCACTCTGCGACACAGGGAGCGTCACGCGCCACATCGACTTCCGCTCGACGGGATTCCACGCGATCAGCTCTCCACGCGGTATAGGCGCTTTATCAAATTTGGCGATGAGCTCACCTGCGTAGCGATAATCACGACCGGTATTCCAGGTCGTGATGTCGGATTCCCACGTTGAATCTTGAGCGTGCAAGGAGAGACTGCCGCTCCGGACGCCCAAAAAAACCAAACCTTTAGAAGAGTCGAAAGCCATCGGGTACCAGTTGTGGCCCCCTTCGACGTCGGGTGAAACCAAAGCTGCCTTTCCGGCGGCCGAAGGCGACTCGATCGGCCGCCCGGTGATGGAATCGATTCCCGTGGCCCAGCTGATGCCGTCGACGAACGGAGTGGCCGAGACGAACTTTCCTGATTGCCGATCGAGCACGTAGAAGAATCCGTTCTTCGACGCTTGCATCAGCACTTTGCGCCGCGTTCCACCCAGAGTGAGATCCGCCAACATCAGCGGCTGGTTGGCGTCGTAGTCCCAGTTGTCGCCCGGCGTGACTTGGTAGTGCCAGACGTACTCGCCGGTTTGTCCTCGCACCGCGAGGATGGATGCGAGGTACAGATTGTCGCCACCACCTGGGCTGCGCAGATCGCGATACCATGCGACGCCGTTGCCGGTGCCGAAATACACGAGGTCGAGCTCGGGATCATATGCGAGCCCCTCCCATGTCGTACCGCCTCCACCGGTCTTCCAGTATTCTCCCTTCCACGTCGCGGCGGCTTTCTCGAGCGCTTTCGTTTCGAATCCCTTCGCGGGATCGCCCGGCACGGTGTACACACGCCACGCCAGTTTTCCCGTCTCGGCATCATACGCCGACAGGTAACCGCGCACGCCGAACTCGGCGCCCGAGTTGCCGACGAGGACACGTCCCTTCACGACGCGAGGGGCGCCAGTGATCGCGTAGGGCTTCGACTGGTCGACAGTCATTGTTTCCCACACGGGCACACCGGTCCGCGCGTTGATGGCGATCAATCGTCCATCGAGCGCACCCACGAAGACCTTGCCGCGATACAGCGCGAGCCCGCGGTTCACGACATCGCAACACACCGTGCGCGTGCGCGAACGATCGACCTTCGGATCGTACATCCAGAGCTGACGTCCGCTGCGTGCGTCGAACGCGTAGACTACACTCCACGAGCTGGTGGTGTAGATCACGCCGTCGACGACGATCGGCGTTGCCTCGACGCCGCGTGTCGTGGGAAGCTCATGACTCCACACGAGTCCGAGGCGGCCGACTGTAGAGTCGTTGATTTGTCGGAGAGGGCTGAAGCGTTGCTCGTTGTAGGTGCGGCCGTACGTGAGCCAGTTCGCGGAGTCGCGATCGGCGATCATGAGTCGGGCGTCGTCGATCCGCTCCGCAGCATCGCGCGCGCTGCAGGCGGCGAGAGTACAGAGCAGCAAGAGTCGCGACACCACTTTCATCGTTGACTCTCGGCGGATGCGCGAATCGCCCAGCGTCCCGACTGGCTGCCAGTGCGCCAACCGCCACGGACAATCGTTTGCGCCGCCTTCTCAAAGAGGTCGACAAACCGCGCGTCACCTTTCAGACCAATTGAATCAATGTCGGCGGTAAATGTACCGGAGTACTCTCCGGTTCTTCCGGCAACCACGGCTCGCCAAGCGCCGTTCCAACGTGTGGGCTCCTTTGCCGCTGACCACGCGCCGCCGGCGAGCGTTTTCCCCTGAGCATCGACGAGTGTCCAGTTGCCCGTGACGGTGCCGCTCTTCGGATCCGGGACGGCGGTCCACGTCCCGATCAGCGTGAGACCGCTGGTGCTCCTCGCGCTCCATGTACCGAAGGGATTGCTCTGTGCTTTGGCGGCCGATTCTTGTCGCGCGACAGCTTGCGCGCCCGATACGTCAAAGGCCGACAGGGACACCAGACACAGGAGAAAAAGCGGTTTCCAGAGCACGCTCACCTTCTGCATGTATGCCTCGGTACGAGTGCTTCATAATCTCCTCGTTGCCGTCCGCGCTGGCTAGCCACGAGCCTCGGTCGTACGTTTGGCGCCGCTCGTATCCTATCCCGGCGGAATGTTCTGGTTGAGCCGGAACAAGTTCGTCGGATCGTACGTCGACTTGATTCTCGTGAGACGATCCCACGTCGCGCCGGGGTATGCTGCGCGGATGCGCGTTGTTCCGTCGTCCGTCAGGAAGCCCACGTATGCGGAATCATCATCGGGTTGAAGTGTTCTGGCGAATTCCGTTACCCACGACCGCCTCACCTCGCGATCGGCGTCTCCCTGATAGAACGCCGCGACGTTCACCAACATTGGTTTGGTGCGATGCGCGTACGCGGTCGCGTCCTCCGGAACACGCGCCATCGCGCCGCCGAGCACGCGAAGCTGCGCCACACGCATCGTCGCGTCCGATTTCGACAGATAGTCGAAGATGGTTTCGGCGGTCGGTGCGTCGATCGAACGCATGAACATCGTCTTCGCGACGGCAGTTGGATGATAATTGGGATCTTCAGGCGGATACATGCTCGCGTACGGCCCTGGCTTGACCATGTCCACGAGCGGCGTCGCAAGTGATCGGAATGGCGCGATGGCGCGCGCGGCCGACTCGTCGTCACCCGCAAACGCGATGAACGCGAAGATGACGATTCGTCCATGCACCTCCGTGGGGAGGAACGGGAGTGGCGGAGCGGACATGACATTGCCGATCGTCGAGAGCTCTTCCGGCGCCGCCATCGAGAGCGCGGCGAAGCCGGCGATGGTCTCGGGCGTCGCGGGCAACACGAGAACGCCTCCGGTGAAGTGCGGGAGCTCGTGCACACGGAATTGAAGCCGCGTCACCACACCGAAGTTGCCCCCGCCTCCACGAATCGCCCAAAAGAGATCCGGCTCGTGCTCCGAGTCCGCGTGCACGTGACGACCGTCGGCCGTGACCACTGCGGCCGCCAACAATGAATCGATCGTCATGCCGAACTTACGCACGAGAAATCCGATGCCTCCGCCCAGCGTGATTCCTCCCACGCCGACGGACCCGGAGTCGCCGAACCCGATGACAAGTCCGTGCTTCGCCAGCGCTTCCGTGACTTGAACGGCAGTCGCGCCAGTCTCGACCCACGCGGTGCGCGTCCGCGGATCGATGTCGATCTTCGACATCGATCTCAAGTCGATCACGAGTCCGCCGTCGGTCGTGCTGTGGCCGACGACGCTGTGGCCGCCACTTCGAACGGCGAGCTCGTACCCTTCATCGCGCGCGAGCTTCACGACACGGCGCACATCCGCGACGTCGGAGACGCGAACGATCGCGCTCGGTCGCTTGTCGATCCCGCCATAGAACACGCTGCGAGCCTGGTCGTAAGCGGGGTCGTCGGGTGTGATGACGCGTCCCTGGATGTCGGTAAGCGGAGCGAGCAACGATGGTTTGATGTTCGGCATTGAAGACATGTCAGTACCTAATAGAATCGGGTTCAGTGTGTCGAGACCGCGCGGCCTCTGGTCTACGTCGATTGGCGCCCGGGCAATTCGACAAACCTGACCGGCGAACGCTACATTTGCTTCGCTTCGCCGCTGTCGCTGTCCTTCCCTCCTCCGCCGGCCCCTCGTGTCGAACGACGACGTTCTCACGCGATTGACCACCTCGCTCGCCGATCGCTACCACATCGCTCGCGAGCTGGGCGTAGGCGGCATGGCGACCGTCTTCCTCGCGCACGATCTCAGGCACGACCGCGACGTCGCGATCAAGGTGCTGCACCCCGACCTTGGCGCGGCGCTCGGCGGCGAACGCTTCCTGAGCGAGATCAGAACCACGGCGCGATTGCAGCACCCGCACATCCTCCCGTTGCTCGACTCCGGAAGCGCGGACGGCCTGCTCTACTATGTGATGCCGCTCATCACGGGAGAGACGTTACGCGCGCGGCTCGCACGCGAGACGCAGCTCCCCGTCGACGACGCCGTTCGCATCGCGCGCGAGGTCGCCGACGCGCTCGGCTACGCGCACGAGTTGGGCGTGATTCATCGCGACATCAAGCCCGAGAACATTCTGCTGCAAGGCGGCCACGCGTCCGTCGCCGACTTTGGAATCGCGCTGGCGGTGCAACAAGCGGGTGGACAGCGCATGACGCAAACGGGCCTGAGCCTCGGCACACCGCAGTACATGTCGCCCGAGCAGGCGATGGGCGAACGTACGATCGACGCACGGAGCGATCTGTACGCGCTCGCCGCCGTCACCTACGAGATGCTCGTGGGCGAGGCCCCGTTCACCGGGCCCACGGTTCAGACCATTCTCGCGCGCGTCATGACCGAGGAGCCGCGTCCACTCGTCGCGCAGCGCAAGGCGATTCCCGATCACGTGGAATATGCCGTCATGCGCGCGCTCGAAAAGCTTCCGGCCGATCGGTGGGGTTCGGCCCGCGAGTTCGCCGACGCGCTTCAGGGCACGACAGTGCCGTCGCGGGGAACCACCGCCGCATCGCGCCAGCGCGGCACGGCGCGCGCCGGCGCATCGTGGAACGCGCGGCTCCGAGATCCACTCGTGCTCGCGCTCTTCGGCGTTGCCGTCGTGAGCGTGGTGGTCGCAGCCTTGGCGCGTCGCAGCGCGCCGCGCGACAGTGCCGACATCGTGCGATTCACGATACCGGCTCTGCTGAGTGAACGCGCGAACTCGCTTGGACTCAGCACGCTCGCGATTTCACCGGATGGGCGAGCGCTCGTGTACATGGGCTTGGGGGACAACCAACGCCAGCAGTTGATGCTTCGAACGCTCGATGACATCACCGCGCGGCCGCTTGCCGAGACGGCCGACGCAACCAACCCGGTGTTCTCGCCGGACGGAAAGTGGGTCGCCTTTGTCCGGAGCAATCAGATCTTCAAGGTCGGCATCGACGGCAGTCGGCCACAGCTCCTCGCGCCGGCGTTGGGCATATTCGCAGGAATGAGCTGGTCATCGACCGGCGTCATCGTCGCGTCCACCAACACTGGGCTCGTCGCCATCCCGGAGGCAGGAGGTCAGCCGCGCGAGCTCGTCAAACCGGCGCGGGCGGCCGGGGCGATTTATCTGCTCGCGCCCGTCGTGGTCGATGACGCCGGAGCCGTTCTCTATTCGAGTTCGACGAACACGTCGGTTGCCACGTACAAGATCGCGATGGCGTCGCTGAAGACGGGCGAACACGTGGTGTTCGATCTGACCGGCGCGCAGCCGCTCGGAATCGCGGATGGCATCCTCACCTATCTGACGTCCGCCGGCGTGATCATGGGCGTGCCCTTCGACCTACGAAAGAGGAAAGTTACCGGAACGCCGGTACAACTCGTGAGCGACGTCGCGATCAACAACTCGACAGGACTCGGGCGGGCGTCGCTCGCCAGAAACGGGACGCTCTTCTATCAGAGCGGAACGCAATCGGCACAGGTGATGACGGTCGGCTCGGACGGCGCCGCGCGTGTGTTGCTCGCCGAGCCGCGCGAATACGCGTTTCCGCGTCTCTCACCCGATGGGCGACGGTTGGCGATCGCCGTTGGCGAATCGGATCGCCGCGACGTGTGGCTCTTCGATCTCGCCTCGCAGACGATGACGCGACTGACGAGCGAGGGCGCGACGAACGACCGGCCGGAGTGGAGTCCGGACGGCAGCCGCGTCTTGTATCGCTCTGAGCGTGACCGCTCGGGGATCTGGTCACGTCCCGCCGATCTGAGCGCCGACCCAACCCTGCTGATCGGCGGCCCGAAGATCGACGTGTGGGAGGGTGTGATGTCGTCCGACATGCGACATGTGGTTTATCAACTCGACACGGCCGGAGCGGACATCTACTATCGCGGTTTGACCGGTGATACGACGCCGCATGTCGTGTCCAACAACTTCAAGGCTCTGGAGGTGATGCCGCGTCTTTCCCCCGACGGCCGCTGGGTCGCGTTCACCACGGATGAATCGGGACGCCAGGAGGTCGTCGTCCAGCCGTTCCCCGGTCCAGGAGGTCGGGTGCAGGTCTCGGCGGGCGGCGGCAGCGAGCCCGTATGGTCACGCGACGGGAAGAAGTTGTTCTATCGCGGCGATGGACATCTCATGGCGGCGCGGCTCGCCAGCGGCGCGGGATTCGCCGTCGCTGCACGCGACACGCTCTTCGCCGACACGTTCCAGTTCGCGCCGAATCCGCACGCAAACTACGACGTGATGCCGGATGGTGCGCACTTCATCTTTCTCAAAGCAGCGAGCGAAGGCAACATGATCGTCGTCGCGAATTGGAAGTCATTCATGAAGGCCCGGATGACCCGAAGCGCCACGAAGTGATCGCCCAACTCATTAGAATCCGCCTTTCGCGCGAACGAAGAATCCCTTGAGCAGCGTCGTTCCGAGCGCGTACGCTGGCCTGCCGAGCTATCCAGCGGCCGGCGTCGTCCGCACCACCACGACGGTGACGTTGTCCGTCCCGCCACCCGCAAGCGCATCACTTACCAACTTTCTGCTCGTCGCCTCGGCCGAATCCGCCTGCGCGAGCGCGGCCGCGATCGCGTCGTCCGACACATGCTTGGTCAGCCCGTCGGTGCACAGAAGCAGGCTGTCACCGGGGGCGAGATCGATGAGTCCCACAACAGGCTCCAGCTCACTCCCGCCGATCGCGCTCGATAAAGTTTCCGCAGTCGATGCCATGCGCGCCTTCTCATCGGTCCAGGCTCCCACGGAGACCATGAACTCGCCGAGCGTCTGGTCGCGCGTCAGCCGCTGCAATCGCCCGCCGCGTCGGACGTACGCGCGGCTATCCCCTACTTGCACGTAATAGGCGCGCGGCCACACGAGTAACACCAGCGTCAGCGTTGTCGCCGGAAGCTTCGACGTCACGCCACCATACTCGCGCAGCAGTCCGGCGTGCACTTCGTGCACGACTGCCTCGAGCGTTTCCAACAGCGCGTGTTCGGCGTTGGTGTCCAGCGACTGAAAACACGTGGCCGCCTTTCCAACGTACGACAACATCGCCGAGAGCGCGCGCTCGCTGGCCACGTCACCCTCAGGACCGCCGCCGACGCCATCGGCCACAGCCAACATGTATCCGCCTATCGCCTGGAACTCGTGCGCGGTTGCGTCTTGAGGCAAACTGGTTTGCCGCACCTCGATGGATTTTCTGACGCTGGCGATCAGGAAGTGATCTTCGTTTCCGTCACGAACGAGCCCGCGATCGGTCAGACCGAACGCGTCCACCGCGGCGGCAGCGACGGTATCGATCATCGGTGTGCTCCCGTGGGCGTGACAGTGGCGTCAGCAAGACGTTGAAAGGCCGCGGCTACCCCGGCGCCGGTCTTCGCGCTGGTCGCGAGCGAGAAAAATCCCGCGGTCGCCAATCGCTTATCGTCCGCGCGGGTGAGTTGCCATTGCTCCTTGAGATCCGACTTGTTGAGCGCCACGACGCTCGGCACGTCTCCAATCGTGTTGGTCACCAGATCGTGGATCTCGAACAACTTGTCGAACGTGTCGCGCCGCGTGCCGTCCACGACGTACAACACGCCGTGCGCTCCTTTCAGGTAGCTGGGATTGATGTTGCGCGTCTCATCGCGCCCTTCGAGATCCCATAACATGAGCGTCACCGCTTGCCCGTTTGCCTGAACCTCACGCCGATCGATTTTGACGCCAACCGTCGTGAGGTACTTCACGGAAAAGAGCGAGTGAACGAATTGCTGCACGAGGCAGGTCTTCCCCGTCCCGAACATGCCGACCATACAAATCTTCTTTTGAAGCATCACGGCCCCCTGGGTGCCCGCGACTCGCTTGTCACCACGACCTCGAACGAGACGCTACGGTTGATGCGTGCCTGCTCGTCAGCGTTCGCGCCCGGCAATGGTAACGCTGTTGCCAACGGACGGCCGTTGAGTATCGCCGCCGGAACGGCGAGCGCCGTCAGACTTCGCATGACCGCGTCGACTCGGAGTTGGGCAAGTGACTGATTGGTCTCGTCAGTTCCCGACGGATCGGTCCTGCCGACGAGGTCGACGCGCAGCGATGCTCCGATCGCAGCCACGCTATCAAACAACTGGCGCATCGTCGCTGCCTGGGCGCGCAGATCCGACAACTCGGCGTCAGCCATCCTCGAGGACCCGGGCGCAAACAGGACGCGTTTCAGCTCGACGCGCCGCCGCAACTCATCGATTCCCCGCGGCAGTGTTACTCGTACCGCCGAGAGATCAACGTGCGCCACGCCCGCAATCGGCAGTCCCGCGCGCAGCTTGCTCAGCCAGTTGAGCGACGCATTTCCGGCGACGCGCAGCGTGTCGCCGGCGAGCGCTGTCGTCACCGACGCCGGCGCAGCGAGCGTCCGACGAGCGCGCGCGACGATCATCGTCGAATCGAGCGAGAGATACGGCTTCCACTCGCCGGCGATCGTCGGCGGTGTGAGCCCGACGGCGGTGAGCACCGCACGCGGATCTCGCGCGATGGGATCCTTGAGTCCGCGAAAATGCCAGCGACGCCACGAGCGAGACGCGTCGACCACGACGAAGCCGGGCTCTGCTTCCATCGCGCGTACCGCGCGCCGCCAACGCAGCCACGAAGCTGTAGCGAGACCAATCGCGAGCAACGCGATCGCGGCGAGAGGGGTCGCCCACCGAAGCCAGACCGTCGCCGCGCGGTTTGTCCCGCGACCCGTCGACAGGACCGTCTCCAGGTTCTCCTCGAGCAGCGGCGCGGCCGACGCGAACGGAACTGCGTCTCCCTCGAAGTCGCTGAGTTGGGTCGCGTACTCGAGGTGAATCTGCTCGAGCGTGCGCTCGAGGCGCAGCGGCACGGACTCCGGACATTCTCCGCGAATGACGCCCGCGATCAGCGCGCGTGGTCCGGCTTCGACATGAACGGTGTGTTCGCCAACGGTGAATGCACTCAGCGTACCGCCTTCACCCGGGCGGAACGAATCGCGAACGAAATCTTGAATCGCCGTGAGCATTCCGGAAATCAGGTCGGCATCCGGAACGTTCAGATCGGGCGCTGTCACGTGCGCGAGCAGCAGTCCCGTTTCGGCGTGAATGAGAAAGACCTGCTCGACGCGATAGACCAGTGCGTGCTTGATGACGACATCGGCGTATCGCTCGCCGGTGCGCCACGCCTCGATGCGCCACTTGATGCCTTGCACCGAGAGGCTGTGCTCGACGGCTTTATTGATCGAGCGCACGAGCTCGGCCATCGTTTCGGCGATGGCTTTGCGAATCGCCGGTCCGAGCACGGGGAAAATGGCCGACGCGATATCGCGCGGATTTCGGCGGATGGATTCACGGAGCGCCGTTTCGACCGTGGGAGCAAGAGCGCGTCCGAGTTGGCGGTCGCGACTCGTCCGGAGCGCAATCGCTTCGGGCAAATGATCGGCGAGCGTCTCCGGCGTGATCGCGACTTGCTCCACGCGATCCGCCAGCTCGTCGAGCTGCTGTCGCTCTGGTCCGACGAGGAGTTGGCGCAACGTCGCGAAATCGGTCGCGCCCCGCGGCTGCTCCTCGAACATG
This sequence comes from Gemmatimonadaceae bacterium, assembly GCA_036002925.1. GTDB lineage: Bacteria > Gemmatimonadota > Gemmatimonadetes > Gemmatimonadales > Gemmatimonadaceae > JAQBQB01. The sequence continues at coordinate 6,383 of DASYSU010000357.1, read as the reverse complement.
ATCAAGACTTGGGGCTGCCCTTGCCGGGCGCGCGCCCGCCCGTGAGACGCGCGGCCATCTCCGTGAGCGTGCCGGCGAGTGTTGCGGTATCCACTTTGTCGGCGCGGAGCGATGAAGCGGCGCGATCGAGCTCACTCGTGAGTCGCTCGGCTGTGCGCGCCAACTCCGCCGAAAACGCCGCGCTGTGCTTCATGAGCTGATCACGAACCTCGGCGTCGGCTTGGGAGGTTGCCTCCTCGAACTTGATGTGCCGGCGTTCGAGGCTCTTGAGCGCTTCCCTGAGCTCCGCTGACAACGCCTTCAGGTCATCCGCGCGTTTTGTGCGCTCGGCCGTCAGCCGCTCGGCCTGCGCCGCGAACTCTTTCTTCGATGCGTCCTCGAGCTCGCCGATCTTTCGGCTGAGGTCATTGCGCAGCGTCGTGTGCTCGAGAGAGATGCGCTCTTCGAGACCGCGCAGACGCGTATCGACCATTCGCATCTGGCCGCCGAACAGGATGTCCCGAACCTGATCCAGGCTTTCGGGCTGCTCGGGAGCGGCGTCGGTCGAGGCGCCATTTCCAGACTTTGGTCTGGGTGCCGCGTTCTTCGCCATATACTTGCCTCTCTATGGCTTTGAGTCAGGCGGCTAACATAGGTCGCAGGCAGATGGAAAACTAGAGACCCGCCAGACGCGTGGCTCCCGCACGGCCGAGCAGCTGTGTCTCGCGCGGGCCGCCTAACACCAGCACGATCAGCCAGCCAAACAGAAAGTTTGACGACGCCGTCTCTTCCAGATGCGCCATTCGCACGTCCGGCGGCATGAGCGGATTAGGCAACAGCAGCTGGCTATTCATCACCACGGCGAACAACAGCGCGACGGCGAAACCGGCTTCCCACCACGGGCCTTTCATCATGCGGATCACCGGTACCGCGATGGCTCCCCACAGTATCGCACGCGCGGCTTGGAGCGGCAGCAGCCAAGGCGTATCCCGGACCACGACACGGAGCTGTGCGAAGAAGGTGCCCGGGTCGCTCCCGCCGTAGTACGCGCGAACTGCGGCACTCTTCCAAGCGATGAAGTAACCGAAAGTGAAGTAGATGACCACGTAGGCGATGACGATCAGCGTCAGTTTGCCGACCCATTCACCGACGGGCATGTTCAAACGCGAGTGGCTTTCCATCTCCGCAACGCCAGGCCTTGTCTTCCCCAAAATCACTACGGCGAGCGGAGAAAAAAGTCCCGCGATGATCGCTCCGGACAGGAAGAGGCGCGGCAGCATGCCAGGCGGCAGACGCGTTACGAAGAAGGCGGTCTCGATCTGCCCCATGACAGTCGTCACGCCATACATGACGACGAAGATCGTGAGAGCGAGTTTCCACCCCGTCCACCGCGAACGGAGTATCAGATAGGCGAGAACGACTGTGTTCAGGAAGCCGACTTCCAGCAACGCCACGAGGGCTCCGGCTTGGGCCGGCTCTGATTGCTGAGCCGCCGATCGAAGCAGAGCCGCCGAGACGGTAGCAAAGCAAATGACGTAAAGCGCGGTCAGCGCGACGAGCCGACCAGCGATGCTGAGTGTCGCTTTCATCATTCGTCACTTCGCCCTGCACGTTGTCGCATGTCAGCGGACGTTTGCCGCTTCGAAGGCTGACGTCTAACGCTTTCCGCCCTTCTTGGTCGTGATCACGATGACACCATTCGCGCCATCAATGCCGTAGAGCGTCGCATCCGCTCCGCGAAGAAGCTTGATTGACTCGATGTCTTCGGGATTGATGCCGCTGAGCGCGCCGTTTGCACCGGGCGAGAACGCAACGCCGTTGACGACATACAATGGCGGAGTCTTTGTGCCGTTATACGACGACGTCCCCCGTATCTGAATCGCGATGTCGGCGCCGACGCGCGTGACGACGAGGCCGGGAGCCTTCCGTTGTAGAACCTGCTCGATCGGCTCGTTCGGGTTTCGCAGATCCGCCGACGTCACCGTCGGCGCTGGAGAGGGGTCAGGACTAGGTCGCGCGGGTGAACAGCCGATGACGACTGATGCGAGCGTGACGCACACGAGCTCAGTACGACGGGAGAGAACGCTCATGGATTGGCCTCCAGCCAACGGACAAATCACCATTACCGTGGAGGAAGATGGCAATCGATGACGGCGCCGGATAGCTCAATGCCGGCGATCTCGGCCGCGGCGAACGACGATCAACGTTATGGGTTCAACCTGCTTGGCCCAGTTTTCTTGGACGAGTTCGGTTCGAACAAACCCACACTTCTCGAGGACGCGCAGGGACGCGACGTTGGAGTCGACAACACTCGTGCGGATCTCGACAAGCGCCGCCAACGTGTCGAACGCCCAGCCGCACACGGCGTCGACGGCTTCGGTCATGAGACCGCGGCCCCAATGGGGTTTTGCCAGTGCGTAGTGAATCGAGCCTGACTCCGGCGATTGGAGACCGAACTCGATGGCCCCGACGACGGTGGGGTTGCCGACCAGCTCCAGCGCCCACATGCGGTCGCTCGGAAGCGTAAGAGAATCCTCAAGGAATCGGCGTGTCTCGTCGACGTGGCGTGGCGGGATTCCAGTCGTAAAGCGAAGCACGTCTGGATCGCGAGCATACGAAAAGACATCCGGTGCGTCGCCGACGCGCATTGGTCGCAGCAGAAGTCGCTCAGTGGTCAGCGACGGCAGTTCGTCTTGGGACGGAAGCTGCGTCATCCGGTCGCCAACTGCGTCGCGATCACGCGGGTCAACGTTACTCCTGCCGCAACGTAGTCGCGGGATCGACCATGGCTGCCCGCCGAGCGGGAAGCCATGTCGCCGCGGCGGCGACTGCGAGCAGCAGCATCGCGATCCCGGAACCAATCACGTACGGATTCACACCGGGCGCGATTACGAGTCCTTGCAACAGCGCCACATGCAACGCCGCCACGCTGAGCGGCAGGCCGAGGATCAATGCGAGCCCACTCACGCGAACTCCCGATGCGAGGAACATCCGCGCGACCTGCATCGGAAGCGCGCCCACCGCGATGCGGATGCCGATCTCGCGCGTACGTTGCTGCACCGAGAGGGACACCACGCCATAGAGACCCAGCGACGCGAGCAACAAGGCGAGTGCGCCGCCCGCGCCCGCGAGCGCTGCCATCTGGACCGTGTCGCGGTACACCTGTTCGTCTGCCTGCGCCAACGTGCGCATTCCCGTCACCGGCAGCGACGGCGCCTTGGCGCGAATGAACCGCTCGAGCTCCGGAAGAAACCGCGCCGCCGGACCCCGAGTGCGCACAAGGATGCGGTCGTGCCGCCATTGCTTGTCGCGCGCGGTGAAGATGCGGGCGGGCGCATCGGTCCGCGCGGTACCGCCGTTCCACGTCATTCCCGGCATGCGACGAGTCGCGTCGTACACGCCGACCACCGTCATCGAAATGGAATCCTGTCCGGGAAGAATGATGGGCGACGCGAGCGTGCGTCCAATGGGATTCTCATTTCCCCAGAGCTTCCGCGCCAGATCGCTTCCGATGACGACGGGACGATTCGCCGCCGCTGAATCGGCGAGCGCCACGTCGCGGCCCAGCATGATGGGTACGTCCACGAGCGCGAACCAACCCGGCGCAGCCGCTTCCAGATGTACGACCGTTGGCGCGCTATCGGCTCGCGCCGCGCGTCCATTACGATCGCCGGCAACGATCCCACGAATCGCGAATGCCGACACGTCGGGCACCGCACTGAGCACTTCGGGACGTGACGCGATGCCCGGCACCAACGAATCCACTGCTTCGTCCCGTTGACCCGGCGCCGCGTGGGCCAGCGGACGCAGGCCCACGGAAATCACGCGCGAGCTCATCTCGGGAGACAGCGGCCGATACTCGGCAACAACGAGCGAGAGCATCGTGCCGAGCAGCACGAGCAGCGGCTGTGAGAGAACGATTTGCGCGACCACGAACGCCCGCTGGAGACGTGAGCGGCTGGTGCCACTTTTGCCCGAATCGCGCATGGCGTTGGCCACGCCGCCGCGCGTTGCGTGAAGCGCTGGAGAGAGCCCGAACAACACACCGCACGCGAGCGCGATCACGAGCACGAACACGCACGTGCCGACGTCGGGGACGATGTCGACCTCGTGGATCTCCGTCTTTGCCTTGTACGCCAGAAACCACCACGCGAGGGTAAGCCCAGCCGCGCCACCCGCGAGCGCGAGCACGGTGGACTCGGTCACGAGCTGACGGAGCAGTCGCGCGCGGGTCGCGCCGAGTGAGAGACGCACAGCGATTTCGTGCCGGCGGCCGACGGCGGCGGCAACCATTAACGAGCTCACGTTCGTCCACGCGACGAGGAGGATGAGCGCGCCGATAGTCATGATCAAGGTGACGGCAAGGATCATCTCGTTTTCGCCCGGCGGCAGGGCGAGCATGCTCAGCACCTGCGCCGTGCGCGCCATACCGACGCGGGTTGCGGAGTCGGGGAGCGCGTGCGTGACAATCTGTCGTGTGAGCGCGGTGGCTTGGTCTCGCGAAGCCTTCGGCGCGAGACGCGCGAACAGCGAAAGCGAAGGCTGCTCGACGAGCCAACGCGCCGAAATGCGCGCGATGTCCGCGCGCGCGCTGAGCGGAATCCAGAGCGCCGGTTCATCCATCTTTCGCACCGCGCCCTGGAACCTGGGCGGGGCCACTCCCACAATGCGAAGCGGGATCTCGTTCACCATGATCCGCCGTCCCATCGCACTCGTCGGACTACCGTACAACTGCTCGGCCGTCGCGTACGCCATGACCGCGACCATATCCGGTGTGTCGGACGCGTCGCGCGCGAACCCCTGCCCCGCGGCCAACGGCACGCCGAGCGCCGCGAAATAGTTGGACGTGACGAACTGTGCTGCCACGCCGCGCGCTCCGGTGCTGTCACCGCCGTCGAAGATGACGTCATCCGCCGTCCATGCGGCGACGGCGACGAAGATCTCCCGATGGTTGGCGAGCGCCTGGAGCTCCGGGTACGTGAACCCGCGCAACTCCCATCGCGCCGTGGTCGTCGCGCGCTCGCGCGCCCAGACGCGCGCGAGCGCGTGGTCGTCGCGTACTGCCGGTGCGGGCCGTAGGAACTCGGATTGGAAGGTGGAGAAGATCATCGCGTTCGCGCCGGTGCCGAGCGCGAGAACCGTGAAAATGATGGCGACGGTGGCCTTGTGGCGGGCGAAGTAGCGGAACGCGAACCGCAGGTCGCCGCGGACGGAATCGATCCACTGGGCGCCGCGCACGTCGCGGGCTTCGTATTGAATGACGGTCGCGTTCCCGAACTCGCGTTTGGCTGCTATGCGGGCGTCGTCGGCCGACATGCCGCGTGCGATGAGGCGCTCGGTCGCTCGGGCGAGATGCTCGCGCATCTCGGTCTGCATGTCGTCATTCAGGGCGTTCGGATTCAGAATGGCACGGAGGCGGCGAAGGCCGCGCATCAGGGTGTGGATCGGCATGGCTCACTAGACGGTCTAGTGCTGGGCGAAGTTTCAACCCTGTGCGCACCTCGCGAGCAGCCGGCGGGGCGTTGAATCAGGTGATGTGCAAATCCCGACCGACCGCCACGAGCCCGAGTGCACGCGCCACCGCACGTGAGGCCATGTTCTGCCATGTCGTGCTGTACAACGGTTCGGCTCCGAGCGCACGCACGGCGGCGGACCAGGCGGCCACGACAGCCCTTGCGTATCCGCGCCCACGGAATAGCGGCACCGTCTCCACACCGGCTTCATGCGCCAGCGGTGTAATCCTCACGCTCGCACATACCGCGACGGCCTGTCCGTCGAGCACGAACGCGACGAGTGGCGCCGATGCCTCGATATCCGGCGCCCACGCGGCGAGCAGCGGGTGAAGCAACGCCGCGTCGGCGGGATCGCGCAGGATCCGCGTGCTCGGAGCCGAGGATAGCCCGCGTGGAAAACGGAATGCGAGACCGACCGACGTGTGCCGGATCGGCGCGTCCTCCGACAGGATCTGTTCGAACGCGGTGGGATCGAGCGGAGAGTCCATCGTCGTCGCGAGTGGCTCGACCTGCACGGCCTCCATCGCACGTCGCCGGTCTTCGGATACGTCTCGCCGGTAGCGACGCACAGCACCGAGTGCAGTGTGACCGAGGAAGAATCGTGGTGCGGTGCCAGCAACCGACTCGTTCGTCGACACGAGATCGCCCGCAGCGTCGTGGGTGAACTCGGCCTCCACATGCAGCCGCATGATGTCGAGATCGGTCAACACGTGCTTTCGGCGGCCGCGGTCCGCACTGGCATCGTGGGTAGTTTCGCTTCAGCTCGACCTCGGACACGATGAATCCGAATCCAGGCCATCCACCTGATTTCACAGAACGCTCGAACCACGATCGCGCGCGCGCAGTGTCACCGGCAACGAGATACCAGTTGCCGACACCGAATGCCAACGT
>DASYSU010000356.1:0-6501 GCA_036002925.1 Gemmatimonadaceae bacterium | reverse complement strand
AAAGCAACGAGCGCCAGGGAACTCCAACGCTTCCATTTCATTCTTCGCTCCTGTTTGGAATCCGGCGGGGGGCGGTCTTCACGGGCGCAGGAGGGCGTGGCCCGTGTTGGCGCAACAGTACAGCGTTCGGTCGTTCAGCGCTAGCGGACGCAAAGGGCGTAACTGACAAGGGTCGGAACTGACAAAGATCGGAACTGACAAAGATCGGAACTGACAGAGAACGTGACTGACAAACGGCGGTCCCGCGGTTCGAAGCCCTGGCCATAGTCCCGTCGCCGACCTACGATTCTGGAAGCAACCCGGCGCCCATGTACACCACTTGCCTGTTCTGCCACCTCGATCTTGGCGCGAACCATTTTCTCCCCACGTTTCCCGTAGGGCGAAGGCTCGCGTTCGATCCAAAGAAAGGGCGACTGTGGGTGGTTTGCACCCGATGCGGGCGCTGGAATCTCTCGCCGCTCGAGGAACGCTGGGAAGCGATCGACGAATCGGAGCGATTGTTTCGCGGGACGCGTCTCCGTATGTCGACCGACAACGTCGGCTTGGCGCGCTTTCGCGATGCGTTCGAGTTGGTGCGCATCGGGCCGGCGTTGCTTCCCGAGATCGCGTCATGGCGCTACGGCACACGGCTGGCGCGTCTCCAAGCTGAGCGCGAGGAGCCGCGCGGCTTGTTCGTCCGCGGAACACGATTGATCGCGCGCGCGACGGCGGGCGCGCTCGTCGGCTATGCCCACTCAGTCGGCTTGAGCGACGACGCCCTGCTTCGCATGCGAACGTTCCGGCGCGGCCGCGGCGTCCTGCTGCGGACGAGCGACGAGTTCAATCGGCCGATCGTCGTGCGTTACGCACATCTTGGAGCCGCGGAGCTCGTCCGACCGGAACAGGACGCGCCGTGGCAGCTCAAGCTCCAGCACGACATGGGAACGGCGACGCTGGCCGAGTCGGCGGCGCTACGCGTTGCGGGAAAAATGCTGGCGACGCTCAACTTTGGTGTGGCGAGCGGATCCGAGGTCCAGCACGCGATCGCGAAGCTCGACGACGCCGGTGATCCTGAGGGCTACTTCACGCGCGTCGCGTCGCTCGCGATGCGCACGTCGTGGGGACGTTTCCCCGACGCGCCCGAGCACGGCGACGCGCAACCCCGCGGCTCGTTCTCCGAGCGTCTCGCGCTGCAACTCGCGAATCGATCCTTCTGGGGGCGCGGTGGCACGGGCAGCGAAGAGCAAACGCCGCTCTACCGACTGCCCGCGGTCGATCGCCTCGCACTCGAGATGGCGGCGAATGAGGATATCGAGCGCCGTGCCTTGGCCGGTGAGCTCGAAGCACTGCATGCTGCGTGGCGCGACGCGGAGGAGATCGCAGCGATCGCCGACGAGCTATTCTCGGACGGCGTTCTCGAGGAATTCAAGCGCCAGTATTTCGAGCGCATCGCCGCGGGCGACGCATCAACATAAGGTTGCGATGCGCGCCTGCTGCTATTCCGATGGCTCCGCGACATCAGCCAGTCGCGAAATCCCGATGATGCCGATCACGCTGCCCGCCTCGCGCACGGGAACGTCGGTCACCTGAGCGACGAGCGGCGTTCCGTCGCGATGGCGGACGATAAAACGACCATGCCACTCGCGTCCGCGCCGAAGCTCTTCCATGATCCGGTCCGCTTCGTCCGATGAGCTGCGCGTTGGAGTCACGTCGACCACATTGCGACCGATCGCTTCGTCGGCGCGCCATCCATACAGCGACTCCGCGCTTGCATTCCAGTACACGATGGTACCGGACGAATCGGTGGCAATGACGGCTGCGTCTTTGACATTGCGCGCTTCCGCCGCGGCGACAATCGTCGCGAGCCGTGTGCTTCCAACCATGATTGAAATGTACTCGAGTCGACGCGATCCAGCGGCGCGCGGGACTCCACACGTTCGCGCCAGTACGGGGATTGCACCATACTGAAGGCGACCTGACCCGGAGTGCGGATGACCCGTGGAACGCCGCTACGACTCGCCGTACTGAGCATCGGACTGCTCGGCTGTCAACCAGTCGGGGCACCGCCGAGCAGCGACAGCTCATTCGTCGCGGGCGCCAAGATCGGAACGCCGCCGCCAGCCGTCGCCGACGGTGAGTGGAGTTTGCCGGCGCGCGACTACGCGAGCAGTCGGTTCAGCAATCTCGCCGAGATTACGCCGGCGAATGCGAAGAATCTCCACGTGTCGTGGACGTTCTCGACGGGTGTGTTGCGCGGCCACGAAGGACAACCCCTGGTCGTCGGCAACACGATGTACCTCATCACGCCCTACCCGAACGTCGCGTACGCCCTCGATCTCACGCAACCCGGGTTTCCACTCAAATGGAAGTATCGCCCTGAGAATTCGCAGGCGGCGGTTGGCGAAGCGTGCTGCGATGTCGTGAATCGCGGCGCGTCGTTCGCCGACGGGAAGATCGTCTACAATCTGCTCGACGGGCACACCGTTGCTGTCGACGCGGCCACGGGCACCGAGCTCTGGCGCGTGAAGATGGGCGACGTGAACCGCGGCGAGACGATCACCATGGCGCCGCTGATCGTGAAAACGCGCGTGATCGTGGGATCGAGCGGCGGCGAAATGGGAGTGCGCGGCTGGATCGCCGCACTGGATTTGGGCACGGGGAAAGAGCTGTGGCGCGCCTACAACGTCGGGCCGGACTCCGACATCAAAGTGGGCGCGCGATTCAAGCCGTTCTATCCGCAGGATCGTGGCGCGAACATGGGCACCTCGTCGTGGCCGGGCGACTCATGGAAAATCGGCGGAGCGACGGTGTGGGGTTGGATCTCGTATGATCCTGAGCTCAATCTGATCTATCACGGCACGTCGAACCCCGGACCGTGGAACGGCCAGCAGCGTCCCGGCGACAACAAGTGGAGCGCGGCGATCATCGCGCGCGACCCTGACACCGGCGAGATGATCTGGGCGTTCCAACCGACGCCGCACGACATTTGGGATTACGACGCCGTGAATGAGAATATTCTCGTCGACCTGCCGATCGACGGCGCGACGCGTAAGGTGCTCGTGCATTTTGATCGCAACGGCTTCGCGTACACGATCGACCGCGCCACCGGGCAAGTCCTGCTCGCCAAACCATTCGTGCCGATGAATTGGGCGTCGGGTGTGGATCTCAACACCGGCCGCCCGGCCGTCAACGTCGATAAGGCGACGGCGCAGGGGAAGAATGTGAAGAACATTTGCCCGTCGCTCGAGGGCGGAAAGAACCAGCAGCCCGCCGCGTTCTCGCCCAAGACCGGACTGTTCTACGTGCCGACGAACAATTTGTGCATGGACTTCGAGGGACGCGAAGTCACGTACATCGCCGGCACGCCGTACATCGGCGGCAACGCGCCGGAGACGGGCGGACCGGGCGGGTACAAGGGCGAGTTCATCGCTTGGGACGCGGTGCACGGGAAAAAGATCTGGGGCATCAAAGAGCCATTTCCCGTGTGGAGCGGTGCGCTCGCGACGGCTGGCAACGTGGTGTTTTATGGCACGCTCGATGGATGGTTCAAGGCGGTCGACGCGCGCACCGGTGCCGTGCTCTGGCAATTCAAGGTCGGCTCCGGCATCGTTGGTGCGCCGATGACCTACACCGGGCCCGACGGCAAACAATACGTCGCCGTCTACTCGGGAATCGGCGGCGATATGGGTTTGCTCATTGCAGGAGATGTGGCGGCCAATCTGCCGTTCGACGTCCGCGAGCGCGGCACCACGCTCCCGGATTTGGCGCGGTACACGTCGTGGGGCGGAATGTTGTTTGTGTTTTCGTTGTAGGGCCACTGTCGCAATTGTCATCCTGAGCGCAGCGAAGGATCTGCTTTCCCTATGCACACGTCTCCGTCGCTCAACGCATCGATCGCCGTCGTGCTCCTGGGCGCAATCGCGCTCTATCGGGCACAGGTTCCGCAAACGCAGCAGCTACCGCCGGTGCAGCAAACACCGTCGCAGCCCGGGACGCAGCCGACCTATTTCGTCGAGCATCCGGATAACATCCAACCCGGCCTCGGCTTCCAAGGACGCTGGGCGACACTCACGAATCCGTACGAGGGCAACGCGCAGCGAATCGCTGAGGGCGCGAAGTTGTTCATCTCGTACAACTGTCTCGATTGTCACGGCGCCGACGGATCAGGCGCGATGGGTCCGAGCCTCCAGGACAACCGCTGGCATTTCGGCGGCACGCCGGGCGACGTGTTTCAATCGATATACGAAGGACGACCGGACGGCATGCCGTCGTGGGGCGGCCGCATTGCCGACGACCAGATTTGGCGGCTGGTCGCGTATGTGAGAACACTCTCCAACGGACACGCTGTCGCCACTGAGAACTTCACCGGCAAAACGATCGCGCGCACCGGCCACTGACGCCGAATCCGCTGCGATTTCAACACAGTTTCATGACGCAGAGTACCGACGGCGCACAACCCGACCGCGGAACCATTCTCGCCGCTCTCAAGGAGTCGTACGCGGGCCCGGCGTGGCACGGCCCATCGGTTCGCGAATCGCTCGACGGCGTCACGGCGCGAACTGCGTCGCGCAAGCTCTCGCCGACGCGGAATTCCATTTGGGAATTGGTGCTGCACTTGGCTCACGGCCGGCATCTGCTCATCGACCGACTCGCCGTCGCGCCGAGCGCGGAGTTTCCGCGAAGCGTGCGCGAGCCGTGGTGGCCGGTCGCGCCGACCGACACGAGTGATGCCGCGTGGCGCCGCGACCTCGCGTTGCTCGACGACTACCACACGAAGCTCGTCGATGCGATTCGGCGCGCGACGTCCGCGCAACTCCATCGCGTCCCCGAGCGGTCGGAGCACACACTTGCCCAACAGCTGCTCGGCATGGCGCTGCACGACACGTATCACGCCGGGCAGATTCGTCTCCTCGCACTCGAGCTGGCCGACGCTGACTCCCCTTGACATCTGAGGGTAGAAGCGGCATAGTACCCTCATCAACTGAGGGTAAATCCATCATGCCGGTCGCCGCCGCCGATCTCGATCTGTTGCAGGGCACACTCGACGTCATGGTTCTGAAGGCGCTGTCGTGGCGCGCCATGCACGGCTTCGGCGTGGCGAAATGGATTCGGCAGACGACCGACGACGTGCTGCAGATCGAGGACAGCGCGCTCTATCCCGCGCTCCATCGCATGGAGCACCGCGGATGGATCGCCGCCGAGTGGGGCTTGACCGAGAACAACCGTCGGGCGAAGTACTACCGCTTGACGACCAAAGGCCGCCAGCAGCTCAGATCGCGCGTCGAGAGCTGGGAGCGATACACGGCCGCGGTTGCCAAGGTCGTGCACGCGACCACGCAACCGGTGTGATGATGGAACACTCATCGGCCGATAAATGGCATCGGTACCTTCGCTTTTGGCGAACCAACGTCGGCGCCGACGCCGACGACGAGATCGCGTTTCACGTCGACGCGCGCACCAGTGAGCTCGTCGACGCGGGAGTCGATCGGGCGGAGGCGCGCCGACGCGCGCTCGCCGAGTTCGGCGACGTCGAGCGGGCACGCTCCGTTCTGCGATCGATGGACGAACAGCATGAGACGCAGTCGCGACGCCACGAACTGTTCATCGATCTCTGGCAAGACGTCCGTATCGCGACCCGCTCGCTCGCGCGCGCGCCTGGATTCGTCGCCGTCGTCACGCTGACCCTGGCCCTTGGCATTGGACTCAACGCCGCCGTCTACAGCCTCGTCGACGCATATCTATTTCGGCCGAAGCCCGTCGCGAATGGAAAAGACCTTGTCGTCCTGGCGCAGACCGATGCGGCACTCTCTGCGCCTCACGAGCTTTCGTATCCGAACTACAAGGACTATCGCGCCGATACGTCCATCTTCCGAAGCCTCACGGCGTATTCGGTCAACAGCCTGAACATTAGCGGCGGGCGCGGCGCCGATCGCATTTGGGTCGAGGAGTCGACCGCCGACTACTTCAACACCCTCGGCGTGAAGCCGCTGCTCGGTCGACTGTGGCAGCCGGGCGACGACGACGGGGAGTTGGCGCATCCGTACATCGTGTTGTCGTACAACTTCTGGCAATCGCACTTCGGCGGCAGCGCGTCGGTCATCGGCGACACGATCCGCGTCAACAATCATCCGGCCACGATCATCGGCGTGACGCCGGCCGGGTTCCTGGGCGTCGATCCGCTGATCGAGATGGACGCGTTCACGCTCCTCAATCAAAGCTGGCCGTCGTACGGTCCCGTGCTGCAAGATCGCGCGTCGAGCATCGTGAACGTGTTCGGGCTCTTGCGTCCGGGGCTTTCGCTCGCTGCGGCGCGACACGCGGTGATGGCGAAGGCAGCCACGCTCGAGCGCCTGTATCCGGAGGCAAATCGAAACGTCGGCGTGAAGCTCGTTCCCGAGACGCATGCGCGCCCGAACATCGCCGTGTCGACAAACGTGCCGGTGATTGCGATGGCGTTCATGCTGCTCGTCTTGGCCGTGTTGGTGATCGCGTGCGCCAACGTCGCGAGCCTGCTGCTTGCCC
>DASYSU010000355.1:0-7358 GCA_036002925.1 Gemmatimonadaceae bacterium | reverse complement strand
AGTCGTCCATCTTGATTGCGCCGTAGCGCGCGAATGCTCCGCCGCGCATGGCGGTACGCCATCGGGACGAACACGCGCGCGCAATCGAGTTGGTTTTTGGCCGCATCGATGCTGCCGGCTCGTTCGATCTCCCACGTCGTGCGGGAGAGAACGGCAGTCGCGAGAAAGATCTCGATCGCAGCGTTCGCCATTCGCTCTTGCAAGAATTGCTTGTCGATAATCGCCTTGCCATGTTTCAACACTGCGCTTTCGACGGCGAGCGCGAGGTCGTGCACGAGCGTCGCGACCAAGTCGGCTTCGCGCTCGAGCTCCGGATGCACCTTCGTGAAACTCGGCTTCGTGATCGTGCGCTTGGCGCGTCCGGCAAGATATTCTCCGATCGCGCCGAGCGAACGAATGGGATCCTTGAACGCTTTGCCGAGTGCTTTGAGACGCTCGCCTGGTTGCTGCAGCCCCATGAGCGCGATGAGCGCGCGCAGGATCTCGTTCGTGCCCTCGAAGATGAGATTGATGCGCGAGTCGCGCACCGCTTGCTCGTATGGGAATTCCTTCGAGTAGCCGATGCCGCCGGCGATTTGCAATGCGTCGTTCGAGGCGCGAAACGCGAGCTCCGACGCGAACACCTTGCACGCGGCCGTCTCGAGCGAGAAATCGATCCCGCCGCGATCGACCATCCCGGCGCAGACCATCACGGCCGCGTCGGCGGCGTAGCACTCGACGGCGGCCGTCGAGATCTTGCGTTGAATCATCTCGAACGAGCCGATGGGTCGCCCGAATTGTTCGCGTTGCTTGGCGTACGCGAGCGCTTCACGCATGATGCGTCGCGTCCCGCGAGCCGACGCGCTGGCCAATCCGAGCCGGCCGGAGTTCAGCACCTCGAGCGCGATGCGGAATCCGTGGCCGACGTCGCCCAGCCGATCGTCGACCGGGACTTTGACGCGATCGAAGAACACGGCGCGCGTGTCCGACGCCTTGATACCCATCTTCTCTTCGCGCTTGCCGAGTGTGACACCGGGAGCGTTCGCGTCGACGATGAACGCGGTGACGCGTTCCTTGCGCACGCCGTCGACATCGATCGCGACCTTCGCGAACACGGTGAGGAGATCGGCGTACCCGGCGTTCGAGATCCAGATCTTGGTGCCGCTGAGCAGATAGTGCGTGCCGTCGTCGCTAAGGACGGCGGTCGTTTTCATCGCTTGCGCGTCGGAGCCGGAGCCGGGTTCCGTCAAACAGAATGCGGCGACGAGCTCCCCGGTCGAGCAGCGCGGAAGGTATTTCTGCTTCTGTGCCTCGGTCCCGAAGAGGACGATGCCTTTGCAGCCGATCGATTGGTGCGCGCCGAAATAGACGCAGAGCGCGGGATCTGTTGCGCCGACTTCGGCGAAGACGCGGTTGTAGACTTTCGCCGACGCCCCGAAGCCGCCGTACTGCTCGGGGATGCTCAGGCCCATGACGCCGAGCTCGTGGAGGCCTTGGCGAACGCCGTCGGGGAAGGCGCCTTCGTGGTCGAACTTGGCGCTATCGATCTTCTCGGCGGCGTAGGCGCGGAAGGAGTCGAGAATCAGTTGCAGTGATTCGTGCTCCTCGGGCGTAAGCGCGGGGAACGGGAAGACGAGGTCCTCGAGGATCTCGCCGAGGAAGACGCCCTTAGTGAATGACGGGTTGACGTCGGGAGCGGCGAGGTGGGGCGCGTGTGTTGTGGCAGGTAATGTCATGAAACCTCCACTCGCAAACTAAGCAATCGCCCCCTTCTCCCCGAATTCGGGGAGAAGGGGGCGGGTCGTACCATCGACTAACCGAGTGCGCTCCGGTCCGAGAACCGCAGGCGTTACGGCGTAGTCGACTGTAGTCGAGTGATCGAAACGTTGTCGACGGCGATGACGCCGGCGTCGATACCGGTGAACTCGGCGGCCCACTGTTTGAGATCGGTGGCAGCTTCGATGAATCCACCGCTCGTTGTCGTCAATCCCGATCCAGTCAACTTCACAGTCTTGGCGGTCAAATCCACGGTAATCGTGAACGTCTGTGCAACGTCTCGCACCCAGGAACCGACGGTCACGGCACCAGCGGCTGATGTAAAGGTCAGAAGCTGCGAGTTCTGCACTTGTGAATACGAGAGCACGGCGATCTTCTTGCCGTCCGAGCCGCGAAGAACAAACGGTGCCAGCTTCAGCGTGGGGCTATCTTCGAGCGAGCTCCATGTTACCTCATACGTTCCGTTCGAGGGGTACAGGCCCGGTGTCGCCGTTGTGACAGTGCCGGTGAGGTTAAGCCCGCCGCAGTTGGTGCAGGCTCCGCCACCCTGGGAAAGGACAACAACGCGCTGCGTAAGATTGCCGAGCGCTTGCTGAACCGTGATGCTTCCCGGCGGAGTAACTGAAGAAGTCCACGTTCCCTTTTCGGCGGGCGCCGTGGCAGGGAACGGTCCAAACGGCGGCGTCGTGGTAAAGTTGCCGAGGAAAACGAGCGGATCAACGTTGCCGACGGGCGCGCAGCCAGCGTCCGGATCGCAGAATGCTGAGACGTCGCTACCAAAAACGTGAATCGCGTAGGCCGATTTCGGAGAAAGGAATTCGATTGCCTTTGCTCCGGCCTTTCTCATCCCGTCACCGATCGAGGCGAGGATGCTGTGGGTTCCGGAACTGGCCGCCGCGAACGCACCGAGGTCCGCGGGGACACTCGGATTACAGAAAGTCGCGAGGTGAGTTGATGCAGTCGGCGGCAGCGTTACGAAAGCCGGGTTATCTGCCGCGCGCGTGGGAAGGGCAAGGTTGAACTCGCCCGACGTGAACGCTGCTTCGTTGTCATGGGTGCATGCTCCCAAGGTCACGTAGGGCGCCGGAAAGGTCGTGAACGGATTGACGGCGACGTCATGACACGGGCCGTGGAAGTCCAAGCTCTCGTGCTGACATTGGCTGTTCGCGACCGGAGCGATCGTGAAGAGATATTGGTTGAATTCTGTGCCAGGTGAACCGATGGTGTTAAGGTTGACACGCAACGTGAACAGGCTTTGACCGTCCGTAAGCGTGCAGCCCGCCGACCCGCAGACTCCGATGGCGCCGTACTGACCGAACGACGACGCGGCCACGCCGCCGCTCCCCGGACCGTACACCTTTCCGAACGCGTAGAGCATCACATCGTTGATGTGCTGCGCCCACTCAGTCGAGGTCAACCCGACACTACCCGGAACCGCCACCTTGGCAAGGAAGAACGCGACGTAGGCGATATCGTCCGCGCCCGCTTGATGCAGCTTTGTCGGGTCCGTCAGGACGCAGTTCCCGGTGATCGCTTGGAGCCGTTTACTCGCCTCGTTCTTGTCAGCGTTTGATGAATACAGACTCCTGATCTCGGAACTAATCAGGCTTTTCTGAGTGTTCGAGCACTGCGCGGCGACGTTGACGATGTTGAACGCCGCTGGCCCGACATCGGGCGCAACTGGGGCTTTTGTGTTGTTGTCGCACGCAGCGGCAACAACGAGTGAGGCGACCAGGAATACCTGGTACAGACGGGGCGACCGCATAAGTCCTCTTGGGTTGTAGACGGGGGACTCGGATACGTCCCGCGCCGACGGGGCGTCCCGAGCGATCCGTATTATGTCCCTATCTCGTTGCGCCCACAAGATCTCGGAAGCGCGGATCATTGTGGAGATCACGCCACACCCATGACCGACTTTCGGCTAATCCGGCACGGTGCTCGGGGTGTTCACTCAGGTACAACTTGAGGCGCTCAATGGCTTGGTCACGATCGCCAAGAAGCTGGAGCACATAGACTTCGGCGCCCAGGAGCTCACCGTCGGGATCGATCGCGTCATTCCCGCGATTCGCCGCGAGCACGTGCCTTGCACTATCGGCCAATCCTGCTCGCGCGATCACTGCCGCAGTCCACATTCGGCCCACGCGACCCGCGAGCTCCCACGCCGCGTCGGGCGTGCGCTTGTGAAGGTCCTCGACCAAATTCCACGCCTTGGTGATGTCAGACGTATCGACCTTTGCCGCGGCAGTCTGAGCTCCCAACAACCAAATGCGGCACCGCACGAACCGCGCATCCGCGGGGAATCGGCGATAGCCCTCATCGCAATACCTCTGCGCATCACGAAGTTGCTCGAGGTCGAGCGAGGTGACGGCAAGCCGATACACGACAGATGGCGCTTCGACCAAGTACGCATCGGCCTCGTACGCACGCTGCGCGGCCAGCTTTGAGTCGACGAGGTTCGATTTCATCGAGTAGACGGCGCTGAGCGACGCCCACGCGCTCGCCAGGTTCTTATCAATGGTGGTCGCGGCCTTGAGGTCGGCCTCGGCGCCGTCGAGCAGAGCCGCCGCGTTGGCCGGGTTAGGCTCCAGTCGGAGCTGATAGCGGAAGTACCGCAGCGCCCCGCGTAGTTGGAGCGCGCGCGCGTCCTTTGGATCGAGCTTGAGTGCGCGGTCAGCGTCATTGAGACCCGCGTCGATCCACTTCGCCGCGTGCGCCTGCTCAGCCGGCAGACGAGCAATGCGACCCGCGATCTCACCTTGCATGATGATCGGCGCCGACCAGTTTGCGTCGATCTGTTCGGCGCGAAGCAGCGCGGAGTCGGCCCGTTGATAGGCGGAAAACGCCCCGGCGGGGTCCTTGGCGGCGAGTCGCTCCTCGGCGGACTTGCGCGCGCGTTCGCCTTGCTGGACCAGGGTCCACGCCTCTGCGCTGGTCGTGCTTCGGCGTTGCTCGCGGAGGCGCACTTCTGTACCGACGCGCTCGCGGAGGAAACGCGCGACCTCGCTCGCCACACTGTCACGAACGGTCAGGATCGATGCCGCCGGGAGATCGAAATTCTCTCGATTCAGAGAGACCCCACTGTTACCGTCGATCAGCTGAACCTCGACGCGGACCCTTCCGCCCGTCGTATCGACGGTACCCTGAACGAGTGTGCCGGCTTTGAGCGAGTTCGCGATCGAGTCGACCGAGAGCTTGCTTTGGCGAAACGGAGCGACACCGTTTCGGGAGATGACGTCTAGCGCCTGCACCCCTGAAAGCTGATCGATTAGCGCTTCGCTCAAGCCGTCGGCAACGGGCCCGAGATTGCCCCGAGTCTTGTCCTCGAAATACAGGACCGCGATGCGCTTCGGCTCGAGCCCCAGTGCCGCACTGTTGGCGTGCCGTAAGGCACGCCACTTCTGCGCGCCAACCCAGCCTGCGATGCCGAGCACCGAAACAGCGATGGCGCCAGTGATGAGGAACTGGCGCCGATTCCGGGGCTTACCCTTCCCTCTCCGCCGCGAACGAGACCGGCGGTCGGCCCGGCCAAGTGATTTTCCGCCACTCGCCAAAGACTCCTTGAGCGCCTCTGAGAACTCGAGCGCGGTCGCAAAGCGATCGGCCGGAGCCTTGGCAAGCGAGCGGAGAATCGCGTCCTCGAGCTCCTCGGGGACCGTCCCACGCGCGATGCTCAATGCCGGAACTTCGGCCAACGAGTGACGCGCGATGATGACTTGCGCCGTCGGTCCGCCGAACGGCGGCTCGCCCGCGAGCAACTCGTAGAGCACGCAGCCGAGCGAGTAAATGTCGGCGCGGCCGTCGATCGTCTTGTCAGCGCTGCCCTGCTCCGGACTCATGTATGCCGGCGTGCCAAGCGTCACGCCGGTTTGCGTGAGCTGTCGCTCGCCTAAGGCACTCGCCGCGCGCGCGATACCGAAGTCGGCGACAATCGCATGCCCGTCCTCCAGGAGGATGTTCTCCGGCTTGATGTCGCGATGGATGATCCCCTGCTCATGCGCGTAGTGCAGCGCTTCGGCGACCTCGCAGGTGATCTTGACGGCGTCCGCGAGCGGGAGCTGCTTTTCGCGATCGAGCCGAGACCGGAGCGTCTCGCCGCGGACGAGCGGCATGACGTACCACAGTTGCCCGTTGGTCTGGCCGGAATCGTCGACGGCGAGAATGTTCGGATGGCTGAACCGCGAGACGAAGTGAATCTCGCGCTCGAAGCGCTCGGTACCCAGCGCGGCGCCCAGATCGGCGTGCAGGACCTTGACCGCGACATCCCGGTCATTCTTCAGGTCGTGGGCGAGATAGACCGTCGCCATTCCACCGCGACCGAGTTCCTTCCCGATCACGTATCGGTCGGCAAAGACGGTCTGTGGCTGTACGGCCTCGCTCATTACGGTACCGCCGGGGGGAATTCAGCGCGGCGACGGGGGGCTAGTGCACCCCGCGCCGCGGCGTTCGTGCCGGCGAAGGCGAACGCAACCCGACGCATCGCCGGCGGAAAGGCGCGCGGGCATTTCTCAACCGACTATTTAGACGGACGGGATGTGCCGTTTTCTGTAACCTAGATTACCCAGCGGCACGGCCCAGTCAAGTGCTCAGCGCGCGAATCGTGCATTGGACTCGGGCATGGAATCCGTTCACGCAGGCGCCGACCGGCGACAGTTGGTTGCCGTCGCCGTGTTGGGCGCGCTCGCTCTTCTTGCGTTCGCCAAAGTCGGCGGGGACGTCCACGCGAACGAAACAACCGCCTTCGATGGCGCGATTCGCTCATGGATGACCTCGCACCGGAGCTCCGGCCTGTTTGCTTTTTTCTACTGGGTAACGACCATTGGGCAAACGCGAGCGATGTACGGCTTGGCGCTAACCGCATCGTTGTTCCTGTGGTACCGCGAGAGACGGCGCGTCGCCGCAAGCGTGCTGATCGCTCCTGCACTGGCAGTCGCCGTATACGAATCAGTCAAACGACTCTATGGTCGCGCTCGCCCTGCCGGCTACGCACATGTGTCCGACACCTCGTTCTCGTTCCCGTCTGCCCATTCCACTGCCGCGGCGGCGGTGTGTTGCACTCTGGCGTACGTTCTATGGCGCGAGGGACTCTTCGGTCGAGCGGGCGCTGTGATGCTCGGTATCGTGGTTCCGCTGCTCGTCGGCGTGAGTCGCGTGTATCTCGATGCCCACTGGGCGACGGACGTCCTGGGCGGATGGAGTGCCGGCCTGTTCATCGCCGCGTTATCTGCCAGCGTGTACAATCGGGCTCGTCGCGGGCGACGCTCGGAAGGTGGGGTCGCGACTCGAACGCCTAGCGTATCGTGATACCAATCGTCCGCACAGTGACAATGGTCGTTGTGTGCGCGTCGACGCTGACGGCGCAGGCTGCGCCCACGCCACCCAACCGCGGCGTGTTGATCAACGGTCGAGACATTGGATTGTTCGCGGGCGCGACAGCCGCGACGGCGCTCTTGTCACGGGTCGATGTACGGATCGCGCGCACGCTCGGCGACTCGGGTTTCCACGTGCGCCATCCGGGATGGACCACGGCGGCGAAGCGTACGAGTCTCGTCACCGAGACGGTCCTCATGTTGACCGGCAGCGCCGTATGGGGAGTAGCGCGGCTG
>DASYSU010000354.1:0-7674 GCA_036002925.1 Gemmatimonadaceae bacterium | reverse complement strand
TCCCCACAGCGATGGGATGGGGAGGAGCGACACCGTGGACATGAATTGCGCCTCGTAACGCGCGTCACCGACGGGGAAGTAGAGATCCGTCTCCGACGGCATGTACAGGAACGGAACCTTGATCGACTTGAGCGCGCGCTCGATGTCGCCATTGAATCCCGGTGTTTGGCCGACGTCGTGCCGCTCCCATGTGCGCACTTGGAGGACCAGGTCGTTCGCGTCGGCGCCGGGAATGAAGTTCGTGCGAAAGTTCTCCATGTACTTCTCGAGCGTCGTGCCGGCCGGCGCATTGGCCTTCCACAACTCGCGGCGCCACCACTCCTGCGAGTAGAGCCAGCCGGCCCAAACCATGCCGAACGCCTCGAGGCCCTTCTTGGGCGGCGCCGTATAGTCGCCGCCATTGAAGGTCGGGTCGGCCATGAGAGCCGCGAGTTGTCCCTCGAGTCGCACGATCCCGTGGCCGTACGTCTTGGCCGTGCCGGACGTGGCGACGACGCGATCGGCGAAATCGGGATAGCTCACTGCCCACTGAAACGCCTGCTGCGCACCCATCGAGAAGCCGATGATCGCGCGCAAATGCGTGACCTTGAGACTATCGCGCAACAATCGATGGACGATCTCGACATTGTCGCGAATCGTCGTCACCGGAAACCGCGGACCGTGGTACGGCTCCGGCGTATTGCTCGGCGATGACGAATGGCCGTTGCCGAACAACTCCGTCGCGACGAGATAGAGTTTGGTGGTATCGAGCGCGCGCCCGGGTCCGATCAGCCACTCGTAGCCGTGGTGATTCGCCATGTAATGCGACGGCAACAGCACTGCGTTGTCGCGCGCCGCGTCCAGATGGCCATACGTCCCGTAGACGATGACGGCCTTCGGCAGCACGACACCGCTTTCCGTGCGAAAGTTGTCGGCGACGAACTCGTGATGCTCGGCGCGATCCACTCGCTGCGCGCGCACGGCCGACGGCGCAAGGGCGAGAACGAGCGCGGCCGCCGCTCGCAATCCCGAGTCCCTCCAATGAACAACTCGTCGCGAAAACACCACGTGTCCCATCCGCCGAGTAGGTTGACGAAGATCTGGCGATAATACGCACGCCGAGCGCCTCGCGCGAGTCTGCGGTGTGACGATAATATTCTGCTCATTCCAGTCGAGCGAGATGTCGATGAGTGGTCTTGGCGATTGCAAGTCATGATGGCTGACGCCGCGGCGGTCGAGCCCAATATTCAACAGGCCGTACCGTTCTTCTGGGTTCGTGACATCGACGCGTCCGTGACATTCTACGTCGATGGCCTCGGGTTCCGGCTCACCAACAAGTGGGTCGATCACGGCACGCTGCGCTGGTGCCGGCTGAAGTTGGGCGGCGCCGCGATCATGCTGCAAGGGTTCTGGCTCGACGGACCTCACCGCAACGTGCCCGCGACGCCAACCGGCGTCGGCGTTTCGATTGCGTTCATCTGCAAGGACACGATCGCGCTCTATCGCGAGCTTATCTCGCGCGGAGTAGCCGCGACGCGCCCGTCGGTCGGCAACTCGATGTGGACCACCCACGTCGTCGACCCAGACGGTTACAACTTGTACTTTGAGAGTCCGACGGACGCGACAGAAGAGACGCTCTACTCCGACTCCCTGTGAAATGGAAATCGATCCGCTCGAATCAGCCGAGAGCTCCGCGGGGTCGAACCCGGCGCACGCACGGCTCAATACGTGGGTCGCGATCACCGTCGCGCTCCTCGCGACGTTTATGGGCATCTGCAAGGTGAAGGACGACAACATCGTCCAGGCGATGCAGCAGGCGCAGGCCGACAAGATCGATCATTGGAGCTTTTACCAAGCGCGGAACATCAGACAGGAAATCGCGCAATCAGCAGTCGCGCAGTTGGCGATTACGCGTTCCGCATCAGCGTCCGCCTCGGTCGCCCAGCGCGCGCAACTCGACTCGGCGATCGATCGCTACAAGGCGCTCGTCACCGATCAGGCGACGAAGAAAGATTCGCTTCGCGTCCAAGCCGAGGCCGACCAGAAGAATTACGACGCGCTCAATTATCGCGACGATCAATTCGACTTGTCGGACACCCTGATTGCGCTCGCGATCTCGATGCTCGCGCTCACGTCGCTCACACACAAGCGCTGGCTGTATTGGATCGCGATGGTGCCGACGACACTCGGGGTCATCATGGGCCTTGCCGGACTCCTCGGCTTGCACATTCATCCAGATTCAATCTCACGTCTTCTCTCGTAGGTGGAGCTCTCCATGTCACGACGCAGGAGAAGCATGATCGTGCAACGCTTTATCGGATCGATCGCGGCCGTGTTGCTTCTCGCGAGTCCGGTCGGACGTCTCGCCGGCGCGCAGACGCTCGACGACTCGATCGCGCCGGGTAACAACTTCGACAAGGCGCAATTCCGTCTCTGGTATCCCCGCGACGCCGGGACGCTGCGCGCGGTCCTCGTTCTCGTTCCGGGATCGAATGGCGACGGGCGCGGAATGGCGGACGACTCGACTTGGCAATCCTTCGCGTCGCGAAACAAGCTCGCGATCGTCGCGTGTCGCTTCACCGACAAGCCGCACGATCAGAGCTTCATCGAGCACTATGTGAACGTCTCGCAGGGGAGCGGTCAGGCGCTGCTCGAAGGCCTCGCGCATCTCGCTGAGCGCTCGCGGCATCCGGAGATCGCCTCGGCGCCATTGTTGTTCTGGGGCATGTCGGCCGGCGGCGAGTTCAACTACGAGTTTGCGGCCTGGAAGCCCGAACGTGTCGTGGCGTTCGTGGTGAACAAGGGCGGCATCTATTACTCGGCGCTCACGTCGCGGGCCACGCGCCAAGTTCCGGCGATGCTCTTCATTGGCGGCAAGGATCTCGAGTCCCGGATCAACACGATAAGTGGCCTTTTCGCGGTGAATCGCCGCGGCGGCGCGCTTTGGGCATTGGCTGAGGAACCGGGCGCGGGTCACATCGTCGGACGGTCGCGTGATCTGTCGATCATGTTCTTCGACGACGTGCTCCCGCTCCGCCTCGGAGAGTCGTCGACGACGCTCAAGCCGATGACCGAAGCGGCGGGATATCTCGGCGATTTCAAAACCAAGAAAACCGAGGCGGTGGCGGACACGACGCCGACGCCCTACCTGACGGCGTGGTTTCCAACGGCACGCATCGCGCGAGCCTGGCAGGCCCTCGTGACCGAGAAACCATTCGAACAGTGACCCTCGCGGTGCGGGACCGAAGCGCGCAGTATTCTGCCCCATGACAAATCCCGCTGCCGTGAGCCAGCACGCCACCGACGCTGAGCGAAAGATCTGGAGCGTCATCGCGGCGTCGTCGGTCGGTACCGTCATCGAGTGGTACGATTTCTACATCTTCGGCAGCCTCGCGGCGACGCTCTCGGGCATCTTCTATCCGAGTAGCAACGCCACGATCTCGCTGCTCAAATGGTTGGCGACGTTTGCCGCGGGATTCGCGGTCCGTCCATTCGGCGCGCTCTTCTTCGGAAGAATCGGCGATCTGGTCGGCCGCAAATACGCGTTCATGATCACGTTGCTGATCATGGGCGGTTCGACGGCGGTAATCGGCCTGCTGCCGGGCTATGGCACCCTCGGCATCTTCGCTCCCATCCTGCTCGTCACGCTTCGGCTATTACAGGGTCTCGCGCTGGGAGGCGAATACGGCGGCGCCGCGGTCTACGTCGCCGAGCACGCGCCGGATCACAAGCGGGGATACTACACATCGTTCATCCAGACGACGGCGACGCTCGGACTCTTTCTCTCGCTCATCGTCATTCTCGTCACGAAGCACTCGATGTCCGACGCCGACTTCAAGTCATACGGTTGGCGCATCCCGTTCCTGCTCTCGGCGGTGCTCGTGATCGTGTCCTACTACATCCGCGCCCGGATGGCCGAGTCGCCGTTGTTCGTCCGCCTCCAAGCGGAGGGGAAGACATCCAGCGCACCGCTCACCGACAGCTACGGCACCGTCGAGCGGTGGAAGGTGTTCTTCACCGTGCTCCTCGGTGCAACAGCGGGGCAGGCCGTGGTTTGGTACACTGGACAATTCTACGCGCTGTTCTTCTTGCAGACGGTCCTCAAGGTCCCAGTCGACACGGCATACACCATCGTCGCGATCTCGCTCGTGGCCGGCACGCCGTTCTTCGTCGTGTTCGGCGCGCTATCGGACCGCATCGGCCGGAAAGGCATCATCATGGCGGGCTGTTTGCTTGCGGCGCTGACGTACATCCCGATTTACCACGGCATGGCCGCCGCGTCACAGCCGGTCAACTTCTGGATGCTCGTATTGCTGATGTTCATCCAGGTGCTGTACGTGACGATGGTCTACGGCCCGATTGCCGCCTTTCTCGTCGAGAGTTTCCCCGCGAAGATTCGCTACACGTCGCTCTCGTTGCCGTATCATTTCGGTAATGGATGGTTCGGCGGCTTCACTCCCGTGATCGCGACGTCGATCGTCGCCGCGACCGGGAATCGGTTCGCGGGCTTGTGGTTCCCGATCAGTGTCGCGCTCATGACGTTCGTCGTCGGCGGATTATTACTGCATGAGACGAAGGATCAGGGGATTTGGCATGAGGTGAGCTAGGCCGCCCTTCTGCCGCGCGTCTAGCAGTCTCCTCCCCATTGCACCATCCTTGCCGCATGCCCAAACTCTCCGTCCTCGCCTCGCTCTGCATCTTCGCGGCGTCGCCCGTGCTCGCCCAGCGGCCGCTCAAGGTCTACATCTCCGCCGACATGGAAGGCATCACCGGTGTCGCGTCCGTCGACCAGCTCTCGCCGGCCAGCTTCGAGTATAACCAGGCACGCCAATGGATGACCGCTGAAGTGCTCGCCGCGATTCAGGGCGCGCGTGAGGCGGGGGCGACAGAGTTCGTCGTCAGCGACTCACACGGGAATGGCGAGTCGTTACTCATCGACCGATTCCCGGCCGACGTCCCCATCACGATCGTACGCTCCTTCCCGCGACCACTCGGTATGATGGAAGGAATCGACTCGACGTTCGGGGCCGTGATCTTCATCGGGTATCACGCGGCGACCACGAGCACGACCGGCGTCCGGGCGCACACGATGTCGAGCGCGCTGCTCACGCGAATTGCGCTCAACGGCGTCGCACAATCCGAGGCTGGGATCAACGCGGCGATCGCGGCGCAGTACGGCGTGCCTGTCGTGATGATCACCGGCGACGACGCGATCGTGACCGAAACCAAACAGCGTCTGGGAAATCTCGAGGGCGTCATCGTCAAGCGCGCGATCGGATTTCATTCGGCAGCAACGCTCACGCCGGAGGTCGGGCAAGCGCGTATTCGGCAACAAGCGAAAACGGCGGTGATGCGGCGCGCCGAAATGAAGCCGTACACGATGACCAGGCCGCTGACGGTCGAGGTCTCATTCAAGAACTATCGTCCCGTCGAGCTGCTTGGCTATTTGCCGAACATTCAGCGGATCGACGCGCACACCGTGCGCTTCGCCGGACGCGACATGGTCGAGATCTCCAAGTTCCTCGAGTTCGTGACCAGCTACGATCCAACGTTGACGCCGTGATGCTAGTGGGCGTCCTCGCGATCGAACACGATGTCCTGCGCGCCTTCCCACAAGACGCGGCGACCCATCTCAGGCAGCTGTTCGGCGCCCCTGATGATCGTGAGGAAATGACTCGCCGCGAGCTGACCGACCTTGCTCGAGAACATCGTGCTACCGTATGGGAAGAGAATCTCTGTTTCGCTGATGCCGCCGGGATACAGTAGGATCTGACCAGGCGCGGGATGGCTGGTGTGATTCTCGAACGGCACGCCAAAATCGAGTGACCCGAGGGGGATCCACGCCGCCTCGCCGCTCCAGCGCGTCTGAATGATCTTGCTTCGAAACGGAAGCGAATCGAGAAAAGCGCCGCACGTCTGCGGCGCGCGCTCCTGCTCGAGTCGCGCGATGAATTCGAGATTGCCGCTCACCGTGATGCGGAGATTCATTTCGGATTTCCTTTGCTCACTGTCGTCGAGAGTCGAAGCTACCAGCGGCAAGCGGCAACCAGCAACCAGCAACCAGCACTGGCGAATCGTCCGCCCGCTGACGAATTTCGCCGAATGCGACTCCATCCTCTTCGCACGACGATCGCCGCCACCGTGCTCGGGTTTACGCCCGCCCGCGCCCAAACCGCGTCGCCGCTGTCGGCCTTGGTGCTCGCGACCCAAGTCGAGGTGCGTCGCACGGCCCACGGCGTGCCCCATATCAAGGCCGACAATCTCGTCGCGGCAGGTTACGCCGAGGCGTACGTACAATCGGAGGACTACGGGCCACGCGTTGCGCTGAGTCTTCTCCGCGCTCGCGGCGACATGGCGCGCTGGTTCGGTCGCGACAGCATCAATGAGGATTTCATCAACCGGCCAGCGTATGCGCGGGCGGTGCACGCGTATCCGCTGATCGATCAGCCCACGCGCGACGTCTACGATGGATTCGCCGCCGGCGTGAATCGATACATCGAGCTGCATCCAGGCGAGTTTCCGCCTGGCTTCGCGCCCCACTTCACCGGGTATGACGTTCTCGCGAAGGACGTCGATCTTCCGCCACTCAATCAGGCGAACAAGTTTCTCGCGCGAAGTGATTCCGCGACGCACACGTCGCGGGTTGCGCAACCGCAGTCGAATCCAGACGATGGCTCAAACGCCTGGGCCTTCGCGCCCAGCCGAACGAAAACGAAGCACGCGATCCTGTTACGGAATCCTCATCTCGCGTGGAACGCCGGCTACTACGAGGCGCACGTGGTCGTCCCCGGCGTGCTCGATTTCTATGGCGACCTGCGAATCGGTGGACCGTTCGGCGTGATCGGTGGGTTCAACAAAGATCTCGGCTGGGCCACGACCAACAATGACCCGTTGCTCTGGCAGATCTACGCCCTCGACGCCGACCCCGTCGTGCCCGATCACTATCTCCTCGATGGCGCATCGCTCCCGCTCGAGCGGCGGACGGTCACCGTGGAATTCAAGGACGGCGCCGGGCTCTCGACCGAGACGCGATCGACTTGGGCGACGTCGCTCGGTCCCGTCATCGAGCGCGCCAACGGAAAGATCTACGTCTTCCGAGCCGCCGACGACGGGGAGTTTCGGGCCGGCGAGCAGTTTCTGCGGATGATGCGGGCGCACTCGCTCGCGGAGTGGAAGGATGCGATGCGGATGCGGGCGCGCATCAACTCGAGTTTCACCTACGCCGACAAAGCCGGAAACATCTTCTATCTCTGGAACGCGGCTATTCCTGCCCTTCCGCACGCCAGCGGCGGAGACACCGTCGCCGTTATCGCGCATCGAACGTCCGACGTGTGGACGACCTATGTGTCGCTCGACTCATTGCCGCAGGTGCTCAACCCCAAGGGTGGCTACGTCCACAACGAGAACGACGCGCCATACTACACGAACATGCGCCAGCCGCTCGACCCGGCGAAGTACCCGCCGTATTTCCCCGCGCCACGCCTTGGATTGCGCAGCCAACTGGCGATCGATCTGATCGACAACGATCGCAAGTTGAATCTCGAGGACGTAATCGCGCTCAAGCACTCTTACCGAATGCTGCTGGCGGACCGCGTGCGTGACGATCTCATTGCGGCGGTGCGCGCGACGAATCCAGCGGGTGATGTGGAGAAGGCGATCGACGTCATCGCGAAGTGGGACAAGACCGTCGCGCCA
>DASYSU010000353.1:0-6679 GCA_036002925.1 Gemmatimonadaceae bacterium | reverse complement strand
TCAGCTGACCCTCGACGAGCGCCGGCGCGATGTTCTCGCCGCCGGCCGTGATGATGAGCTCCTTCTTGCGATCGGTCACTTGGAGGAACCCATCACCGTCGAGCGTCCCGATGTCGCCGGAGTGAAGCCAACCCTCGGCATCGATCGCCTCGGCCGTCGCCACCGGATCGTTGAGATACCCTTTGAAGATGTGCGGGCCACGCATGCAGATCTCGCCATCATCGGCGATGTGGACTTCCGTCCCGGGAATGACGGCGCCGGCCTTTCCAGTGCGATAATGCTTCGGCGTCGCAAAGGTCGTGACGGCGGTACACTCGCTCATGCCGTACACCTCGCAAATCGGCAAGCCGAGCGAAAGAAAGAACTCCAATGTGCGAGTCGAGATCGGCGCGGCGCCCGTGATCAGCGTTCTCGCACGATCGAACCCGAGCCGCTTCCGGACTTTCGAGAACACCAGCCGGTCGGCGATCGGAAACAGCAACGGTCGCCGCGCCTGATGTTGATCGGCGTATCCGCCGGCGAGGCCCACGCGCCGCGCCCAAGCAACAATCTTCCGCTGAAGACCCGAGCTTTTCGCGCCGGCCGCCTCCATTCTCGATTGCATCTTCTCCCACACGCGCGGCACGCCGAGAAAGTGATGCGGCCGGGCGTCACGCAGCGTATCGCCGAGCGTCTCCAGACTCTCGGCAAACCAGATGCAGGCGCCGAGGATGACGCTGCCGTGCAGTGAGAACAGCTGCTCCGCGACGTGACTCAGCGGCAGGTAGCTGATCATGTCTTCGCCGGGGCGAAGGTCGACGAGTCGCGCGGCCTGCTCGATGATCCAAGTAATGTTGGTGTGGCTAAGCATCACCGCCTTGGGAATTCCCGTCGTGCCCGACGTATAGATGAGCGTGCAGACATCGTCGGGGTGTTGGACCACAAGTCGCGCATCGAGGCTGCTCTCGGCGACTGTGGCGCCGAGCGCGAGGAACTTTCCCCAGGAGAGAATGTCGTTCGAATCGGATTCGCCATGCATCAGAACGATCGCTCGCAAAGCGGGCAGTTGATCGCGCACGGCGCGGAACTTCGCGAGCTGCGCGTCGTTTTCGACGAACGCCACTCGCGCCCCGCAATGGGCGGCGATGTACTGGCATTGTGCGGGTGTGCTCGTTGTGTAGATGCCGGCTGGAATCGCGCCGGCGGCGATCGCACCAATGTCGGCAACGAACCATTCGGGACAGTTGTAGCCGAGAATGACGACATGTTCGCCGGCGTCGACGCCGAGCGCGATCAACGCACGTCCGGCCAGACGGACATGGGCGTGGTAATCACGCCACGTGGTCGTCACCCACTGGCCTTGTTTGTGTCGCAAGGCCGGGTTGTCGCCGCGCGCCCGGGCCGTTCGGTCGAACGCGTCGATGATACGAGTCGGCATGTCGATGCGGAGTTCCGTGAAGTGGCCCAGACGCTACAGCGCAGCAGAGCATTGCGCCACACCGCTCGTTAGTTTCCGGCCATGCTCCATGCCCTTTCGCGCAGCGCGCTTGCGCTGTTTGCCGCTGCGACCCTCGACGCGCAGGTCGTGCCGCGTGCCGTCCCCCTCTCGAGTACGCCCGATCCGCTCCACGAACCGGGCCAGTACGTGACCGTCTCACTGCTCACGATGGGCAACGGCACCGAGGTGTGGGAGATGTTCGGCCATACGGCGATCTGGTTGCACGACAACGCGACGGGTCGTGACACCGTCTTCAACTGGGGCGTGTTCGACAGTCATCAGCCGCATTTCATCCCGCATTTCCTTCAGGGCTTAATGCTTTACCAGATGGGCGGCCAGACGTTGGCCGACCTGCTGTATCAATACCAATACTTCAATCGGTCCGTTGTGTCGCAGGAGCTCGACCTCACCACTTCGCAGAAAGACTCACTGCTGCATCTGATCCAGATCAACGCCCGGCCGGAGAACGTGCAGTATCGTTACGACTACTTCGTTGACAACTGTTCGACTCGCCCACGCGACCTGCTCGACCTCGTGTTGGGCGGCCAGCTCAAGGCGCATTCGTCGCAAGTGACGGATGCGTCGTATCGCTCGGAGGCGCTCCGCTTGATGCAGGGTGACAAGCCGCTCGTCGTCGGTGTGGACATCGGGTTAGGTGAACCGTCGGACAAGAAGATCACGATGTGGCAGGAAATGTTTCTCCCGCGACGATTGCACGACGTCGTTGGAACGCTTCAGGTCCGCGACAGCGCCGGTGCGACGCGGCCGCTCGTCCACGGCGAGCGGGTGCTCTTCAAGGCGACGCGCGGGCTGGAAGCCGAGACGCCGCCGAATCTCGCGCCATGGCTGACGGCAATTGGTCTATTGCTGGCTGCACTGATTGCGTGGCTCGACAGCCGCGCCGCGGCAGCTCGTCGCGGCGCGCGCATCGGAGCGGCGATCGTGATGTCGATCTGGTGCGCCGTAGCTGGCGTCCTCGGTCTCCTGCTCACGCTTCTTTGGGCGGTGACCGACCACGTGTTCGCCCATCGGAATGAGAACTTGCTGCTGTTCAATCCGTTGTGGCTTGTTCTGGCGGTGTCGATCGCGATCACGATGTGGAGTGGACGGGCGGCGTCGTTCACGCGCTGGCTCGCGATCGGACTCGCGGGGTTGACCGTGCTCGCGCTGCTCGCTCATCTAGTGCTGTTGTCGTCGCAGGTGAATCTCGCGATCATCGGACTGGCGCTGCCGCCGGCGTTAGCGATCGCGTGGACGACACTCCAGCAACACCCGGCGACTCTGGCATCCTGAGCGCAGTGCTCGTGTGGGAGGCAGGCCGCCTACCCGCCGCTCGGGTAAGCCATAACGACTTGTGAAGCGATTTCAACGGATCGTCGTACCCCTCCTCACAATCGCAGGCGAATCAAGGCGAGATCGATACCGCTTGCTGTCTGGCGGCGCGCAGTTTGGCGTTGAGCGCGTTGAGATCGGTGGTTCGCAGCGTGTTCCACCGCGCGACGAGTGCGTCGAAGTCCCGCTGCGTGCCACGGACCGCAGCCACCGCCTGAGTCGTGGGCTCAGCATCGGCGGCTTCGAGCAACGCGAGCATCGCTAACAACTCACCGTCGATCGATGAGAAAGTCGGCTGACCGCCCGTGCCGCCGCGCCCTCGTCCGCCGCCGCCGCGTCGACCACCGCCGCCTCCCTGCCCTGCCAATGCGGTAAGCTTTTCATCATAGGCGTTGATCGCTTCGGTGAGCACCGCATTGTTCGCCCGATCACGAACAGCCCGCAACTGCGTCTGCAACGCGCGAACCTGACCGACGATTGCCGAGTCGCGCGCGATGGCATCGAACAGCGCCACCGCCAGCGCGTGTTCTTGCGCGAGCACCGCCGGTGGCGTCTTGATGCGAGGATCCATTTTTACGGTGAGCGACTTCTCGTACGTCTTTCCACCCGCGCTCAGTCGAACGGTGTACTGCCCCGGCAGCGCCCACGGACCATGCGGGCCGCGCGGGGTGTCGTGCGGCGTCGCCGAGATTGGGTACTGGCCAGGCTGCGACCTGGTGCCTGCCGGCGGCGCGTAGTGCAGGTCCCACACGAACCGATGAAAGCCCGGTGCGGCGGAGAGGACCTTGGTCGGACGAATCCAGTACGACGGCGTGTTGCCAAGATCCGCCGGCGCCATCGAGGTGTCGCGGCTGGAATAGGTGCGAATGACCCGGCCGTTCGCTTCGACGATATCGAGCTTCGTTTCGCCGCTGGTGTTGGCGCCAACATAGTAGTCGACGATCGCGCCGTCGGGCGGGTTCTGTGCCCACGGCTCGTCGGGCGGAATCGGCGTGTCGGTGTATTTGCTCCAGCGAAACCGATACGCGCTCGCGGGCGCGAACAACGCCGCCGCGCTCGACGTCGTGCTCGCCGAGATTTGGCGGAGCGGAGCGATGTCGTCGAGGATCCAGAACGATCGTCCGTGCGTGCCTACGGCAATGTCGTCGTCCTTGATTACCAGATCTCTGATCGACGTCGCCGGCATGTTGAGGCGGAGCGATGACCAATGATCGCCGTCGTCGAGCGAGACCCAAACCTGCGTCTCCGTTCCGGCGAACAACAAACCTTTCCGCTTCGGGTCCTCGCGCACGACGTTGACGACGGCGCCGTCGGGAATCCCGTTCGTGATCTGCGTCCAGGTCTTGCCGGCGTCGTGCGTCCGATAGATGTGCGGCTTGAGATCGTCGAGACGAATCGTGTTGACGGCCGCGTACGCGGTGTTCGCGTCGAAGCGCCCGGCGTCGATGATCGAGATCTTGCTCCACGGACGCGCACGGAGCTCCGATGGCGTGACGTCGATCCAATGCGCGCCGCCGTCCGCGGTCGTGTGAATCAATCCGTCGTCGCTGCCCGCCCAGATGCGTTTGATGTCGACGTACGATGGCGCCACGGTGTACACGACGCCGCCATGGCGCGCCTTCGCCGCCGGCTCGCCCGCGTACTTCCCAACACTCGGCGGAACGATCGAGTCCGTTCGTGTGAGGTCCGGGCTGATTTGCGTCCAGCTCTTTCCGCCGTTGATCGTCTTCCACACGGTGTTCGACGCGAAGTAAAGCGCGTGCGGATCGATGGTCGAGAAGACGAGCGGCGCGGTGCGCAGTGTCCGATAGTCTCCGCCCCCACCGCGACCAACCCGCGGTCCGACTTGCTGCACCTCGCCGGTACGACGATCCCAGCGCGACACCTTGCCGCCGTACACGATGTCGGGGTCGAGCGGGTCGGGCGCGACGTACCCGTACTCCTCCGTGCCAACCGGATGCCAGTCCCAGTCGAGAATCCGCCCATCGTCCCCGCGACTGCGCACGCATGCCGAGCCGGACTCCTGCTGCCCACTGCAAACGCGATACGGAAACGCGTTGTCGGTCATCACGTGATAGAACGCCGCGGTGGGCTGGTTGAGCCACGAGCTCCACGACTCACCGCCATTCACCGTGACGATCGCGCCCTGATCGCTCGCGATGATGAGAATATTCGTATTGAGCGGGTTGATCCAGAT
This sequence comes from Gemmatimonadaceae bacterium, assembly GCA_036002925.1. GTDB lineage: Bacteria > Gemmatimonadota > Gemmatimonadetes > Gemmatimonadales > Gemmatimonadaceae > JAQBQB01. The sequence continues at coordinate 1,673 of DASYSU010000353.1, read as the reverse complement.
GCGATGATAGTCGTCACCGCCCGGCGCGCCGCGCAACGCACTGAACGTCTTGCCGCCATCGGTCGACTTCCACGTCACGACACTCGCCGTGTACACGACCTCGGGATTCTTCGGATCGACTTTCACCTCGGCGAAGTCCGACGCGCGGCTCACGACGCGATCGTCCGTCGTCGACAGATGCCAGTTCTCCCCGGCGTCGTCGGAGCGGTACAAACCGCCGTTTCGCCGCGAATCGATGGTCGCGAACATACGCGACGGCATGCTCGCCGCGATCGTGAGACCGATGCGGCCGAGTCCATCCTGCTCGAACGTCGGAAGACCCTTGCCGATCTTGTGCCAACTCGCACCGCCGTCGGTGGTCTTGTACAAACCGCTGCCCGGCCCCGAGAACTGTCCGTTCTCCCACGGACCTTGACGTGCTTCCCACATCGCCGCGTACAGCGTGTTCGCGTCGGCCGGATCCATCACAACGTCGACGGCGCCCGTATTCTCGTCCTGATATAGAACTTTCTGAAACGTCTGGCCGCCGTCGGTCGATCGGAACACGCCACGCTCGGCGTTCGGTCCGTACGGATGTCCAAGGACGGCGACGAAGAGCCGGTTCGGGTCACGCGGGTCGACGACGATCTGCGGAATCTGCTGCCCATCGCGGAGGCCGAGGTGGGTCCAGGTTTTTCCGGCATCGGTCGATCGGTAAACCCCGTCACCGGTCGAGAGGTCAGGGCGTTGCAGGCCTTCGCCGCTGCCCACGTAGATGATGCTCGGATTCGACTGCGCGATGGCGATGGCGCCGATCGATCCCGACGGTTGGTCGTCGAAGATAGGCGTCCACGTTCGACCGTAATCAGTCGTCTTCCATACTCCGCCGTCGACCGCGCCGATGTAAAACACATTCGGTTGGTCCGGGATTCCCACGGCGGCCTTGGTACGACTGGCGCGAAACGGTCCGATCATGCGCCAGCGCATCTCGGAGTACATGCGCGGATCGACCTGTTGGGCCTCGAGGGTGATGGCGCCGAGCAGCCCGACGGCGATCAGCGAAAACGAGCGACGAAATGAATGCACGTGACTCGGGTGTCTGGAGGGCGTGACGAAGCTGAGGTTGCTGACGGATTGTCGCACGCGACGATTGGCGCGGCAAGACGGTTGCGCGCGAAACGTGCAACGCGACGGGCAGACATCTTCGAGGCAGAACCTATGACCGCCCCAGCCCCCGATCCGCATCCGGACCCGGAGCCGTTCCCGCATCCGGAGCCCGGGCCGGCAAATCCCGACGAAACACCAGTCCGGATCATCGACCTGCCACCGAACCAGCCGTCGCCAGGAATCCCTGTCGACAATCCATATCCAGCGTAGCAGCAGCGCTAGACGTCAGCCGTCAGCATTGTCGAGCTGTAGCTGTAGCCGCGGCTAAAGCTGTAGCTAAAATTGCTGACGGCTGACGCCTATGGCTATTCTGGGTGTTCCTCGTGTGAGCACCCCTCGCGATGCACAACGCGATGTGTCAGGATCCGCACGTCGGCATCCTCATAGCGCGCAATCGGCTCACCGCAGCGCATGCAGCGCGGAAACATCGCGTAGATCGATCGGGCCAACTCATCGATGGCTGGGTCGTCGGGGCGCGCGGCGATGTCCATGCCACACTATTTATTCCTCTGACCCACTTTCGCCAG
>DASYSU010000352.1:0-40191 GCA_036002925.1 Gemmatimonadaceae bacterium | reverse complement strand
GCGGCGCTGACTTCGATGGCGCCGAGAGCGCGCCGCGACGCGCGCCGGCCGCGACACCGAAGGCTAAGGCGACGGCCGGCGGCGACGACTTCGAGGATTTCCCGAACGCGCTGGCCGACGAGGACGACGACCTGCCGTTTTAGACAGCAGGGTTGAGGGTGAAGGGTGGAGGGTGGAGGGAAGGTAGGCGGCGGCCGGGCGAAGCCCGGCCGCCGCGTTGTTTGAAGATGCGCGGCTCGATGGTGCGCGGCATCACAACGATGTGGCGCGCAGCGCCACACACCTCCCCTGTACCCGCCACCCTCAACCCTCCACCCTGTTTCTTCGACGCCTGGGAATCGTCCCAATGTTGAGGCTGGCGCTGAGTGCCACCTGGGTTGGAGCAGGATTCACGAGGTTGCCTGGAGTTCATGCTATGCTCGTGCGGGCTGTCCGCAGCCGGCAACGCGGGCGTTCGATCCGCGTCGTCGCTCTCGTCGCAGTTGCAATCTCCGTCGTCCGCCCCCAGCAAATGCTCGGGCAACAGCCGGCGATTCCGAAGACTCACGTCGTCAAACGCGGCGACACGCTGTGGGGCATCGCCAAACTGTACCTCGGCGATCCATTCTTGTGGCCCGAGATCTATCGGCTCAACACCGATATCATCGAAGACCCGCATTGGATCTATCCCGGCGAATCGCTAAAGCTTCCCGGCGAGACGACAAAAGTCATCGCCGCGGCGCCATCTGCGGCGCCCACACCGACCGCGGTGAACCAACCGACGGTGGCCGCGCCGAAAGTCACCGCCCCGAGCCCAGCGCCCGTCGATACCGCGCCGGCACCGCTGCTCCAGGAAGCGCGGTCGCTCGTCCGGGCCGGCGAGTATGCCGCGGCACCGTGGGTCGATAAGAAGGGCGGTCCGAGCGGCTCCGGCTACGTGATGCAGAACGCCGCGCTTCCCGGAATCGCTAGCGCAGACCAGTCACGTGTCGATCTGTACGATCGCGTCGTGTTCGCGCCGCCCGCCGGCGCAGCCACTGACGAACATCAGCTCTATCTCGCGTATCGACTCGGACCCGTGCTCGACCCGCTTGGGCAGGTCGTCATTCCCACCGGAATCATTCAGATGACGCGCTCGCCGCGCGATGGCGAAGCGGCGCTGGGTCGCGTCGTGAAGATGTTTGGTGAGATGGGTCAGGGACAGCGCCTGATTCCGTACGACAGCAACGCGGCAATGGTCGCCGGCCATCCGACTCCAGTCGCGAATGGGCGCGCGGGCAAGGTTCGCTGGATCTTTGGCAACCCTGTGCTCCCGCGTTTGCAGAATTACATCGTCCTCGACATGTCGAAGAACGACGGCCTGAGCACGGGCGATCAAATCGAACTGTTCGAACCGAGGAAGGGCGCAGGGGAAGGCCGCCCGCTCGCGATTCCAGAAGTCTCGATCGCACACGCTCAGGTGCTGCGCGTCACATCATACGGCGCGACGGCGATCGTCACCGCGCAAGAACAGCCAAAGATTCAGGAAGGCACCGCGGCTCGCGTCGCGGCTAAGATGCCGTAAGCTGAGTCGTTGCAGTAGATTTGGGCGACCGCCATGATCGCGATCGCCCAGTTCATTGCCATCTCGTGTTACCTCGGTGCCGCGGCCCTCGCCGCGGTGCCGTTTGCGCGTCCGGTAAAGGCGCCGGTCGCCGGCGTGACGAGCGTTCTCGCCCTGGGAATCGTCGCGCACGTCATGGCGCTGCTGGTGTTTGCGCAGCGAGCCGCCGCAATTCCGCTCACCGGTCTCGGACCGTCGCTCTCCTTCGCCGGCGTGGTGCTCGCGTTCACGCTGCTTCTCGTCGAGTTTCTGGCGAGCGACGTGAGCCTGACCGTCGTCGCCGCGCCGCTGGCCGCCATCCCGACGATTTGCGCCAATATCATTGGGCTGACCCCAGGACGTTCCGCGGACGGTGTCCGCGGCGTTTGGCTTTTCGCCCACATCGCGCTCAGCTTCATCGGGATCGCAGCCTTCGCCACGGCAGCGGCGGCGGGAATCATGTATTTGCTTCAGCGCCGCGAGCTCAAGTCACGCCACTTCGGCGCGTTGTTTCGGTTCTTTCCGCCGCTCGCGACGCTCGACCGCGTCAATCACCTCGCCGCCATCGCCGGGTGGCTTGGGTTGACACTCGGTGTCGTGCTCGCCGCGACATACTCCGTCGCGTATCACCAGATGAACGTGCCGCAACTGCTCTGGGGAGGCGGCGCGTGGCTCGCGGTGACCTGTCTGGCGTTCGGACGCGTCTCTCGCGGGTGGCAGGCGCAGCGCGCCGCGAAATACTCGAGCGTCGCGTTTGCTGCGGTGCTGGTGCTTTACGTGGCGTTCAGAATCGCCGGCCCGGGCGCGGGACAGTTCCTGTGAGCGCGTACCCGATCGTCCTCGAGGGATCGGCTATTTCGGCGCTGGTGGTTGGCGGTGGTTCGGTCGCGGCGCGCAAGGTGCGAGCGCTCCTCGAGACTGGAGCGGCCGTTCACGTCGTCGCGCCGACCATCGGCGACGAGATCGAGACGCTGGCGGCGACGAGCGAGTTGCTGCGAATCACTCGATCCAGTTACACCACTGAGCATCTCGGCGAGGCCGCGCTGGTCGTCGCGGCAACGGATGACGCAAGCGTCAACGCCGCGGTCGCGGCCGACGCGCGCAAGGCCGGCCGACTCGTCAACGTGGTCGATCATCCCGAGCTTGGTGATTTCATCACGCCCGCCGTGCATCGATGCGGCGACCTCGTGGTCGCCGTTGCAGCCGGCGGTGTTCCGAACGCCGCTGCGCGCATCCGCGATTCGATCGGTCGCACGATCGACAATCGATACGCGTCAGCGGTTCGCGACCTCGCCGCGCTGCGGCGCCGACTGATCGCAGCGGGCGATCGCGATCGTTGGAACCAGGCTGCCGCCGCGCTGGTCGGTGAGGACTTCTGCGAGCGTGTCGAGTCGGGTGCGTTTGCCGCGGGGATTGCCCAATGGCGGTGATCGTCGTCGGCATCAATCATCGCGGCGCGTCGCTCGACATTCGTGAGCGGATCGCGTATCGGTCGTCTGAAGTCGCGGACGCGCTCACTGCTCTGCGTGAGGAATCGTCGGCTCGCGAAGCCGTGCTGCTGTCGACCTGCAACCGCACCGAGTTGTATTTCGTCGACGGCGACGCCGACGTCGCTCCGGTCGCGTGGGCCGCGTTGTCGGCGCGGCTCGGCAGCGATGCGTCGGGCTACGGGTACGTGCGCCGCGATCGCGAGGCCGTCGCGCATCTGTTCCGCGTCACGAGCGGTCTCGACTCGATGGTCCTCGGCGAAGCCCAAATCCACGGACAGGTTCGCGACGCGTGGGAAGCGTGTCGCGCCCACTCCGGCCCGGTGCTCAATCGGTTGTTCCAAACATCGCTCTCGGTCGCCGGGCGGGTTCGCAATGAGACGTCGATCGCACGAGGCGCCGCGTCGGTCAGCTCGGCCGCAGTTCAGCTCGCGAAGCAGATCTTCGGCGCGCTCCGCGGGAAGCGGGCGATGGTGCTTGGCGCAGGCGACATGGCGGAGCTCGCGCTCGAGTGCCTCGGCGACCAGGGTGTGCGAACGTCGATCGTCGCGAACCGCACCTATGAGCGCGCGACTGAGCTCGCGGCGCGCTACGGCGCAGTCGCGATGCATTACGACGAGTGCTGGACCGCGCTCGCCGACGTCGACGTCCTGGTGAGTTCAACTGCCGCGCCGCACGCCGTGGTCCTGGTCGAGCACGTTCGGCCCGCGCTCGAGTCTCGCGGCGACCGTCCGCTCTGCATCCTCGACATTGCGCTGCCGCGCGACGTCGATCCAGCGGTGGGCGACCTGGCCAACGTTTTCCTCTACAATCTCGATGACCTTCAGTCCGTCGCCACGGCGAATCTCGAGCGGCGCCGGGCGGAGTTACCGACGGCGGAAGAAATGATCGAGGGCGAAGTCGGCAAGTATTGGGACTGGCTGGCCGGGCTCGCGGCGGTGCCCGTGCTCACGGCGATGCGCGATCGCATGGAGGAAGTGCGAGCGAAGGAGTTGGCCGACACGATGCGCCGGTTGCGACATCTCCCGCCCGCTGAACGCGCGGTGGTGGAGGAACTTTCAAAGACACTCATGAACAAATTCTTGCACGAACCAACCGTGCGGCTTCGCGCGGCGGCCTCGAACGGCCGCGGCCTGGGCGTGGTCGACACGGTCCGGTATCTCTTTGGCCTCGAGCCGCGCGCCAAACCGAGCAACGAATCGGCGAGCCCGGCCCGGGACCGCGACGCATGACGCGACGAGTCCTCATCACCGGCGGCGCGGGCTTCATCGGCTCACACGTCGCCGATCTGTTCGTCGCCAAAGGCTGGAGCGTCGAGATCATCGACAACCTGACGAGTGGAAAGCGCGAGAACGTTCCGCCGGCCGCGAAGCTCCGCGTGCTCGACATTCGCTCGCCCGACGCGGCGGAGTTGGTCGCCTTCGCGGGCTTCGACGCGTTGATCCACCTGGCGGCGCAAATGGACGTTCGACGCAGCGTGGCTGACCCACTGTTCGACGCCAGCGTCAACATCGTCGGCACACTGAACCTGCTCGAGGCGATTCGGCAAAGCGCGGCGCGACCGCGCGTCGTCTTCGCGTCGACCGGCGGTGCCGTGTACGGCGACTCGGCCGTACCGCCGTCGTCGGAGACGACACAAAAGGAACCCGACTCTCCGTACGCGATCGCGAAGCTGTCGGCCGAGTACTATCTGAGCTACTACGCCCGGATTCACGGGCTCGACACCGCGAGTGTTCGATTCGGCAACGTGTACGGTCCGCGCCAAGATCCACACGGTGAGGCAGGTGTGGTCGCGATCTTCTGCGGTCGCATCATCGACGGACAGCCGTTGCGTGTCTTTGGCGACGGAACGCAGACTCGCGACTACGTCCACGTGAGCGATGTCGCCGACGCAACCTTCGCGGCCGCGACGACGCAGCTACCGCCGGCCCGGCGAGTCGACGAGCGTGCGTTCAATATTGGAACCGGTGTGGCAACGTCGGTGCTCGAGCTCGCGAAAACATTATGCGGAGCCGCGGGCGCGGAGTCGAAGATCGAGTTCGCCCCGAAGCGACCGGGCGAACAGCAGCACTCGTTTCTGTCGGTCGAAAAAGCACGTGACGTGTTGGGCTGGTCGCCGCGCATCACGCTGGAGCAGGGACTCGCTGATACGTACAATTGGTTCGCGGCGCGTCGCACCGCCGCCTCGTCGTCACTGACCTGACTCTCTCTTCCTCCTGGCCGTGAACGTCATTCCAATGCTGCTCCAAGTGTCGCGCGGTGCCGTGCCGTCGAGCCCTGTGGAGCTCGTAATGAACGCGACGCGCGAGACGCAGATCGTGCTCGGGTTGCTGGTCGCGCTGTCGCTCCTCAGTTGGGGCATCATGTTCGCCGTGTGGCGATCGCTCAGCAAAGCCACACGGGCCGCGGAGAAGTTCAGGTACGAATTCGAGCGCTCGTCGCGGCTCGACGAAGCGGGCCTGATCGCGAAACGAGCGCCGCCGGGTGCGCTGCCCCGACTCTTCATGCGCGCCGTGCACTTCGTCTCGGACGCGCGCGTGGCCAACCAGCAAGCGCGCGAGCGCGCCACGCCGGACGGCACCGATGCTCCGGCGGTGGCGACGCTCAGCGGCTCACAGATCGAGACGCTGCATCTGCTGCTCGATTCAGAGGCGTCGGACGAGCGCGATCGCATTGGACGGTTTCTTCCGTGGTTGGCGACCATCGGCTCCGTCAGTCCGCTGATCGGACTTTTCGGCACGGTGCTCGGCGTCATCGAGTCGTTCCTCGGCATCGCGTCGAAAGGCTCGGGCAATCTGTCGGCCGTCGCCCCAGGTGTGGCCGAAGCGCTGATCGCGACGGCGGCAGCCCTCGCGGTCGCGATCCCGGCCACCTTCGGATACAACATCTTCGCCAGCCGGCTCAATCGCTTCGACGGACGGATGGAAAGCTTCGGCACCGCCGTCATCGCGCTGCTCGTCCGCGAAGGGAGAATTTGAGATGGCCGGCCGCCGCCACCGCGCGCGGTTCGATCTCATGGCTGACGTCAACGTCGTGAGTCTGATCGACGTCATGTTGCTCTTGCTCGTCATCTTCATGATGACCGCGCCCATGATGACGGGCGGAGTCGACATCTCGTTGCCCGCGACCGAGTCGAAGCCGATCGAATCGAAAGACGGCTTGGCGATCAGCGTCAACCGCGCTGGGCAGATCTTCATCGAGAACGAGAAGTATTCGCTCAGCGAGTTCCGGGTCGTGTTCAAGGGTCTCGCCAAGAACCGAACGAGGAACGGCGTGTATCTGAGGGCGGACAAAGGCGTCGATTATGGAACCGTGGTTCAACTCCTGGCGATCATGAACGCGGCGGGGGTGTCCAACGTCGGGCTCGTCACCGAGCCGGAGGAGATTCGATAGCGTGAGCGCGGCCGCGGCGCCGAGGCTTGGTGGGGGATTTTTCGCGTCGGTGCTGTTCCACGGCGCGCTCGTCGCTGCGTTTTTCGCGTTGCGACCGCCGCCGGCGCCGCCGACACCACCGCTTTACCGCGTTCAGCTATTCGCGGCTCCGCCCGGTCAGCGCGCGGTGGGAGTCGTGCAGGAGCCACAGCCGGCTCCCGTAACGCCGACACCGGTGCCTCCGTCGACGAAGGCAGCGCCTCCAGTACAGAAGAGCAGTCCGACGAAGGCGCGGCCGAAGCCGACGGCGAAAGTCGCGACGCCAACACCTTCGACGAAACCCGCCGAGACGCCGAAGACTGCCGCGCCCGCACCGACGGCCGGCGGAGGACCCACGGGCGGCAAGGGTGCCGACGTCGCGGCCGTCGACACGCCTGGGATCGAGTTTCCATATCCCGGCTATACCAACAATATCGTCCGCCAGCTCATTCTGCAGTTCGGCCAATCATCGGCGACATACACGGCCGAGGTTCGGTTCGTCATCCGCCGCGACGGGAGCGTGGATCCGGAGAGCATTCGATTGGTGACGCCGTCACCCAACTACTCGTTCAATCAACGCGCCCTTGGCGCCGTCGAGGCGGCGGCGAATGCCAAAGCGTTCGGCCCGCTTCCGGCCGGGTTCCGCGAAGACATTCTACCCGTCACGTTTCGGTTCTCTCCATCGGTCATTCGATGACGCGTTCACTGTCCGCTCGTACTCTCGCCGCCATGTTGTTGGCGGCTGCCATTCCTGTCCGCGCGCAGGTGCCCGACACGACATTCGTCCGCGGCATCACGCTCGTCGGCAACTACGATCCGCTGCGCGACAAAGTGGGCATCGTCGTGCTTCCGATTGCCGGCGCGTTCGGCGACTCGGTTCGAACGATCATTCAGCGCGACTTCACGTTCAGCGATCGATTCAGCGTAATCCCGGTGGATAGCGCCGATCCGAACGCGCTTCGCGCCCAGGGAAGCGGGACCGGTGTGAATTATCCGCTGTTCGCGCGCCTCTCGGCATCCGCCGTCGTGCAGATCACTCCGGTCGGCAATGGTCTTCACGTCGCATTGCATGACGTTGCGCGAGCCAGGGTCGTCAACGTCGGCGACTTCGCGCTTCCGGGTGGCGGCTTGAGTCGCGATTGGCGGATGGCGGTGCATCGCACGTCGGACGAGATCGAGCGCTGGGTCACGGGGCAGCGGGGCATTGCCGCGACGCGCATCGCGTACATGCGCGGGCAGAGCATTCGCATCATCGACAGCGACGGCGCGGAAGAGATCACGGTTCCGACCGAAGAGAACGGCGGAAGTCCAGCCTGGAATCCCAGCGGGACCATGCTGGCGTACACGACATATGGTGTGTCGACATCGAATGTCGCCTCACACGTCGTGCTGATCGATCTCAGCACGGGCCGTTCGCGGACGCTCGTTCCTCCGGGGCGAAACTCGCTGTATCTCACCCCGATTTTCTCGCCCGACGGCAACTCGGTGATCTACTCGCGAGAGGGAGAGAACGGATCGGATTTGTTCGCGGTCGGCGTCAATGGCTCGGAGCCTCCGCATCAGCTCACGGCCGGACGCGGAACCGTCAACACGAACCCGACGATGAGTCCGGACGGACGGCGCATCGCGTTCGTGAGCGGCCGCCTGGGCCGCCCGGAGTTGTATATTATGGACGCCGATGGAACCAACTTGAACGTCCTCACCGACTACGACTTCAGCGAAAAGAATTACCGGTCGGACCCCGATTGGTCGCCCGACGGGCGATTGGTGGCGTATCAGGAACGCATCAACGACCGCTTCCAGATCCGAACGATCCCCGTCAAGGGTGGAACACCGAAGCAGCTGACGAGCGATGGCGTAAACGAACAGCCGTCGTGGGCGCCCGACGGACGACATCTGGTGCTCACGTCGACGCGGAGCGGCGCGCGACAATTGTGGGTGCTCGATACGGAGTCCTCGACGATCCGGCAGCTGACCAAATCGGCCGGCTCGCGCCTCTCGTCGTGGTCGCCGCGGCTCGCGCAGCCGTGAGCATTTGCGCATTCTACTTTCTCGAAGTCTCATCCAGTCACTCGTGGGAGATTCGACATGACGCGTAATCGACGGATTGCAGGGCTGACGATGGCAGTGCTGTCCGTGGTGGCGGCCGATGCTTGCCACAAAGCGCCACCTCCGGCACCGGTACCTGCGGCGCGGCCAGCTGCCCCAGGCCCGGATGCCGATAGCATTCGTCGGGCCCAGGACGAGGCCGCGCGCCGGGCCGCTGAGGACGCCGCCCGGCGTCGCGCCGCTGACAGCGCCGCTGCCGCAGCACGTATGGCGGCCGCCGCCGGAACAGTCCGCGCCACACTGACCGCCGCCGTGCACTTCGATTACGATCAGTCTGATCTCCGTCCCGACGATCGCGCGATTCTCGACGCCAAGATTCCGATTCTCCAGGCCAATCCGACCGTTCGAATTCGAGTCGCCGGACACACGGACGAGCGCGGATCCGATGAATACAACTTGGCGCTGGGTCAACGTCGCGCCGCGACGGTGAAGCGGTACTTGATCGATCACGGCGTCGCCGACGCGCGGATCGAGACCATCAGTTACGGCGAGGAGCGACCCGTGGCCCAAGGATCCGACGAGACTGCGTACGCCCAGAACCGTCGCGCGGAGTTCGAGATCACCGCGGGCGGACCAACGCTCAAGGCGCCATGAGACGCTGGACCTCGGCGCTCCCGGTCGTCCTGCTCGCAGCCGGTGGTTGCCTCGCGTCGAAGAGCGACATTCGGCTCTTGCAGGACGAGCTTCGCGTGTCCAGAGCGCAGACGGCCGCTGGTGACACGGCGATTCTCCGCGCCGAGGAAGCGCGTCAACGACAGGTCGCGGCGTTGTCGGCGCTTGTCGATCGAATGAATGACTCGCTTCGCACGCTGTCCTCTCGATTTTACGCGTTTCAAGCCAACGCGAGCGGCGAGTTCGACACGATGGGACGCCAACTCGTGCAGGTCGGCGCATTGCTCGGCCAGAACACGCGCACGGTTCAAGAGACGCGCGCGCAGTTACAGGCGCTGCGCGAAGGTGCCGGCGGCGCACCGCCGCCCGTGAGCAGCGCAGACACCTCGCAGCGCCCCGCGCCCGGTATTCCCGGCCCGATGACATTGTTCACGTCGGGCATGGAGGCGCTGCGTCAGGGCAGCTACCGAACCGCGAGGAGCAGCTTCGATCAGCTGCTGACGTCTTATCCCACGTCTGACCAAGCCTCGCTGGCGCAGCTTCGTGTGGGCGACGCATACAAGAGTGAAGGGAACACCACCGCCGCGGACTCGGTATACCAGATCGTTGCGACGAAGTATCCGAAGAGCCCGGAGGCGCCGACGGCGCTGTACAGCCGCGGACGGCTGCTCTGGGAGGCCAACAAGCGTGGCGAAGCCCGTGTCGTGCTCAATCGACTGATTCGAGATTACCCGAACGCCGACGAAGTCGACCTCGCCAAGAATTTGTTGAAGCAACCGTAGGCTCGAGCGGGAATGCCAATTCCGAAGTCGAATAGTGGCGAGATGCCGTTCCTCGATCATCTCGAGGAGCTGCGGTGGCGAATCATCTATTCGCTCGGCGCGGTGATTGTTTGCGTGGGCGTCGGATTCTGGTTGTCGATGCGGTACGACATCATCGGACTCCTCGCCCGGCCCATCCTTCCGCTCATCCCCGAGCACCGACTGGTCTATACACATCCGAGCGAAGGCTTCACCGTGATCTTGAACGCGGCGATGACCTTCGGGCTCGTGCTCGCCGGCCCGGTGATTCTCTACCAGGCGTGGGCCTTTCTCGCCCCCGCGCTGCACAAGCACGAGAAGCGGGTCGGGATCGGCGTGTTGTTCGCCGGTGTCCTGTTATTCATCGCCGGCGCGGCGCTCGCGTACTTCGTCGTCGTGCCGCTGGCGCTGCCGTGGCTCTTTGGGTTCGCCGGTCCGTCGCTCGTGCCGTTGATCACGGCCGAAGATTATTTCAGCTTCATCTTCGCCATGGTGTTGACGTTCGGCATCAGCTTCGAGCTGCCGATCGTCGTGCTCGCGCTGTCGGCACTCGGCATCGTGACGCCGCAATTCCTCTCGAAGTATCGTCGCCACGCCGTGGTGTTGATCGTCATCGCGGGCGCGTTCCTCACGCCGGGCGACATGTTGTGGACGACGATCGCCCTCTCGGTGCCGCTGTATGGGCTGTATGAGTTGAGCGTGCTCGCCGCGTACATCATCTATCGACGCAAGAACCGTCGCGCTCGGAGCAGCAGCGCACCCGGAAGCAATCGCGAAGACGGACGTGGCGATGGGTCGAGCAGCGGATCCGGCCCCGGTGCTTCGATCGACGAAGCGGAGCACTCCGGAGCGCCGGCGTGATTCGTCGGATCGCGCTGGGGCTGTTGCTGATTCTTCCCGCGACCGTGACGAGCCAGATCCCGCGGCTACCGGGCGCGCGTCCAGGCACACCGCAGCCGCAACGCCAGCAGCGTGACACGCTGAGCGACAGCACGCGCGTCAAATGGCCCGCGCCCGACACCGTGATGCAACGGCTGCTCAGCAAGCAGGGATATTCGATCACGCGCTACCTGGGCGATACGGCGTACTTCGACGCCAACAAGCGCGTGCTCGATCTCCTCGCGGCGACGAAGCGGCCAGCGGTGGTCGATCGCGACTCGCAAACGGTCGTGAGCGATAGCGGGATCTATTACACGGAATCGATCCGACACGGCGTTGCAGGCGGACACTATGTGCTCACACCGCCACCGGGCAGCGGACAAGCCGACATCAAGGGGAAGGGTCGCGTCGACTTCGACATGGCGGAGCGCTCGGTACGGGTGACGCGCGCTCGATTGCCGGTGAACAACGGCGAGATGTGGTATCTCGACGTCGACCTGGCGAAGGTCGTGCAGGATACGGCGAACGGGAAGTCGCCAACCGCCTACATTCGCGGCGGATCGCTCACGAGCTGCGACGACTCGATCCCCGATTACCACTTCGAGTACCGCGACGCGAAGCGCGCGTCGAACAACACGCTCGTCGCTCGTCCGGCGATTCTCTACATCAAAGACATTCCGGTGCTGTGGTTGCCGTTCATTTTCACCGACACGCGAAGCGGGCGGCATAGCGGTCTGCTGCCGCCGCAATTCGGCGTCGGCGACATCGTGCGCAACAGTCCCACCTACCGGCGGAACGTGGAGCACTTGGGCTATTACTGGGCGCTCAACGACTACATGGATTTCGGTACGTGGCTCGATTGGCGAAGCTCCGCCGGCTCGACAGCCGGCGATCCGGGCTGGATCCGCGTCAACGGCGACTGGGATTACAAGTGGATCGACCGATTCCTCAGTGGACGAATCGGGTCGTCGTTCACGAAGTACGGAAGTGGTTTGAGCAACACGGCGGTGAGTTGGTCGCATCAGCAAGACTTCTCGCACGACAGCCACCTGACCACCAACGTCAACTACGTCACGAGCACCGTGCTCCAGCGGGAGAACACGTTCAACTCCTACACCGCGCTGGCGACGATCTACTCGTCGGTGAACTACCAAACCAAGTTCGGACCGACCTCGGTCTCGCTGGGTGCGACGCGAAAGCAATATCCGGGACGCCAACAAGTCGACCAGACCTTCCCGACGATCAGCCTCACTTCGACGCCGATCGGCATCGGTAAAGTGTTCAGCTGGACACCGGGCTTCAGCTTCAATCGCTCGGACGTCTTGAACATGGATCAGCCGGGGATTGGCGCATTCACCTATCGCGTCGATCCGGTGACCGGTGTGCGCGACAGCGTCTTGTCCAAATCGCGCGGATCCTCGACCGCCTCGATGACGTTCGATTCGCCGATGGAAATCTTCGGATGGAATTTCCGCAATTCGTTCCGCGTCAACCAACAGCGCAACAACTTCCCGCAGAACTTTCCGATCTACGACGTGAACACCGGCGCGATCACCGACCAGCGCGTGTTCGCCGCGACGTATCGCACCGACGTCGATTGGACGCCGGACTTCACCTTGCCGGCCTTCGCGCACAATCGCTTCAACCTCACGCCGAGCGTCAGTCTTGGGAACGTGGATCCAGGTCCATTCTGGGTCGCATCGGAGCGAACCAACGGTCGGTACGTCCATCAATCGAAGCGTATCACGGGCGGAGTCTCGGCTTCGCCGAGCTTGTTCGGATTTTTTCCCGGCTTCGGTCCATTCACGCGGATTCGCCACGCGATCACGCCACAGGTGAGCTTCAACTGGGCACCGGCCGGGGAAGTGAGTGATGAGTATCTCATCGCGATCGGTCGCACACGGAAGGGATACTTGGGCAACTTGGAGCAGCGGTCGATCAGCTTCGGCTTGAATCAGAATTTTCAGGCGAAGGTCCGCTCGAAGAACGACTCGAATCCCGAGGGCGGTCAGAAGGTCGACCTCCTCAGCATCAACTCGACGCCGCTGTCATACGATTTCGTCCGCGCGGCGGAATTCGCGAGGACGCACGGTCACCGTGGAATGGCGGGCCTCACGACGGAGACCTGGGGGTACACCTTGCGATCGGAGCTCCTCCCCGGCTTCGACTTCTCGAGCAACTACTCGCTGTTCTCAGGCAGCACCCTGAGCGATACGGCCAAGTTCAAGCCGTTCCTCACCAGCATCTCGGCATCGTTCAGCATCAGCCGCGATCAGAATCCGAGGGCCACCTTCGCCAAGTTGTTCGGCAAAGTTGTGCCCGACTCACAAAAGGCCGTGGCACGCGCCGACAGTTCTCGAGCGCAGCAAGGCGCTTCGCAGCCGGTCGCCGGCAGCGTCCGCGGCGTCGAACGACTCATCATTCCATCATCGCAGGGCTGGCGTGCGTCGTTCTCGTTCACGCGATCGAGCCCGCGGCCGCCAACGTGCGGTGACGTTCCCTGCGGCGCGGGCAACAACGTGATCGACTACGATCCGCGTGTTCGCTGTCAGCAGACCTTCGGCGCAAACCCGCTGCTCCTCGACGCCTGCCTCGCGCAAACGCAGACCCAAGCGACAGCGGAGACTCCGGTCACGTCGTTGACCATCGGCGGCCCTGTGTATCGCATCCCGGCCACGACGTCGCTGAACTCGGACGTGAGCTTCAACCTCACGCCGAAATGGGTCGCGAAGTGGACAACCACATACGACTTCGAGCGCCATCAGTTCGCCCAACACAACGTTCAGCTGCAACGCGAGCTCCATGATTGGCGCGCGTTCTTCGGCTTCACCCAGTCGGCCAACGGCAACTTCTCATTCAACTTTACGATCGGACTGAAGGCCGAGCCGGATCTCAAGTTCGACTATAATCGCAATACGATTCGATCCGGGGTGCCGTTCTAAGTTTTGTGGCACCGTGTCGTCCTCTGGGTTGGACAGCGCGGAAATAGGTCGCAGAGCCAACACGCAGCAGAACAAGTAGTTGCGCGCTCCGGCCATCCGGCGCGGCCTCTGCGTTGTGCGTGAGACGTCCCCACTCGGACTGCTTATGCGCCTGTCTCGTCTGATCCTCGCCATACTCGTCCCGATCGCCGCCTGCGACGAGCTGACCAACCCACTGTCGGATCCCGATACTCCGACAAACCTCACCTACCAGCTGGTGCCGAGCGGCGTTCCGGGCGCGCCCGCCGGGGTACTCTTGAGCTGGGACGTTCCGCGTAGCGGGCGCGCGACGTCGTTCAATGTCTACAGCCGGCCCGCCACGGCAAACGGTTGGAATCTTCGAGCGACGACCACGTCGCCGACGTTCCATGACGCGGGGACGCCGGACGCACAGTATTACGTCGCCACGCGCGACGCCGACGACAACGAGATCGGTCGCTCCGCCATCGTCACGATCGATTTGCAGTCGCGACTGCCCGCGCCGCAGGGCCTGGCGTCGATCTCTCTCAACACGGCGATCCAGCTCGCGTGGAGCAGCAACGCCGTCGACGCAGCGCACGGGACGTTCGATCATTACAGCGTCTATTCCACCGATTACGATGGCACGCGTGGCGTGTGCACGGCAAATTGGGTCGTGGAAGGAACCACGGTGTCTGATGCGTTCCTCGCCGGCAACTTGGTCAACGGCGTGTCGCGCTGCTTTGCCGTGAGCGCGGTGACGCGCGACGGCCACGAAAGCGACTGGAGCGCATCGCGGCTCGACACGCCGCGCTTCGACGCGAGAAACGCGTTCGTCTACGCGACCTCGGTTCGCCCGGACAGCTCGGGCTTTCTTTTCTTCGATGACGCGAGCCGTCGCTTGGGCGTCGTCGCGGCGTCAGCGCGTACCGATCTCGATTTGACGCTCGAGCGCCACAGCGATGGATCACTTTGGTTCGCGCCGGCGCGTGCCGGTGTGACGATGATGCTCTATTCGGCGAAGCCAGTCGCGGATCTGACCTCGATCGATCGAGCACCGGCGACGGGGTTTTCCAACGTAACGACCGAGGCGCTCGCGGGCTTCGCCTATGTCTTTCGTGTGCAGAAGGCCGACGGCGTCCACTTCGCGGCGATTCGCGTTGCGTTCGTGACGAAGGACTATGTTGTCTTCGACTGGGCGTATCAGAGCGCGCCGGGCAACGCCGAGCTCTCACGAACACCGTCGGCGAATTGACGACATGACGTCGTGAATCGGCGAGGCGCTCACTTGAATTGTGGGTGAGCCTCGCCGACATTCCCGCTCATGATCAACGAAGTCGTCATCGACGGGAATTCGCTCACGTTGGAGCAGGTGACGGCGGTCGCTCGCGACCGCGCACCCGTGTCACTCGCCCCGCATGCGCGGCAACGCGCCGGCCGCGCTCGACAAATCGTCGATGATCTCGTCACGGGCGGCGCCGTTGCCTACGGTGTGACCACTGGCTTCGGCAAACTCTCCGACGTCGCCATTCCGCCGGGGCGATTGGCCGAACTGCAGGTCAACTTGATTCGCAGCCATGCCGCCGGCGTCGGCGATTTGCTTCCCGAGCGTGAAGTGCGAGCGATGATGGTGCTTCGCGCGAACCTCGTCGCGAAAGGCTATTCGGGCGCGCGACTCGACATCGCCGAGCTGCTGATCGGAATGCTGAACGCCGGGCTGTGGCCGCCGGTGCCGGAGCAGGGCAGCGTCGGCGCGAGCGGCGACCTCGCACCATTGGCGCATCTCGCGCTCACGTTGATCGGCGAGGGCTCGCTGACGTGCGGCGCGTCGGCGGGTCCGTCGGCGGACATGCTGCGCGCAGCGCGGCTCGCCCCGGTCGTGCTTCAGCCGAAGGAAGGACTCGTGCTGATCAACGGCACCCAGGCGCATACGGCGATCGCCGCGCTCGCGTTGGTCGACGCACATCGTCTCTGGCGCATCGCGCACGCCGCCGGCGCCATGTCGCTCGAGGCGCTGCTCGGAACGCCGGTCGCGTTCGATTCGCGAATTCAAGAGGTGCGTGGCCAGCTCGGGCAGGCCGCGTCGGCGGCATATCTGCGCGAGCTGCTCGCCGACAGCGAGATCCGCGAGTCGCATCGCACGAACGACCCACGCGTGCAGGACGCGTATGCGCTTCGGTGCATGCCGCAAGTGCACGGTCCGGTGTTGGACGCAATGGATTTCGCGGCGGCGATCATCGGCCGCGAGCTCAACGCCGCGACCGATAACCCACTGGTCTTCGAGAACGGAGAGCTGTTGAGCGGTGGCAATTTCCACGGACAATCGGTCGCGATGGTGCTCGACTTTCTCGCCATCGCGCTCACGAACCTCGCGACGATCTCCGAGCGACGCATCGATCGCTTGGTGCATCCAGACATGAATCAGGGCCTGCCGCCGTTTCTCACGCGCGACGCCGGCGTCAATTCGGGATTCATGATGGCGCAAGTGACGGCCGCGTCGCTGGCGAGCGAGTGCAAGGTGCTCTCACATCCGGCGAGCGTCGACACGATTCCGACGGACGGAAACAAAGAGGATGTCGTCCCGATGGCGATGGCCGCGGCGTGGAAGCTGCGTCGCGTCGTGCGGAATGTTCGGTATGTGCTCGCGATCGAGCTCATGTGCGCCGCCCAGGGCATCGATTATCGTCATCCCTTGAAGCCCGGACGCGGAGTCGCGCTCGTGCATGCCGCGGTGCGCAAGCTCATCGCGCCGCTCGAACGCGATCGCGTCCTCTCGAGCGACATCGAGCGACTCGCGGCGGCGATCATGAACGACGAGCTTGTCTCACCAGCCATGGTGGCTTGAATGAGTACTTCGATGATGGCCGACGCTCCGAGCGGCGAGCGCGGCCAACGAGTGATTCGCGCGCCGCGCGGCTCGGCCATTTCGTGCAAGGGATGGCAGCAGGAAGCGGCGTTGCGGATGCTGATGAACAACCTTGACCCCGAGGTCGCTGAGCGTCCACAAGATCTCGTGGTGTACGGCGGCACTGGCCGCGCCGCGCGGAGCTGGGAGGCGTTCGACGCCATCGTTGACGCGCTGCGGCGACTCGAGAACGATGAGACTTTGCTCATCCAGAGCGGAAAGCCGGTCGGCGTCTTTCGAACGCATGCGTGGTCGCCGCGCGTGCTCATCGCCAACAGCAATCTCGTCGGCCGTTGGGCAACCTGGGAATACTTTCGGGAGCTCGAGCGCGCCGGCTTGATCATGTATGGACAGATGACCGCCGGCTCGTGGATCTACATCGGGTCGCAGGGAATTCTCCAAGGCACCTACGAAACGTTCGGGGCGGTTGCGCGCGCCCATTTTGGCGGCACGCTTGCCGGACGCTTCGTTCTCACGGCGGGACTCGGCGGCATGGGTGGCGCACAGCCACTCGCTGCGACCATGAACAGCGCGGCAATCCTCGGCGTGGAAGTCGACGAGGCGCGCGTCGACAAGCGACTCGAGACCGGGTATTGCGATCGAAAGACGCGCAGTCTCGACGAGGCACTCGCGTGGATCGGCGAGGCGACGAAGTCGAAGCGCGGACTGTCTGTCGGACTCGTGGGGAACGCCGCCGATGTGCTGCCGGAGCTCGTGAGGCGCGGCGTGACGCCCGATGTGTTGACCGATCAGACGAGTGCGCACGACACGCTGAATGGGTATGTGCCCGTCGGTCTCTCATTGAGCGAGGCCGCCGCACTTCGTAACCGCGACGCCAAAGAATATGTGCGCCGCGCCAACGCGTCGATCGTCGAGCATGTTCGCGCGATGTTGGCGATGAAGCAGCGTGGCGCGATCGCGTTCGACTACGGCAACAACATTCGAACCGTCGCGCTGGATAACGGCGTTGACAACGCGTTCGACATCCCGGGCTTCGTTCCGGAGTATGTCCGTCCGCTGTTTTGCGAAGGGAAGGGACCGTTTCGGTGGGTCGCGCTTTCGGGCGATCCGCGCGATCTCGCGCGCACTGACGAGTTGGTGCTCGACCTCTTTCCGCGCGATGAGCATCTGCGCCGCTGGATCACGCTCGCACGCGAGCGCGTTCACTTTCAGGGTCTTCCGGCGCGCATCTGCTGGCTCGGTCAAGGCGAACGGGCGACATTCGGCGTCGCGCTCAACGATCTCGTGGCGAGCGGCGAGTTGTCGGCGCCGATCGTGATCGGCCGTGATCATCTCGATACAGGTAGCGTCGCGTCACCGTTCCGCGAGACTGAAGCGATGAAGGACGGCAGCGATGCGATCGCTGATTGGCCCATCTTGAACGCGCTGCTCAATACCGCGAGCGGCGCGTCGTGGGTGTCGTTCCATCATGGGGGCGGAGTCGGCATCGGCAACTCGCTCCACGCCGGACAGGTCATCGTCGCGGACGGAACGCCGGAGATGCGCATCCGCCTGGAGCGCGTGCTGACGAACGATCCGGGCATCGGCGTTGCTCGACACGCGGACGCCGGATACGACGTCGCGGCTCGGACGGCGGCGGCCCACGACATTCGCCTGCCGATGAGGGACGGCTGACGATTTGCTCTCCGCGCGCTTCAAGCCATGGCACGTTGCGCCATTCTTCGTCAAATACGCGTGGCTGACGGCGCGGCACCGACCTGTCTTGGTGCATTTCGAGGTCACCCTCCGTTGCAACGCGGGCTGCGGGTTTTGCGACTACTGGAAAACTGATCCTGCCGCCCGGGCCACGGAGCTCAAGAGTTTCGCCGACGCGGCGCGTTACTTCAATCCGATGCTCGTCACGTTCACCGGCGGCGAGCCCACGCTCCGCCGCGATCTCGAGTGTCTGATCGCCGAGGTCGATCGCGCGATCAGCTTCAAGTACCTCACGCTGATCACGCATGGTGCGATGCTCTCGGGCGATCGCGCGCAATCGCTTTGGGACGCGGGAGTCAATCAGTTCAACATCTCCCTCGACTACCTCGACGAGCGGCATGATCGGGCGCGCGGCATCCCCGGCTTATCGGCGCGAATTCTCGAAGCGATCCCCGGCATGCGTCAGCGCGGCATCGACAACATCCGGTTCAATACGGTCATCAAGAACGACAATCTCGATCAGATTCTGCCGATCGTGGTTCGCGCCGAGGAGCTCGGCGTCGGCGTCAACTTCAGCCTGTACACCGACTCGAAGAACGGCAATCGGTCGTTCCTTATCGGCGACGCGCAACTGGCGCAACTGACCGATATCATTCGTCAACTCATGGCGTTCAAGCGACGCCGGCGCGGCGTCATCACGAACTCCGACCATTATCTCGCGCAGATTCCCCGCTACGTTCGTGGTGAGATGCGCGAGCCGTGTCGGTCGGGCATTCGAACCATTCACATCGATCCAATGGGCTACGTCAGGCGATGCCCGGATTTTCCCACCGACTTTCATTGGCGTGAGTTCCGCACCTACCAGCCGATCGATTGCAATGCGTGTTTCTACGCGTGCCGTGGCGAAGCGCAAGCGCCGCTGCGCCTCTCTCGTCTTCGAGACGTGATGGCATGAGCGAAGGCCTACTCGAACGGCCGACGCTGTTTGTCAACGCGTCCCAGGTCGTTACCTGCGCCGGTCCGGCACGCGCGCGACGTGGCAGCGAGATGAACGACGCCGGCGTGCGCACCGGCGTCGGCGTTGTGGTCGCCGGTGGTAGGATCGTTGCCGTCGATTCCGTCGCATCGCTGCACCAGCGTTACAAGAATGCTCCTGAGATCGATTGCCGGCAGGGCGTACTGACGCCGGGGCTCGTCGACTCACACACGCACGGGATCTTCGGGCGACCTCGGTTCGACGAGCAGGAGATGCGCGCCGCCGGCCTCGATTACATGGAGATCGCGCGGCGTGGTGGCGGCATCCATTCCTCGGTTCGCGACTTGCGGGCGCAGAGCGAGGAGTCGCTCCTCGATCTGGCGCGCGTGCGGCTGCGCCGGCTTTCGTCGTTCGGGTCGACCACGGTCGAGCTCAAATCCGGCTACGGTCTCACGCTCGAGGACGAGCTCAAGACGCTGCGGGTGATCGCACAGCTGTCGCGCGAGCTGCCGCTTCGGATCGTCGCCACCTTTCTCGGCGCACATGAGATCCCGCTCGAGCACCGTGGATCGGCCGCCGCGCGACAGACCTATGTGGATTCTCTGATCAACGAGATGATTCCGGCGGTTTCGGCGCAACAGCTGGCGCGATTCGCTGACGTGTTTTGTGAGACCGGCGTCTATACGGTCGACGAGAGTCGAGCCATCTTGACCGCGGCGCGCGACGCGGGGCTGCTGCTCAAGCTGCACGCTGACGAATTGACGTCGTCCGGCGGTGCCGAGCTCGCGGCGTCGCTTGGCGCGACGTCCGCAGATCATCTCGCGGCAATCTCGGACGGCGGCATCGCGGCGCTCGCTCACGCATCGACGGTCGCCACGTTACTCCCCGGGACCATGCTCTTTCTTGGAAAGACGAAGCACGCCCCGGCCCGGCGGCTGATCGAGGCGGGAATCGCCGTCGCCCTGGCGACCGATTTCAATCCGGGCACGTCGCCGACGCCAAACCTGCCGCTGGTACTCACACTCGGCGTCAGCCAGCTGCGACTGAGCGTCGCGGAGGCTGTGGTTGCCGCTACGGTCAATGGCGCGTCAGCACTCGCATTGGCCGATCACGTTGGGCAGATTGCACCTGGTTTCTCCGCCGATCTGGCACTCTTCGATATTGGCGACATTCGAGAGCTGCCGTATTGGTACGGCGACAACCGGTGCGTCGCGACCTACGTGCGAGGCAAACCTTGTTACACGAGTGACTTAGCTATAACTTAAGCTCTCACTTTCCCCCGGTGCGCGGGGTGTTTTTTTGCCCCGGTCACCCACCAGGCGCTGATGTCCAACGTTGCAAAGCTAAAGAAGCAGGCAGCGGAGTTCGAGCTAAAGAAGCAGTTCGACAAGGCCTTGGCGGTCTACGTCAAGCTGCTCGAGTCATTCGATCAACACGCCGCCGAGCTGGATGTCGCCCTGTTCAACCGCGTCGGCGACCTGATGCTGCGCAACGGCAACGTTGCGGACGCTGTCGACTATTACGAGCAGGCCGTCGACCGATACGCCGACACCGGGTTTTTCAACAACGCCATCGCACTCTGTAATAAGATCCTCCGCCACTCGCCGGGGCGTTCATCCGTCTATTACAAGCTCGGAAAGATCAGCGCGCAGAAGGGATTCAAGAGCGAGGCGAAGGTCAACTTCCTCGAGTACGCCGACCGCATGCAGCAAGCGGGTCGAGTCGACGAGGCATTTCGAGCCTTGAACGAATTCGCCGATCTCTGTCCCGATCAGCACGAGATCCGGCTCATGCTCGCCGACCAGCTCACGAAGCTCGGTCGAAAGGACGAGGCGGTCGAGCAGCTGCAGATTCTGTATCAGCGCTACGACTTCGAAGGGCGACAGGCCGATGCGACGGCAACGGCGAACCGCATGCGGTCGATTGATCCGACCGTCGAGCCGCGCTCGGGCGGCGCACGCCAGCAGACCTCCGGATCAGATCTCATCTTTCTCGATCTGGATGCTCCGCCGTCACCGAAGACGCCGCCGGTGCCGGCGCGGGCTCAGCGTCCAGCCCCAAAGGTCGAGGTCAAGCCGCCGCCAGTAGTTCCGCCACAGCCACCGCCAGCCCCTCCGAAGGCAGCGCCGCCGGCGGTTGCCGAACCGACGCGGGTGCCACCGGCTGTCTCGATGGATACGCCGCTGGAAGGTCTCACGCGTATCGATGACGACACCGGAGACATCGAGAAGACGCCGTCGGAGTCGCTGCTGGGCCTCGAGTCGACGCGCCTCAGCGACGATGACGGAATCGATCGCGAGACGCCGAGTAGTTCGATTCTCGGACTCGAGTCGACGCCGATCGGCCGCTCGTCGGCGCCCACGCACGCCGCGCTGCGAGACGGTCTAACCGACAGCGGAGAGCTCGAGTTCATCGTTCCGGAGACGGAGCCGGCGAAACCGGGGCGCGCGTCAATCGAGTTCGACGCGTCATCGCTGATGACGCCGCCGATCCCGACACCGGTTGTTCCGCCGCGCCCGACGACGGCGCCCACACCGCTCGATGGACTTCCACTCATGGACCTGGAAGTTCCCGACGCGCCGCCGGTGTCCACGACGCCCCGCGTCTCGGCGCCGATCGAACGACTGTTCGTCGATGAGGAGCTCGTTGAACAGACGGGACTCGAAGAACCCGTCGATGCGACCCCGTCAAGTTCGACGACTCCCGTGCTCGACGACGATCGCCTCAGCCAGAGCTACGCGTTCGACGATGAGGAGCTCGTCATCACGTCGACACCGTCGGTCGCGCACCCATCGACAACGGTCGCGGCACACTCGGTCGAGCTGCTGCGGGCGAGCGTCGATCAGTCGCCCGAGGATTGGGGACTTCGGCGCTCCCTCGCGGAAGCGATGCTCGAGGCCGGAGATCGCGAGGGCGGCATTCAAGAACTCGAAACGGCGATGGCGGGCGCGGAACGCCGGGGTGAGCTGGATCTCGCGTCGTCCCTCGCCGAAGAGATCGCGCGTATCGAGCCGGAAGCTATTCGGCATCATCAAAAGCGCGTCGAGTACGCGTTTCGCACGAACGATCGAGGCCGGCTGATCGAGGCGTATATCGCGCTCGCCGACTCGCTGTTGCGGGCCGACCAGGCGGACAAAGCGCGGACCGTGTATCAGCGCGTGCTCGACCTCGCGCCCGAGGAAGTGCGCGCGCGGGCAGCGCTCGACGCAATCGTTCCGCCGGCGCCGACACCGGCGATGTCCTCGAGTGGAATTCCGCGACAGCGGCCGTCGACGGCGCAGCCAACGCCATCGAGCCGTATGTCGAATGCGGCGCACGATCGAAACTTCATCAACCTTGGCGATTGGCTGCGCGACGACCAGGCGCCGCGAGACACGCGCATGGTCGTTGCCGAGCAGGAACCGACCGGCGATGAGGAAGCGGATTTCGCCGACATGTTGCGCAAGTTCAAGCAGGGTGTCGCCGAGAACGTCGATCCCGAGGATTATCAGAGTCACTACGATCTCGCGATCGCGTACAAAGAGATGGGACTTGTCGACGAAGCGATCGCGGAATTCCAAAAGGCGCTCGCCGGGCCGACGACGCGCCTCCCGACGTACGAAGCCCTCGGCCAGTGCTTTCTCGATAAGGGCCAATTCAAGCTCGCGTCGGGGATCTTGTCGCGCGCGCTCGCCGAACGGGCGAGCGAGGATCAGCTGCTCGGCGTGTTATACTGGTTGGGCAGGGCGGCAGAGGCACAGGGGAAATCAGAGGAGGCGCTCGGTTACTATCAACGCGTCTTCGTTCTGGACATTCAGTTCCGTGACATCAGTGAGCGCATGAGTGAACTCGAACGGGTGGCGCGATGAGCGGGGCCGTGTTGCGGCCGCGAACCGCCGCCACCGATGCGCTACGCGACATCCAAGCCCCCGTTCGTGACCGGCTCGAGGAGGTTGTCGGAGCGATGCAGGACATCGTCACCGACGAGCTGCCCATCATCCGCGAAGTGAGCAGTCACCTCCTGCAAATGCGCGGGAAGATGTTCCGTCCCACGCTCGCGCTTCTAGCGAGCGCCGTGACCGATGGACCGGAGCCGCGCTCCATCGACCTCGCCGCGGTGGTCGAGCTGATGCATCTCGCCACGCTGGTGCACGATGACTCGGTCGATCATTCCGTCCTTCGGCGCGGACTCCCGACCGTCAACTCGCTGTTCAGCCATCAAGTCTCCGTTATCATGGGAGACTTCCTCTACTCGCGCGCACTCACGGCGCTCGTTCGCATGGGCGATCTCGAGATTCTGGAGATCGTCACCAATGTCGCAAACGAGTTGACGATCGGTGAAATGCGACAGCTCGCCGCGGTCGACGCCCTGAGCTTCAGCGAAGAAGAGTATTGCCACTTGATTCGCGCGAAGACCGCATCGCTCATCTCGGGCGCATGCGAGAGCGGAGCCCTTTGCGGCGCGCCGGAATTCCGCGAGCCGCTCGCGCAGTACGGCGATCGGCTCGGAATGGCCTTCCAGGTTGCCGACGACATTCTCGACTATACCGCCGACCAGACGGTGACGGGTAAGCCCGGCGGACTCGACTTGCGCGAACACAAGGTCACCCTCCCGCTGATCGCGGCGCTGCCGAATGTCTCAACCGCCGGCCGCCGTCGGATCGATGCGTTGTTCGCCACGGAAGCCCCGTCCGACGACCTGCTGGCCGATGTGATCGCCATCGTTGCCGAGGCGGGGGGGATCGAGTACGCCCGCCAGCGTGGCGAGCAGTTCGCGCATGACGCGGAACGAGCATTGCGCGTCCTACCAGAGACCCCAGTCCGGTCGGCGCTGACGGACGCGATTGCCTACGTCATGGATCGGCGGTTCTAGATGGCACAACGCGGCATGGCACAACGTGGATCATCCAAGCACCGACCGGGGTTTCATGCTCTGGTGCTCGCGATCGGGTTTATCGTGGGCGGGGCGATGCAGCAGGCGGCCCGGATGTTTTTCCCGGGCGGAGCGGCGAAGCAATTCCTGACGGCTGGCGTAACACCGACGCTTGGGCCATTGAGTATCGATCTCGTCCTGATCAAGTTTGCCATTGGCCCTGTCGCGCTCGATGTTTCGTTGCTCAGCCTCGTCGGCGTGCTCGTGGCGTATCTCATTGCTCGTTCGCTTTTCTAGGAGACGGTATGAATCTCGGTAATCTCGGCTTCACCGAACTGATGATGATCCTGATCATCGTGCTGGTGCTCTTTGGCGCCCGGCGCGTTCCAGAGATCGGAGCATCCATCGGAAAGGGCATCCGCGAGTTCAAGAAGAACATCAGCGACGCGGACCGTGAGATTCGCGAGCCGTTCCGCGAGACACGCACGAACGACCGCCTTTCGGCGGGCGAGGCGACGGAGATTCGTCGCGACGAAGAAGCGGCCCGCCCGGAGCCCAAGCGCCTGATCTAGTAGTAAGAAGGGCCGGCAGCTTTCGCTGCCGGCCATTCAGAGCGCCGTAATGGTGTTCGACGATCGCTCTATGTAGCGACGTCCTGCCGTCGCGCGGCCGCGTTGATCTGCTTACGCCGGTCATCGACCTTCGCCGCCTTGCGAATATCCTGTAAGTACATCTGTATCCTCTGTTGACGCAGCTGCTGAAGCCGCGCCGTCTTCTGCGCGTCCTTCTGCGCTGCCCACGCCGTGCTGTCGGCGACAACTCGTTTGTCGACGCGTAAGACGAAGGCGCCCTCCGCCGTCTTCACGGGTTGGCTCACGGCACCCACCGGCAAGGCGAACACCGCGCCAATTGCCTCGTTGAACTGTCCAAGCACTGGCACGGCCGATGAGCGTGCGATCATCGGCGTCTGCTGGACGGTCTGGTTTGCTGCCTTTGCCGCGGCCTCGAGGGTGCTCGTAGCGGCCGCCGACGCCAGCTGCTGCGCTTGCGGAACGATCTTGTCGATCGCCTGTTCCTTCGCGACGCGTTCTCGCACGAGATCCTTTACGTCGTCGAATTTCGCGTCACCGCCGGTCCTGAGCGAGTCGAGACGCGCGAGGTAGTAGCCGTTCTCGTCATCGAAGAGATCGCTGGTCTCACCGGCTTTCGCACCGCCAAAGGCCCAAGCACTCACGCTCGGCACCACCTTACCGTTCATGACCCCGGGCTCGTTCTCGATGACCTGAATCCTGTTGACCTTGAGGCCAAGCTTCTGGGCCGCTGTGTCGAGCTTGGCGCCCTGATCCCCCGCGGCGGCCATCCGTGACAGCGAGTCCGCCTCGCGATCGACGCGCGTCGAAGCCGAATCGCTCGCCTGAATCGGTACGAGGATGTGCCGCAGCGCGAGCGTGTCGCCTTTGTGCTCGTCGACCCGAATGAGATGGAAGCCGAACGGCGTGAGCACCGGCTGTGAGACCTCGCCGACCTTGAGCGCGTAGGCCGCCTTCTCGAAGTCGGGCACAAATCGTCCTTTCCCGCCCCGACCGAGATCGCCGCCATTGCGGCCCGATACCGAGTCGCTCGACTCACGCTTGGCCACATCCTCGAACTTCGCACCCTTGGTGATCTCATCGCGCAACTGAAGCGCGCGGTTGCGAGCCGCAGCCGTATCGGTCGCGCTGATGACGCGCGGAATCGTCACGACGGACAACACGGCACGTCCCGGGTTCTGAAACTCGGTGGTGTGTTTGTCGAAGTAGGCGCGCAAGTCGCCCTCGGGAATCGCCTTCATCGCCGCCGGGTCCACGACCGGGGTGTACGCGACGTAGCTGGCCTGGGCGCTGTCGTGCTGATCGCGCCATGCCCGCCAGAGCTCCGCGTCGGTGACGTACACGCCCGACGCGATTTGATCGAACAGCTTTTCGCGCGGAATCTCCGTGCGGTAATAGGCTTCGAGCTGCAGGAGCAATCCGCTCTGGCGCGCCTGAGAGCTGGCAAGGAGACGCTGGTACTTGTCGGGATCGAACCGACCGTTGGTCTGGAGCTCGGGCGCGTTCGTGATCCAGGGTGGCGGCGCGTATCGAGCGAATTCGCGCACTTCGTCGTCGCTCACGAAAATGCCGCGCTTGCGATACTCCGCCTGGAGCAAGACGTCGTTGACCATCTGATCGAAGATGCCGTTCTCGATCCGCCGGGTGTCGTCCTGCGAGAGCGTACGACCGGAGCGCTGTTGCTCGCTTTGCGTTTCGTTTTGAACGCGAGCGATAAACTCGCGATAGGGAATCTCTTGCCCGTTGACGACGGCGACTGCTGTCGTGGCCGTTACAGGCGTCCGGCCCATGAGGCCCGACGTTTCATAGAGAAGAAAGCCGCCGACGAAGGCGAGGGCCACGAGGAGCCAGACGTACTTTGCCAGGCTCCGCATCTGTTGCAGCACAGGACCAAACTCCGGTAGTGCGGGAGGGAAGGAAAATCCACCGAGTCAAGCTCGTGAAGTTAGAGCCCGGCACGGGCTAAAATCAAGTGAGGGTGTGACTTCTGATTGACTCACGCCGTCAGCGCTGTGTATTATGCGCATTCGTCCGTCCCGGGCTTCGGCCCTCCGTCGCATGTCCGAAATGAGGGCATTCAATGGGCACTTCCGCCCGAATCGACGAGCTCCGTAAGAAATTCGACGAGAATCCGCGACGGTACTTTGCGCCTCTGGCGAACGAGTACCGAAAGGCGGGCGATCTCGAGCAGGCGATATCCATCTGCCAGGAATATCTGCCGCAGCAGCCCGGTCACATGAGCGGCCATATCGTCTATGGCCAGGCACTCTACGAGAGTGGCCGAGACGAAGAGGCGAAAGCCGTCTTCGAGACCGCGCTCTCACTCGATCCGGAGAATTTGATCGCGCTGCGTCACCTCGGCGATATCGCCCGGGCATCGGGCGATGCCGTGGGCGCCCGCGGCTGGTATCAGCGAGTGCTCGACGCCGATCCACGCAACGACGAGATCATTCAGCTTCTCTCATCGTTGGATTCGATTGCCCTCGAATCCCCCCCGCCGTTCGAGCGCAAGCTGACGCCACTGAGTATGGCGGCCGTAGAGGAAATGTCCGCGCCCGACGAGCCGGCCGACCGGACGTTCACGCAGGACGCGGACATCGAGAAGAGCCAAGAGGCGCTGCCGATTTCGTTCGATTACAGCGAGCGAGAGGAAGAACGATTCGCTGGCCGCGAGAGCGAAGTCGACGTGCCACCGTTGCCGCCCTCGCATCCGATGCCGGCCGCTTCTACCGCCAATGACGACCTGCTCGATCTCGACGACTTTTCTCTGGGCGACGTCGAGACAGGATCGTTTACGCCCTCGGCGCCCTCCGCCGAGCCGGCACCGGTCGGCCTCGATGGCGATGTCACGATCTCCGGTGGATTCGCGCTTGGAAGCGAAGACGAAGCGTTCGAGCGCGATGCGTTCAGTGAAGCCTCGACGACTCCATCGCCAGACATCCAGCTGGCGACGGACATCAATCTCGGACTGACAAACGATTTTGACACGCCGAGCGCGAGCGGCGACGAGACTCCGTCACTCGCCGGACTCGAGACGTTCGAGGCGGGCGTCATCGGGAACGCCCCGGCCGAAGTTCCCGTGCTCGAGACTGAGACGTTTTTCGATCTTCCGCCTGTTGACGCGGGAGGGCTGGCGTCCAGCGAACCGCCAGATGAGGCGACTTCTTCGCATGTCGAAGCCTCGGCGATGGAAATGTCCGTCGAGACTGAGTCGGCGCCAATCGACGGCGGCCATGATGGACGCGAGGTTCCCGAGTCGATCTCGAGCATCGAGATACCTCAGGCGTTCGAAGCGCCGGCCACCGAGCCGGCCGAAGCATTTGTCACGGAAACGATGGCGGAGTTGTATATCCAGCAAGGGCACCTGGACTCCGCGGCCGAGATCTATCGAAAGCTCGTCGAGGAGCGGCCCGACGAGCCCGAGTTGCGCGACCGGCTTCGCGCGATCGAAGATCGGATATCCGGAGCCCACGCGGCGCGCAATGAACCGGGGTATCCCACGCCGCCGCCGTACGGCGGTCCGACGATTAGAGAATTCTTATTGGGGCTCGTGGGCCGCCGCGCTGGAAACGGCGGGGTCGCATCGCCGGCATCAGCGGCCGATCAACCGGACCACGCCGCGCCGCCCAGTCGCCAGGCGCGCATGACGCCGGGCGCGAGCGAAACGGTGAGCGGTTCGATCGACGCACTGTTCTCCGGCGCCCACGCCTCGGTGTCGGACACCGTCGCCGCCGATGCGCTGGCCGCGGCATTCGCGAGGACCGTCCCCGAACCGGCCAGCGTCGAGCCTTCGCTCGAGGGAACGCCGGCGCATCGCGCGACCGACGAGTTGTCGTTAGATCACGTCTTCAAGGCGAACACACCGCCTCGTTCGAGCGGCGCGACAAATGGGTTTTCATTCGATCAATTCTTTGCCGAGGAAATGACCGACCCGGCCGCCGAATCCACGGGTGGTGACGCGGCGCCCGGTTCCCCCGATGCAACCGACGACATCGCCCAGTTCAACGCCTGGCTCAACGGACTCAAAAAGACGTGAGAATCGCTGTTCTCAACGGACCGAACCTGAACCTGCTCGGGACGCGTGAGCCTGCGCTCTATGGCCGCGAATCACTCGCCGACGTCGAGCGCGCGCTGCGATCGGTCGCCGCGGAAGTCGGCGCCGATGTCGAATTCGCGCAGCACAATGGCGAGGGGGAACTGATCGACACCATTCACAAGCTTCGTGGCCGCGTCGACGGAGTGGTAATCAACGCCGGCGCGTACACCCACACGAGCATCGCGATTCGCGACGCCCTCGCGGCGATCGAGGTTCCATTCATCGAGGTGCACGTCACGAACGTTTACGCGAGGGAACCGGAGCGACGGCATTCGATGCTCGCGCAGGCAGCCGTCGGCGTCGTCTGCGGACTTGGCACGTACGGTTACGAGCTCGCACTACGTGGCCTGACTCGGACGCTCGCGGCGCGTGTCTGACCCGCGGCAGCGTCGCCTCACGGCGCTCGTCGACGCTCTGACGGCCGCGCACGTCGACGGGCTGCTCGTGACGAGCCTCCCGAACATTCGGTACCTCACCGGATTCTCCGGCTCGAGCGCGCTGCTCTTCGTCACACCGCGTGACGTCATTCTCGTCTCGGATTTTCGCTACCAGACGCAGATCGCCGAGGAGGTCGGCGATCTCGCGCGTGTCACCATCGAGTCGCAGAGTCTCTGGACGGGGTTGTGGCAGCAATTGGGGCAGCTCTCGTCTCTCGACGTGGCGGGATTCGAGTCGGCGCACGTGCTGCATCGCGACTTTCAGCGGCTGCTGGAGGCCGGCGGACGATGGCAGTGGCGCCCCACTGTCGATCTCGTGGAGACGTTGCGGGAGCGCAAAGACGCCGGCGAGCTCGCGCTCATCGAAGCGGCGAATGGCATTGCGACGCGCGCACTGGCGCGGACGCTGCCACAAGTGCGTGTCGACATGACGGAGCTCGAGGTCGCGGGTGTGCTCGAGAAGGCGTTGCGAGACGAGGGCAGTGAAGGGTTCCCGTTCGCCTCGATCGTCGCCTCGGGTCCTCGCTCGGCGCTGCCGCATGCGCGGTCGACGACCCGCCGAATCGAATCAGGCGACTTTCTGCTGCTGGACTTCGGCGCCGAAACACAAGGCTACTGCGCCGACATCACGCGCACCTGCGTCGTCGGCGTCGCGCAGCCGGAACAGCGCGAGATCTACGATGTCGTCCGCGCGGCGAACGAAAGCGCGGCGAACCGCGTTCGCGCCGGCATGACGGGGCGGGATGCCGACGCCATCGCGCGCGACTACATTGAGCAGCGCGGATACGGGGACCTCTTTGGCCACAGTCTCGGTCACGGTCTCGGATTGGAGGTGCATGAAGCGCCACGGCTGGCTCGAACGGCCGACGGCGCGCTGGCCGAAGGTGCAGTGGTGACAATCGAGCCGGGGATCTATCGGCCGGGATGGGGCGGCGTACGAATCGAGGACGACGTGTTTCTCAGTCCGACCGGGCCGAAAATCCTCACGACCTTCACGCACGAGCTGATTGAGCTCGGGTGACCGCTCTGGTGCCACTCTTTAGAGGCCTATGATCGATCTACGCTACGTGAAAAAGCTGATCGAGATCATCGACGGGTCGACCGTCGACTCGATCGAGATCACGTCGGACAAGGGGATGAAGATTCGCATCTCCAAGAGTCCACAACAGCGCGGCGCGGTGCAAATGGCGCCAGCCGTGACGCTCCCGGCGCTCGCCCCGGTGCCGGCCAATCGGATTTCGCCGGCCGGCGGAATGGCGCCCATCACCGAAAACGAAGTCGCTCCACCACCGGAGCCGCCGAAGGCCGTCGGGCTCGAGGTCAAGTCACCAATGGTCGGTACGTTCTACAAATCGCCGGAGCCGGGTGCGAAGGCGTACGTCGCGGTCGGCGATCGCGTGACGAAAGGACAGATCGTGTGCATCATCGAGGCGATGAAGATCATGAACGAGATCGAATCCGAATACAGTGGCGTCGTGCGCGAAATTCTCGTCGAGGACGCGCAGCCTGTCGAGTACGGCCAAGTGCTTTTCAAGATCGATCCCAATGGCTAATCCAACGCAGGGCGCCGGCGAGCACGCCGCGTTGACACCTCCGCCCGCACCGACCGGCATCAGCTTCAAGACCGTGCTGCAGGAGCTC
Organism: Gemmatimonadaceae bacterium; assembly: GCA_036002925.1. Taxonomy (GTDB): domain Bacteria; phylum Gemmatimonadota; class Gemmatimonadetes; order Gemmatimonadales; family Gemmatimonadaceae; genus JAQBQB01. The sequence goes on along the minus strand of DASYSU010000352.1, from coordinate 9,240 downwards.
ATTCGGCGCAACGGATCCGACTTGCACTTGAAGGTCGGCCGTCCGCCAACCATTCGCATCGACGGCGAGCTCGAGCCGCTCGAGCACCAGCCGTTGCGTCCGGAGGATCTCAAGGCGCTCGCCGAGCAGCTCATGACGCCACGCCAGGTGAAGCAATTCGCCGAAGAGAAAGAGTGCGACTTCGCCATCGGCGTTCCGGGCATCGGCCGATTCCGCGTCAACGTCTATCAGCAGCGCGGGTCGCTGTGCTATGCGATGCGCGCGATTCCATATCAAGCGCGGACCATCGGTGAGCTGAATCTGCCTCCCGTGCTCGAGGAGGTCGCGCTCAAGCCGCGCGGTCTCATCCTCGTCACGGGCGTCACCGGGTCTGGAAAGTCGACCGCCCTCGCGGCGATGATCCAACACATCAACGAGAATCGGCGCGCCAACGTGATCACGATCGAGGATCCGATCGAATTCCTCCATCGCGACATCAACTCGCACATCAACCAGCGCGAGATCGGTACCGACACGGCGACCTTCGGCCAAGCGTTACGTCGCGTGCTACGGCAGGATCCCGACGTCATCCTGATCGGCGAAATTCGAGATCTCGAAACGCTGGACACGGCGCTCAAGGCCGCCGACACCGGGCACTTGGTGTTCTCGACGCTCCATACGGTGGACGCGACGCAGACGATCAACCGCGTCCTGTCGTTCTATCCGCCCCACCAGCAAGGAGAAGTGCGTTTCTCTCTGGCCAGCGCGCTCCAGGCGGTCATCTCGCTGCGCCTCGTGCCGCGCTCCGACAAGGCCGGTCGGATTCCCGCGTGCGAGGTGCTGATCAACACGGCCGCTGTGCGCGACAACATTCGCGACATGGCCAAGAGCCTCAACATCCCCGACCTGATCAAGGAGGGGGCGGTACAGTACGGCATGCAGAACTTCGATCAGTCGCTCATGCAGCTCTACTCGCGCGGCGTCGTGTCGTACGAGAGTGCGATGTTCTACGCCACGAGTCCGGCGGAATTCGCCTTGCGCGTTCAAGGCGTTGCCGGCACCAGCGATACATCCTGGTCCGGTTTCGAGGGCGATTCGACCGCGAAGTAATGTTCAACAAAGTTCTCATCGCCAATCGCGGAGAGATCGCGCTGCGCGTTATCCGCGCGTGCCGCGAGCTTGGCGTGCAAACGGTTGCGGTGTACTCCGAGGCGGACCGCGAGTCGCTGCACGTGCGCTTCGCCGACGACGACGTCTGCATCGGGCCCGCGCCGGCGCGCGAATCGTACCTCAACATTCCGCGTTTGATCGCGGCCGCTGAGATCACTGGCGCCGACGCCATCCATCCCGGCTACGGCTTTCTCGCCGAGAACGCGGAGTTCGCCGACATCTGCGCGGCGTCGAGGATCGCGTTCATCGGACCCACCGCGGAACAGATTCGCGTCATGGGCGACAAGGCGGCGGCGCGCAAGGCGATGACGGCCGTCGGCGTACCGATCATCCCCGGCACCCCTGGCCCGGTCGACGACGTCGATGAAGCTCTGACGTTCGCCAAGCAAATCGGCTTCCCGGTGATCATCAAGGCGGCGGCCGGCGGCGGCGGGAAGGGCATGCGCGTATCCCGCGACGTCGACGATTTCGCGCGGTCCTTTCAACTCGCGCGATCCGAGGCGCTGTCGGCCTTCGGCAACGGCGACGTCTACGTCGAGAAGTATCTCGCGCGTCCGCGGCACATCGAGTTTCAGATCATCGGCGACAAATACGGGAACCTCATCCACCTCGGCGAACGTGATTGCTCGGTCCAACGGCGCCATCAGAAGCTGATCGAAGAGGCGCCGAGTCCTGCCGTCACCCGGGCGATGCGTCTCGAGATGGGCGACGCCGCGGTCGCCGGGGCCAAAGCGATCGATTATGTCGGCGCTGGCACGATCGAAATGCTCCTCGATGAAGACGGCTCGTACTACTTCATGGAGATGAACACGCGGATCCAGGTCGAGCATCCAGTGACCGAGATGCTCACCGGCATCGACCTCGTGAAGGAGCAGATACGTGTCGCCGCCGGTGAGAAGCTCAGCGTCTCCGAGCTGCCACCGTTGCGCGGACACGTCATCGAAGTCCGCGTCAACGCCGAAGATCCCGCGCGCAACTTTCAGCCGTCGCCGGGTAAGATTCTCGCCTTCCATCCACCCGGCGGCCCTGGCGTTCGACTCGACACGCACGTCTACGATGGTTACACCGTTCCTCCGTACTACGACTCTTTGCTGGCCAAGCTCATCTGCCAGGGACGCGACCGCGCCGAAGCGATCGCGCGAATGCACGTCGCGCTTGACGGATTTATCATCGAGGGCGTGACCACCACCATTCCGTTCCTCGCCCGCGTGATGCAGAACCCTCGCTTCATTGCCGGCGACGTCGACACCAAGTTCCTCGAGCGCGAAACCGATCTGCTGAAGGAGCCCGCGTAGTGCGGATTGACGTGGTGTTTGGTGGCGCCGCGTTCGCACCGTTCGACGTGACCGGCCGACTGGTCGCCGTGATCGACGTCCTGCGCGCATCGTCGACGATCGCAGCGGCATTGGCGAACGGCGCGCGAGCCGTGGTGCCGCTCGAGAACTCCGACGACGTCGTCCGCACCGCGAAGGCGTTCGAGCGCGCTGACGTCCGTCTCGCCGGCGAGCGAAAGATGCTTCCGATTCCGGGATTCGACCTCGGCAATTCTCCGGGCGATTTCACCCGCGAGGCAGTCGAAGGAAAGACCGTCATCATGGCGACGACCAACGGGACACCGGCGATCGCCGCAGCTCAGGGCGCTCGTGACGTGGTCATCGCGTCGTACGTCAACTACACTGTCGTATTGGCGATGATGCGCGCCGCGCTGCGCGGCGGCGCCGACGTTACTTTGATATGTGCGGGACGCGATCGGCAGTTCGCGCTCGAGGATGCCGGGTGCGCGGGACGGTACGTCTATAACGTGTCGAAACGCCTGACCGGGATCGAGCTCAACGATGCGGCGCAGGCGTGTGTGCTGATCGATCGAAAGTACGGCGATCGCGTCCTCGGATTGTTCGACGCATCAGAGCACGGCCGCGCGCTGCGCGACGCGGGGTTCGGCGATGACCTGACCGCGTGCGCGGCCGTGGATTCCTACCCAGTCGTCCCGCTCTACCAGGATCGACAGATCACCAAGCTCGGACCAGACCGCGAGCGGTAACCGTGGGCAGTTCCTCTCTCAGGCGCGAGATCCTCGGGATCGCGCTGCTGTTGTTTTCCGTTTTCCTCGCCGGCGCGTTCGGAGCGCTGGCGCTCGCACAGGCGCGCGCACCGGTGAGCGTCGAAGCGAGCGTCGGCGTCGTCGGACGAATCCTGGCGAGCCCGCTCGTGTGGTTCTTCGGCTGGCCGGCGGCGATCCTGATCCCGCTCGTTCCCGCTGTCCATGCGCTGCGATTATTCGGGCGCCTCGCGTCGGATACCGATCGATCGTGGATGATCTTTTTTGCCGGCGTCGTCGTCTTGCTGCCGGTTGCCCTCGCGCTGTCGATCGCCCCGCCGCCGCCGGGTCTGCCCAGTCTGGGCGCCGGGCTGTGGGGCGAGTTCGTCGCGTCGTGGTGGCGCGGGTGGTTCGGGTCATTCGGCGCGTGGATCGTCGTCGCATTGGCCGGATCCGTACTCATGGCGGCAACGCTCGCCTGGAATCCGGTGCGCGCGCTGATCGGCCACCGACCGCCGGTCGCCGCTGCGGTTGTCGTGGCCGACGCGCCCGAGGTTCCGGCCAAACGCCGGCGCAAGCGCGACGCCGAAGCCGACGCCTCAGAGCCGAGCGCGGCCGGCGGTGAGCTCGCCCTCGCGCTCGCACCGGCGCCCGAGGAAATGCCCGGCCTCGACCCGACCGCGATGCTGGACGGCGATGTCGAGTCCTTAGAGAACGCTAACGGCACCGGCGCCGACTCCAAGCGCAAGAAGAAACGCTCCCGCGCGGACGCCGCCGCCGAGCACGATGCTGAGATCGCGGCGGCAATCGAAGCCACAGCGCATCCCGAGGTCCCGGGGGAGGGCGACGAATTGCCGACGCCCGAGCTTCTCACCGAGATCCCGAGACGGAACGTCGAAGCGAGCAAACGAGAGCTCGATGACATGGGGCTCAAGCTCATGGACGCGCTCCGCACTTTCCGCGTCGAGGGTGAGCTCGTTGGGCGTACCACCGGTCCAGTGGTGTCACAGTTCGAGATCGAGCCTGCGCCAGGTGTGAAGGTCAGGCAGTTCGCGAACCTGTCGAACGATCTTGCGCTCGCCATGCGAGCGGCATCGATCCGCATCGTCGCGCCCATTCCCGGGCGCGGCGCCGTCGGTGTCGAGGTGCCGAACCCCGTGTCGGAGATCGTGTCGTTCCGTGAGCTGATCGAGATGCGCGAATTCCAAACCGCGCGCGCCGCACTCCCGATCGCGCTCGGCAAGGATCTCGAGGGGAAGCCCGTCATTGCTGATCTCGCAAAGATGCCGCACTTGCTGATCGCCGGCGCGACCGGCTCCGGCAAATCAGTTTGCGTGAACACGATCATCACGAGCTTGGTGTACCGACATACACCACGCACGCTGCGATTCCTGATGGTCGACCCGAAGATGGTCGAGCTCTCGGTCTACAACACGCTGCCGCACCTCCGGCACAAGGTGATCACCGACAACCGCGACGCCGCGTCGGTGCTCAACTGGGCGAAAATGGAGATGCAGGAGCGTTACGAGCTGCTCGCCGCGAACGGGTGCCGCAACATCCAAGAATTCAACAAGCGCGTCGAGGAGAACTCGCCGCTCAAGCTGCCGAAACGACCCGACGTCGCGTTCGAGGCCACTACGTACACAGGCAGCATCCTGCCGTACATCGTCGTCATCATCGACGAGATGGCCGACCTCATGATGACGGTGCCCGGCGAAGTAGAAACACCGATCGCGATGCTCGCTCAGAAGGCACGCGCCATCGGAATCCACCTCATTCTCGCCACGCAGCGGCCCAGCGTGAACGTCATCACGGGTCTGATCAAGGCGAACTTCCCCAGCCGAATCGCCTTCCGCGTCGCATCCCAGATCGACAGCCGCACGATCATCGACGGCGCCGGTGCGGAAATGCTGCTCGGCAACGGCGACATGCTGTTCATTCCGCCGGGCAAGTCGGAGCCCGCGCGCCTGCAAGGCGCCTATTTGTCGAGCGAGGACACGGAACACTTGATGGGTTGGTATCAGGGTGTGCGTGAGCGGAAGCGCGCCGCGCTGGCGGCGCAGGGTCTCGTGCTCGAGGAGCCGCTCGAGGTCGAGCCGGACATTCTCGAGGCGGTGCGACAGCGCGAAGCGCTCGAGGCAGGTCAGGCCGAAGGAGAGAGTGTCGACACGTCCGATCGCGACAAGTTGTTTCGCGAGGCCGCTGAGTTGGTCGTGCAGAACCAGCAAGGCTCGACGTCGCTGCTGCAACGCCGTCTCAAAGTCGGCTATGGACGCGCGGCGCGAATTATCGATCAACTACATGCGGTGGGCGTCCTAGGTCCGCCCGACGGCTCGAAGCCGCGGGACGTCTTGGTCGGACTCGACGAACTGGATCGGATCTGTGGTCCGCGCAGCTAGGACGTTGCTGGCATTCGCCGCGTCGGCGATCGCAATCCCAATCGTGGCGCAGGTTCCGGTGACCGACACGACGACGCCGCGTCGCTTCCATCTCGACGCAACTGCATTGCGTCCGGGTCAGTTCGTCTACGAAACGAGCCTCGAGCGAAACTCCACGACGACCGTCCTCGGCGCACGCACGGTCACCGTCGCGCGAACGACCTACAACGCGGCTCCCGCCTGGCTACTGCTCGAGACGCGCTCGGGCGACGGAATCCCCACGACCGATTCGCTCCTCACCGACCTTACGGCGCTGCACCCCCTACACTGGAGCTCCACGCAGGGGCTCTCGCGCCTCGCCGCGGAATTCCGGGGAGACACCGTGTTCGGTGCGACAGCGGCGCCGTCGAGCCGACGTTCGATCGTCGCCGTCGTGCCCAGCGGAACGATGGTGAGCTCGGCGATGCTCGAGACGGCCCTCCGCCTGCTGCCTCTGCAAACCGGCTGGGAAGATTCGACAACCGCGCTATCGATCACGCTGAGCGCCACCGGAATAATCCCGACGCGGTTCACCGTAATCGGGGAGGACCGCGTCCGCGTCCCGGCGGGCACGTTCGACTGTTGGGTCGTCGCTGTGCACGCCGACGCTGCCCGCGGGCTTTACTGGGTCACGAAGCGCGATCCAGAAATCGTGCGCAGCGCGCTGGACGTCCCGGCGCTCGGCGGCGCGCAACTCGTGAGCGCGCTCACGCGCGCCGTCTGGTAGTCGGTCCCACCGCGTTGGATTGGTCCGCCTAACGGTTTTTTGGTGACGGACGTCCTCCGACCTGCCTCTAGTTTGGCCCCATGTCAGCGGCCAGGCAGGAGTTCGGCGAGCTGGGCGAGCGGATCGCGGAGCGGTGGCTCAAGCGACAGGGTTGGCGGGTGGTTCAGCGCCGATTCCGGAGCGGCCATCGCGACATCGATCTCGTGGTCGAGCGAGAGGGGACAGTCGCGTTCGTTGAAGTGAAGGCTCGGCGAGGCCTTGCTTTTGGAGATCCCGTCGAAGCCGTTAACTGGAGCAAGCAGAAAGAGTTAGTGCGCTCGGCTTCAGTTTGGATCGACAGGCATGGCAGGCCCGCGGAATCGTATCGGTTCGACGTCGTCGGGGTATTGGTCGAGGGTGACCGCGTGCGAGTCCGACACGTTCCCAATGCCTTTTCACTTCAGAATTCGGCTTGAATCCGGAACCCGATCTTCGTATTTTATTCGGGTATCGAATCGACCGCTTTTCCGGTACGATTACGCTGCATGGCCAGAGCGGACTACAACTAACCGACAGGATGAGTGAAAAATGGCTGTGTCGACTTTGCAGGACGACAAGAAGAAGGCGTTGAATCTGGCCATCGCGCAGATCGAAAAGAGCTGTGGTAAGGGCTCGATCATGCGGCTCGGAGCGGATCAGAAGGTCCGTGTCGAGGCGATTTCGACCGGTGCGATCAATCTCGATGCGGCAATCGGCGTGGGCGGAATTCCTCGCGGTCGCGTCACCGAGATTTATGGACCGGAGTCGAGCGGCAAGACCACGCTCTGTTTGCATGTCGTCGCGAACGCGCAGAAGGCCGGCGGCGTCGCGGCGTACATCGATGCGGAGCACGCGCTCGACACCGATTACGCGAGAAAGCTGGGCGTCGACGTCGAGGCGCTGCTGATCTCGCAGCCGGACACGGGTGAGCAGGCGCTCGAAATTTGCGAGATCCTGGTGCGCTCGGGAGCAGTGGACGTAGTCGTCATCGATTCGGTCGCGGCGCTCGTGCCCAAAGCCGAAATCGAAGGCGACATGGGCGATTCGCACGTTGGTTTGCAGGCTCGGCTCATGAGTCAGGCGCTGCGCAAGCTGACCGGCTCGATCGCTCGCTCGAAGACGTCGGTGGTGTTCATCAATCAGTTGCGTGAGAAGATCGGCGTCATGTTCGGCAACCCCGAAACGACGACCGGTGGCAAGGCGCTCAAGTTCTATGCGTCGGTTCGTCTCGACATCCGCCGCATCGGACCGGTCAAGGACAAGGAAGACGTCGTTGGTTCACACGTCCGCGTCAAAGTGGTCAAGAACAAAGTCGCCGCACCGTTCAAGCAGGCCGAGTTCGACATCATGTACGCGGAAGGCATCAGCCACGCGAGCTTGGTGCTCGACATCGCCGCCGAAGCGGGGATCATCGACAAGTCGGGCGCGTGGTACAGCTACAACGGTCAGAAAATTGGGCAGGGCCGCGAGAACGCCAAGCTCTATCTCAAGGACAGCCCCACATTGATGACCGAAGTCGAAGAGAAGGTGAAGACGTTGCTCGGTGTCGGACCGCGTGAGGTCATCAGCGACATCGAGGTGACGGAAGAGTAGCGTCGGGTTCATACCGGCTGACAAGACTGGGCCGGGGAGAAGTAGTCTTGCGACGATGGGACCCGGAAACTCCCTTCGGAACAAGCTACGGCTCCCCGGTTCTTCTTTTCGCACATGACTGAATCCAACAAGCCGCGGCGATCCACGTACGAGCGAGCCCTCGACATGCTCGAGGCGCGCGCACGCGCCGTCACGGAACTGCGCCGCCTTCTGATCAAAAAGGGTGAGCCACCCGATGACGTCGACGCGGCGATCGAGCGTCTTCGCGCCGCGGGCGTGCTCGATGACGCCAACTTCGCTCGCCAGCTCACGCGATCGAAAGCACTCGGCGGCGGACATTCACGACGGCGCATCCAGCAAGAATTAGCAAAACGCGGCGTCGCGCGCGACGTGTCGGATGACGCGATCCAAGAAGTGTTCGAGGAAGAAGGTGTCGACGAACAGGCCGCGATCGAGCGCGTCGCTCGAAAGAAATTGCGCACACTGATCGGCGCAGACGCGCCCGCGAGGAAACGCCGGCTGTACGCATTCCTGGCCCGCCGCGGATACGATGCCGACGCCATCGCCCGGGTGCTTCGAATCGTTCTTGCCGCCGACGACGAAACGAGCTGACGCGTCGTCTCCCTGAGGCGTCGCGACGCCGGTATATTGCCAGGATGCACGCGTCAGAGGTTCGAACCCGCTTTCTCCAGTATTTCGCCCGCAACGGTCACGCGATTCGACCGAGCTCGTCGCTCGTGCCGGCCGACGACCCGACGTTGCTGTTCACGAATGCCGGCATGGTGCAGTTCAAGAAAGTGTTTCTCGGCATGGAGGAACCGCCTGAGGGAAAGCGGCGGGCGACCACGTCGCAAAAGTGCGTGCGCGCCGGTGGCAAACACAACGATCTCGAGCAAGTCGGCCACACGGCGCGGCACAACACGTTTTTCGAGATGCTCGGGAATTTTTCGTTCGGCGATTACTTCAAGCGCGACGCGATTCGCTTCGCCTGGGAGTTCGTGACGACCGAGCTGCAATTCGACCCGAAGTATCTGCGCGTGACGGTGCACCACACCGATGACGAGGCGCGCGCGCTCTGGCGCGAGATCGCCGGTCTTCCAGACTCGCGGATCTATGGCCTGGGCGACAAGGACAACTTCTGGCAGATGGCCGACACCGGACCGTGCGGGCCCTGCTCGGAGATCTTCATCGATCTCGCGCACGTCGCGCGCGATTGGCGGCTTCCCGACGGCGCCGTCGGCGAGTGGACGGAGTTGGATCGCGACGAGTTTTCGCTCGAGGCATTCGTCGAGGGCTCC
>DASYSU010000351.1:0-14978 GCA_036002925.1 Gemmatimonadaceae bacterium | reverse complement strand
GCTTCGGGCAAAAGCGCTCGTCTCGCGACAGCGCACCGAGCAGGAGCTCGCCGACGAGCTCGATTTTCACATTGAGATGCAGGCGCGCAAGCATCGCGACGCAGGACTGGATGCGGCCGAGGCAACGCGTTTGGCGCGGCTCGAGTTCGGGAACGTCGAGCTGGTGAAGGAGGACGCGCGCGACGTGCGCGGGATTCGTTCCCTCGAGGAGTTTGGCCGCGACGTGCGTTACGCCGTTCGCGCCCTTCGGCGCGCGCCGACGTTCGCCATTGCGGTCGGCCTCACGATCGGGCTTGGTGTCGGAATCAATACGAGCGTGTTCACAGTGTTCAACGCCTACGTGCTTCGCCCGTTCGACGTGCGCGATCCGTACTCGCTCTACTCACTGCAATGGAGTGATCGGCCCGGACACGTTCACGAATTCCGTTTGACCGACTACGACGTCCTGCGTCGCTCGAACGCGGCGATCTCCGATGTTGCCGCCTATCGGCCGGTCACAGCGCGGCTCAATACGGTTGCGGCAACGGGCGACGCGGTGAGTGAGAATTTTTTCGGCATGCTCGGCGTCCGGTCGTCGGTCGGCCGAACGCTCGTCACCGAAGATCGGGCAACACCCGTTGTGGTGCTCAGTCATGCCGCGTGGCGGACGCGCTTCGGCGGAGACTCCAACGTGGTGGGTCGCCGAATATTTCTTCGAGGGTATCCGTTCCAGATCGTCGGCGTCGCTCAACCAGGCTTCGAGGGATTGTTCAAGAAGCCGCGCGACTTCTGGGTTCCGCTTGGTATGCTCGACAAGTTCGACGCGGGAGATCCGGTCGCGCCGTCGCGAGAGCTCATCTCGATGCTCGTTCGATTGAATCCCGGCGTGTTCGAGGCACAGGGGCGGACATTTCTGTTCTCGACGTTGCAAACGCTCACGGCAGATCTACCAGACACGAGCCGCGTCGCGCGCGTGTTCCTATCATCGCGGGCGAGCGCGATTCCACCGTCGTTCAGATCCTATTTGGCATTCGCGCCGCTCGCCGTGGCGTTCGCGCTGATTCTCGCGCTTGCCTGCGCCAACGTCGCCAACATGCTCCTCGCACGCGGCTTCGCGCGCCAGCGCGAACTGGGAATTCGCCTCGCCCTCGGCGCGGAGCGTGCGCGACTCGTTCGGCAGCTCATCACCGAGAGCATCGTTCTCGCGCTACCGGCCGTCGCCGTGGGTTTCGCAATTTCCTGGCTCGCGGTCGATGTCGGCGTGCGAACCCTCTTCGCAACCTTGCCGGCTGATCTTACCGCGTTTGTTCGTCTTGTCCCGCTCCATCCCGACGCGCGGGTCGCCGCTTTTGCCTTCGTGGCATCGGTCGTATCGGCTGTTCTGTTTGGGCTGGTTCCTTCGCTCCAGGCAACGCGGTTGAGCGTCGTCCAAGCCACGCGCGGCACGTTCAGCGCGAACGCGTCGCCCACGCGCTTGCGCACCGCACTGGTCGTCGGTCAAATCGCGATCGCCTCCCTCCTGCTGATCACGGCGAGCGTTCTCTTGCGCGAGGCGGCGAGACTCGGACGAGCCGACGTCGGTCTCCGGACGCGAGACGTCGTCACGATCGAGGTTCAGGACAAATCACGAACTGCCGTGCTCGCAGCGCTGACTGGCAGCCGACTCGCTGATACGATTGCCGCCGCGGCGATGCTCCCGCTCGACATGCGATTCCCGATTGTCTCAGTGACACCGGTTGGTGATTCCACCACGGTCGATGTGATGTACAACCGTGTGTCGCGTTCCTACTTCGACGTCCTGAAGATCGGAATTACAAACGGCCGGGGCTTTACTCTCCAAGAAGAGGAAAGCAGTTCTCCTTCGGTCGTCGTCAGTGAGTCCGCGGCGCGACGACTGTGGCCCGGCGCCAACCCCATCGGGCGCAGCATTCGACTTCGCCTACGCGACGTCAATAGAGACACAGATCCACTGAGCCACTATCAAGATGCGCGCGTCGTTGGTGTCGCGCGTGACGTCGTCGTCAATGCGGTCGAATACGGCAAGGACCGGCCTGTGATGTATTTCCCAACCTCGATCGAGGCCGCCGGCGGCTGCTGTCTCCTCGTCCGAGTTCGCGGCGATCCGGCTGCTGCGCGACGCGAGCTCGACGCGAACTTCGAGCGCGCCGTGCCAGGTGGCGTCGATCGCATCGACCGCCTCGACACGTTCGTCGCCGGAGCAGTCTATCCGTACCGCGTGGCGTACTGGGTGTCGCTCGCCCTCGGTTTGATTGCCCTCGGCCTCACGATAGTCGGTGTGTACGGCGTCGTCGCGTACGTCGTGGGCCAGCGCACGCAAGAGATTGGCGTGCGAATCGCTCTTGGCGCAACGACGCGGGATGTCCTCCACCTGGTGCTTGGTCAGTCGCTGCGGCACGCTCTGATCGGCGGAGCGATCGGCGTGGTCATGGCGTTGGGTGTGGCGCGCGTACTTGCGTCGAACATCGAGAGCATGCCCGCGTTCGATATCGTTGCATTCGGGAGCGCGTTCTCCTTTGTGCTCTTGGCCTGCATGATCGCCGCATTCGTGCCCTCTCGTCGCGCGGCGAGAATCGATCCGACGGCGGCGCTGCGCCACGACTGAGTGACCGGTTCGTGAATCGTGACGCGATGCCCTGGACCATCATGACTCGCGGCATAGTTTCGAAAGACCACAAACTATGCCGATTCGCGAATGAATGGATCAGCCGAGCATCGCGCACCCGACGGTTCGTTTCGCAATCCGTGGCCGGATAGCGAGCCGCACCCGTGGAGCGACCTAGTCAAATGGTGGCGCGAGCGTCGCGCACAACCGCGCGCCGAGACTCCACCGCGCGGGTCGTTCCCGACGGCGACGCCGGTAATCTCATATCCGCGCTCAAGCGAGACCGAATTCGCGGCGACCTGGATCGGTCACTCCACCGTGCTCCTTCAACTCGGCGCGATCAACCTCATTACCGATCCGGTATTCAGCCAGCGAGCGTTTCCACTGCAGTGGATCGGACCACGGCGAATCATGGATCCCGCACTACCGATCGATGCGCTGCCGCCGCTCGACGTGATTCTCCTCTCACACAACCATTACGATCATCTCGACAAACCCGCCGTGAAGCGGATCGCTCGTGCGCATCCACGTGCGACGTGGGTCGTGCCGCTCGGGCTCGGCGCATATGTTCGCGGCTGGGGTGCGCGCGAAATCGTGGAGTTGGATTGGTGGCAGGAAGCGAACATCGACAGCCTTCGCGTCACGGCGACGCCCGCACGTCACTTCAGTGCGCGCCGGTTGCGCGACCGCAACAAATCACTCTGGTGCGGTTACGCAGTCGAGACACGAGGAATGCGCGCCTATTTCGCCGGTGACACGGCGTATCATCCGGAGTTCGGTGAGATTGGGGAACGATGCGGGCCATTCGATTTCGTGATGATTCCCATCGGAGCGTACGATCCACGATGGTTCATGCACATCGTCCACGTGGATCCGGAGGAGGCCGTGCAGATCTACGCGGATCTGATCGCGCCGCATCCGGCGCACTCCGCGCCGATCATGCTCGGCATCCACTGGGGCACCTTTCGTCTTACCGACGAATTGATGGATGAGCCCCCCCGTCGCACTGCCGAACGTTGGCATGCGCTGGGAATGGGAGCCGACCGGCTCTGGATCGCGCGCTTTGGAGAGACGCGGGTTTTAGAGCGACGCACGAACATTTCGAGGTGAAGATGCTACACGTCAGTGAGCTCGAGCGACTGTACGATTACAACTATTGGGCGAACAAGCGCATGTTCGGCGTGATCGAGCAACTGACGCCCGAAGAATTCTGCCAATCAGTGGCTGGGAGCTACGGCTCGATCAGGAATACGCTCGTCCACGTGTTGAGTGCGGAATGGGGTTGGCTGGATCGTTGCGGCGGGCCGCCACGCGGTCCGAGGCTCGAGCCCGCCGACTATCCGACGCCGAAGACCCTGGTCACGAAGTGGAGCTGGGTTGAGGAGTCGATGCGGAAATTTCTCTCCGGGCTGAGCGACGCCGATCTTTCGCGGCCCGTCGAGTTCTCCTTCAGTCCGGAGGCAAAGCACTCGGTGCCGATGGGTCGGTTACTGCAACACGCCGCGGTCCATGGCGTCCATCACCGCGGTCAGGTTGCGCTCTTGCTGCGCACGCTTGGGCGAATCCCGGGGAACTTTGATCTAGTCATTTTTGACCAGGAAAGTCATCAGTCATGAGTTCTGAGTCTTGAGTGCACCCCACGAGTGTTCAGTTTTGAGTCGTGAGTCGTGAGTCTTCAGTCCGAACGGAGAGCCGTCGTTCGACTCGATACTCGGCACTCACGACTCACAACTTACAACTGAGAACTCAGTACTCGCGAAGTAGGCTCATAACTCAGAACTGAGAACTCAGGTCTCGCAGCGCGGTGACCACGAGCGAAATTCGCCGGTTGGGCCGATATGATGACTCTCATGCGACTTCGTTCGAGACAAGCCGCGGCAACGACGCTCGTTGTCACGCTCGTTGCCGCTATCGCCTGTGGCGGCACGACGACCACGCCGACCGACCGTGCCCTGGACGGTGCGTGGACCGCGCGATCCTTTGGCGTGGCGGCACTCCTCCAGCTCACGTGGACGCAAGATTCGGTGAAAGGCAGCGGTACATATACGGTGCTCGATAACACGCTTGCGTGTGGTGGTGGAACACTCAAGGGGAGCGGGACCGTGACGTTTCGCGCCTCGAGGTCGGGCTCGTCCATCGCGGGATTCATGACGTTCGATAACGGATGGGGTCCGCCGTACACCGGCCTGCTCGCCAACAACTCGCGCATCGACGGCTTGTTTCGTTCGATCGACGCCGGCAGCTGTTCGTTCCCGCTGTTCTTCGGCTTGATTCCATAACCGCGGGCAACGCGCTAGTCCGAGGCTTGCCTCGCGAAGAAGAGCATTACGCCGAGGTGACCGCCGTGATCCGTGAGCCGCGCGGCGATCCGATCACAGTGGTGTGCATGTAGCGTTTCCAGGATGCGGCCGACGTCGTACTCGAACATTGCCATGAGCGGGGCGGAGAATGGCCGCCCCTGCATGAGGTTCATACATCGGTGCACGATACGCGACGAGCGGCGAGCGTGATGGATCACGCGCCGAAGAATCGGAGCGTTCCGCGCGTACGTGAAGTGAAGCATCCCGCCTCCGCGCGGACTGAGTCGCTCGAGTATCGACTCGAGCAGCTCGTAACCGACCGCGGTCGGAATATGCTGAAACACGATGTACGAGTGCACGAAGTCGAACGATCCTTCGATGCCTGCAAGGCACGGACGAGACAGTGTTAGCTCGACGTTGGTAGCGCCTGCATCGTCGCAATTCCGGCGCGCCTCGTCGAGCATGGCGGCCGATGCATCGACGCCAATCACGGTCGTGCACGCCTTCGCCAAGGGAATCGTGAGTCGACCCACGCCGCAGCCAAAGTCGAGGGCGCGCTCGATCCGGAAGTTGCCACCCACCAGCTGACGCATCGTGTCGAGTGTGTCGCGGATTTCGGCTGCGCCAAGCTCGAAGAACTCCGCGCGAGACGATGCGTCGAGCGCGGTCGAGTGGAACTGTGGCTGAGCCAACACGCCAAAGTACGGATCGATGCGGCCGAATTCTTCCCACTCCCGCGCGCGCCAGTCGGTCATTTCAGCAATCTACGGCATGCCGCGAGCGCGGCGGTTGGAGCTGGCCGTGGCTTGGGGTTTGCTCCGAACACCGCCGCCATGAACTCAGAAATTCCGGCCACGATGCGCGCCGCTGTGATCGACCACTTTGGCGATCCCAGCGTCCTTTCGATTCGAACGGTTGCGGTTCCGAAGCCCAACGCGCGCGAGGTGCTCATCGCTCTCGACGCCGTCGGCGTCGGCAGTTGGGATCCCGACCTCCGCAGCGGCGAGTGGGACGAGGGGGAGACCAAATTCCCCCGCATCCTCGGACTCGACGGCGCCGGAACAGTCGTCGCGACCGGCGCGACTGTCACCCGGCTCACCGTCGGTGATCGTGTGTACTCGTACAGCTTTGACAATTCCAAAGGCGGCTTCTACGCGGAGTACGTCGCCGTCCCGGCCGGACACGCCGCTCACATTCCCACCGGCCTCGATGAAATCCAAGCCGGCGCAGCACCGGCCATCGGTCTCACCGCCTTGCAAGGCGTCGACGACGCGTTGGAGATCGCCGCCGATGAGCGCGTCGTCATTCACGGCGCGAGCGGCAACGTCGGCATGCTCGCCATTCAATTCGCAAAGCTTCGCGGCGCGCGTGTTCTCGCGATCGCGTCGGGCAGTGATGGTGTCGCGCTCGCCCGCCGCCTCGGCGCCGATGAGTCGCTCGACGGACGAGCCGATGACTTGGATGCGTCGCTCGAGCAATTCGCACCCGACGGTGTGGATGCCGTGCTCACTTTCGTTGGCGGCAAGCAGCTGACACGCTGTCTCGATGCGCTCAAGAAGCGAGGCCGCGTCGCGTACCCGAGTGGCATCGAGCCGGAACCGCGAAAGCGACGTGGGATCCGAATGGCGAGCTACGACGCCGAGTCCGGCGTGCGTGAGTTTGAGCGACTCAACGCCGCGATTACCGAATCGCGACTCGAGATCCCGATTGCCGCGGTGTTCGCGCTCGAGGATGTCGCGCGTGCGCACGAGCGCATCGAGCAGGGCCATGTGATCGGTCGGATCGTGCTCGATATTCGTCGCGGTCGAGACCGGTCTGATCCCGCCAGCACCTAGTCGACGCCAGCTCCTGCTCATCCTCGCGTGAAACCCGCGGCTTGCCCGAGCCGTACCAGGAACTACATTGCCGTTTCCCCTAATGGCACTACTGGAGCATCCGTGGCGGATCGCGACGTCGACATGATTCAGGGCACGCTCAACGTGCTCATTCTCAAGACGCTCTCGTGGGGGCCGATGAACGGCTACGCCATCGCCCTGTGGGTGCGTGAGGCAACGGGCGGCGACATCGAAATGGAAGAGGGTGCGCTCTATCCGGCGCTCCATCGCATGGAGCACCGTGATTGGATCACGGCTGAGTGGGGACTGACCGCGAATAATCGCCGGGCCAAGTACTACCGGCTTACCGCGCTGGGTCGTCGCGCGTTGCGCGCGCGCACCGAGAGCTGGGAGCGGCTCGTCGTCGCCGTGGGCAAAGTGTTGAACGCTCCGCCGCAATCACGGCCGGCCTGACTGGGAGGCACCGATGGACGAACAAGGGTCACCGCAGCAGCCCGCGTGGCGCCGTTACCTCCGCATGATTCGGCCAAACCCCGCCGCCGACCTCGACGACGAGCTGCGCGATCACATCGACTCGACTACGGAGGCGCTGATCGCGCGCGGCCTCTCGCCCGTCGACGCGCACGCCGAGGCCATGCGGCGCTTCGGCGACCTGACCCGCGTTCGTTCGGAGGTTCAGCACCTCGACGCACACCACGCCACTCGATACAACCGCCTCGCGATGCTAGAGACTTTTCTCTACGACCTTCGGCACGCGGCGCGCGGACTGCGCCGCAGCCCTGCCTTCACGGCCGTCGCAACGATCTCGATCGCGCTCGGCGTTGCCGCGAACACCACCGTGTTCTCGGCCGTGAACGCCGTGCTCTTTCGCGCCATCCCCGGCACACACGCCGATCGGCTGGTGCGGATGTACGTCAATCATCACAGCCCCTTCGACTGGCGCGACCTCTCGTGGTTTCGTCAGCAAGCTACGTCGTTCGACTACATCGTCGGCGAGCGCTACGGCGCGATGTCGTTTCGCGCGTCACCCTCGGCCGAAAGCGAGCGAATTCATTCATCCTACGTGACGCATGGGTTCTTTCGCGCACTCGGCGTTCGCATGACTCTCGGTCGCGCATTCGACGTCGATGAGATGTCGGGCGACGCGATGCAGCCCGTGGCGGTGCTGAGCCACTCGTTTTGGCAGCGGCGATTCGCCGGCGATTCCACGATCGTCGGCCACACCGTTTTCGTGAGCGACAAACCGCTGACGGTGGTCGGTGTGCTAGCGCCGGCATTCCGCAGCTCGGTCATCCTGTGGGCGCCCGACGTGCTGATGCCGTTTGCAGTCGCACCAATTATCACCGGCCGTCCGCTCGACGACTTCGGAGGCAGCTTCTACACGACGGCGCGCCTGAAACTTGGCGTGAGTCGCGCGACAGCGGGCAACGAGTTGAACGTTCTCATGGCGCGGCTCGCACGCACGGATAGCGCACGTCATGAGGGCATGACGGTGAGTCTCGATCACATCCGCGGCGTGAACGCCGAGCTGCGGGTCGGGGTCGCGGCCGCTTCCGCATTTCTCACCGTGATGGTCGCGATGGTGCTGCTCATCGCTTGCGCGAATGTGGCCAATCTTCTTCTTGGACGAGCCACGACGCGACGGACGGAGATTGGTGTTCGTCTCGCGATCGGCGCGAGTCGCGGACGACTCGTCCGTCAGCTGCTCACGGAAAGTGTCCTGCTCTCGGCACTTGGCAGCGCGATGGGCTTTGTGGCCGCGGCGATTCTGACGCGCGTCCTAGCATCGCTCGTGCCGGCCGAAGCGGGCTTGGACGAAACGTTCTTCACGCCCGACGGGCGCGTGCTGCTCTTTACCGCGGTGTTGTGTGTGCTGACTGCGCTCCTGTTCGGCATGATGCCGGCGCTGCAGTCGGCGTCGCCGAATCTCGTGTCGCTACTCAAGGGAGACGACGGCCACACTCGTCGCCGGCGTCGCGGTGCACTGGTCGGCGTACAGAGCGCGCTTTCAGTTTTGCTCCTCGCTGTCGCGCTGTTGTTTGCGCGCAGCCTTGCGAGCATGCGCGGTATCGATCCTGGATTCCGGTCCGAGGGTATTGTGGACGTCAACCTCGACCTTGGACTGCTCGGGCCCGCAATCGACAAGCCGCACGCATTCCGGTCATTGCTCGATCGCGCGTCGGCGCTTCCGGGTGTGCAGGCGGCCACACTTGCTGCCGTCGTCCCATTGAGCGGAAGTAACATGGAGACGCGCGTAGCGCCTGACGGAATGACGTTCGCTCGTCGCCGGGACCAGCCGAGCGTCTACTTCAACATCGTCGCGCCGAAGTACTTCGAGACGCTGCGCATTCCGCTCCAACGCGGGCGCGAGTTTGCGCCGACCGATGTCGACGGCTCGCCGCCGGTGGCAATCATCAGCGCGACGGCGGCGCGCCGACTCTGGCCCGATGGCGACGCACTCGGCAGACGATTCCGATGGGGCGGCGCTGATGGTCCAAGCATGCAAGTCGTTGGCATCGCGAACGACGCCGAATACGTGAGCCCAGGCGAGACGCCGAAGGCAGTCGTGTACATGCCGCTCGCGCAGCAGCAGCGATCGGAGATGACGCTTCAGCTTCGCACGACGTCGGACGTCGGGACCGTACGACGGGCCGTGTGGAAGATGTTGCGAGAGGAAACTCCGGCGCTCCCGCCACCGCCTGTCGTGCGAATGACCGAAGACATGGCGATCACGCTGCTCCCGGTGAAGCTCGGCGCGGGTTCGCTTGGCGCGTTCGGTCTCGTCGCGCTGATTCTCGCCGCGGCAGGCATTTACGGCGTTGCGGCGTACTCCGTCGCCCGGCGTACGCGCGAGATTGGCGTGCGTGCGGCATTGGGCGCGACCCGCGCGCAGCTCGTGATGATGGTGCTCTGGGAGAGCGCGCGCCGGGTTGGCGCCGGCGCCGCGGCCGGCGTCCTGCTCACGATTGGTTTGGCGACGCTCCTCAGTCGCGTGCTATATGGCGTGCATCCACTCGACGCTGCCGTGCTACTCGGAGTGGTCGGCATGATTGCCATCATCGCGTTACTTGCCTCACTGGGCCCGGCACGCCGAGCGGCGCGTGCCGATCCAGTGGCGGCGATGAGAGCGGAATAGGTGCGGCTCATTCCGTCAAAACTTTGTGAATTGACGCAATCGCGATCGATCCTTCGCCGACCGCGGATGCGACGCGCTTGATGTTCCCGGCGCGAACGTCGCCGACCGCGAACACGCCGGGTCGGCTTGTCTCGAGATGGTGCGGCGCGCGCGCGAGAGGCCAGCGGGCGGAAGCGAGATCCTCGGGTGAAAGATCGGGACCGGTCTTGATGAATCCATGCGCGTCGAGCGCGATGCAGCCGTTGAGCCAAGACGTGCATGGCATCGCACCAGTCATGACGAACATATGTCTGATGGCGCGTTGTTCCGTCGATCCGTCGCGATTGTCGCGCCACTGCACGCGCTCGAGATGCCTCTCGCCCTCTAGAGCGGCGACCTCGGTGTTGGTCCGCAACTCGATCCGTTCGTGTCCCTCGATGCGGCGGATGAGATACCTCGACATGGTCTCGGCGAGTCCACTCGAACGGACCAGCATGTGAACGCGCGACGCCGTTTGCGCGAGAAACACGGCGGCCTGACCCGCGGCGTTGCCGCCGCCGACCACGATGACCTCGTCGTCGCGACAAAGCTGCGCTTCCATGAACGTCGCGCCGTAGTAAACGCCGGCGCCCTCGAACCGGGCGAGATTCGGCAAGGGCAAACGCCGATACGTCGCGCCTGTGGCGATGATGACCGTACGCGCCGGCATCCGCTGGCTTTTGTCTATCGACACCGAGAATGGCAGGGCGGCGCAGGCGAGGCCCGAGGCAGCTTTGCCGATCATGATTTGCGCGCCAAACTTCTCGGCCTGCGCGAACGCTCGCGCGGCGAGCTCCTGACCTGAAACGCCTGTCGGGAAGCCGATGTAATTCTCGATGCGCGAGCTTGACCCGGCTTGACCGCCGGCCGCGGCGGCTTCGACAACTAACACGTCGAGACCTTCGGACGCGGCGTACACGGCGGCCGACAAACCCGACGGTCCGGCGCCGATCACGACGAGGTCGCGCAGCTTGGTCTGATCGATTGCGTCGTTGAAGCCGAGGCAATCGGCAATTTGCCCGTTCGTGGGATTCCGCAGCACGACGGTGCCGCGACAAATCAACACCGGAATGTCGTCGAGGCTGATCCCGAACCGGTCGAGCAATGCTTGCACGTCCTGATCGACGTCGAGGTCGACGTACGCGTGCGGATGCCCGTTGCGAGTCAAGAATTCTTTGATGCGCAGTGTTCCGGCGCAGTGCGTCGAGCCGACGAGCACGACGTCACCGTAGCCTCGTGCAATGAGCTCCAGCCGACGCAGCACGAAGGCCCGCATCAGGATCTCACTGAGCTCGGCGTCCGTCTGAATCATGGAAAGCAGCGCGTCGCGATCGAGCTCGATGACTTCGCCCGCCTCGCCGACGCGTATCTGAACGAAAATCGGGCGACCTGTGAGCATCGCGCCTTCGCCGGTGAACATGCCTGGGCCGAACGTGACGACGAGCTGTTCGACGCCCTCGGTGGCGCGGATGATCTCGATCGTGCCTGAGGTGACCACGAACATGCGAGTCGACGGGTCGCCCGGCTCGAGAAGGATTTCGCCGTGCACAACACGACGTGTTCGCCCGCGCGCCGTGATGCGCGCGAGCTGCGCGTCCGTCAATGTCGGGTAGAGGTGCTCGAACCGTGACGAAACCGACGATGGGGTGACGAGCGCTGCGGTGGTCATGATCTGCTCCTGCTAATGTGCCGATGCGAGCGCGTGAAGGTCGCGCATCTCGAGTAGCCGATTGGGCGCGCCAACTCGCGCTGCGCGGATCATCGCCCGGCCAAGTTCATCGGTGCCGATCAGCACATCGGGCGCGATAGCCCGTACCAAAGGTACAAGCGGTCGCGCGACCACGGCCGCGATCCGTACCCAAAGCGTCCTCGACACTTCTCCGTGCGCGGGCACCAGCGCGCCGAGTCGGACCATGTACGCCGATGGAAAGAGTGCGAGCAATTCGGCTTCAGTGCGTCCCTTCACGCGCGCCCACATCGCCTTTCCACCAGTGCCGGCGCCCGACACGTACAGAAACGTCATCGCGGGATTCACTTTCGCCAGCGCGCGCGCCCAACCCAGCGTGAGGTCGTGGGTCAATCGCGCGTACTCGGCTTCGCTCATACCGGCCGATGAAACGCCAAGGCAGAAGAAGCAAGCGTCGTAGCCCTGCAACTCCGCGTCGATGCCGTTCACGTCGAACATGTCGGGCCGAACGAGCTCGCGCAGTTTCGCGTGAGCTTGTCCGGACGGGCGACGCCCGATTGCCAATACGCGCTCGACGCCATCGTCGCGCAGGCACTCGCGCAAAACGCCCTGGCCCACCATGCCCGTTGCCCCGAAGAGAATCGCTTTCATCGGCCTGTCCCGAAACAATAGTCGCGACGCCTACGGGCGGGCTAGATGCCTGGATGCGCCGTGCCGATCATCTGTCGGCGATTCCCAACGCTGCGAACGGTGCGCGTACTGCGGCGAACGGTCAATCGCTGCGTGATGCGCTTGTCGCCGATTGCGCCGCCGTTTCGCCAGCGATAGCGTGGTTCGTGCAATTCTATCGTCGCGTCCAGCCGTGGATGCTCGTTTCTCTCGCGTGGATCGGGCCCGCGGTTCTCGCGGCGATCGATGCCTTGGCCCAACAGCGCATCTGGGGCGAGCCGTTCAAGCTCCGCGCCGCGCTGTTTTCGAGTATCGACTGGTTTCTCTACGCGGCGTTCACGCCGGCTGTCTTTGTGCTCGCCCGACGTTGGCCGATCACGCGGCCGCATCTCTCGCGCCGAGTGCTTCTCCATATCGCGCTGTCGCTCGTTTTCTGCGCGGCGTGGGCTGGAGCAGGGACGCTTCTCAAGATGGTTCTGCAGCCTGAAGGCATGCAGCAAGGCGTGAAGAGATTTGCCGTCAGCTGGTTTTTCACGACGTTGCCCTTCGGTTGCGCGGTGTATCTCTCGATGGTGGGGATCGAGCATGCGATCAGGTACTTCGTCGAGGCGCGCGAGCGAGACGCGCGATTGGCCCGACTTTCGGAGCAGTTGACCGGCGCCCGTCTCGCGGCGTTGAAGGCGCAACTCAATCCCCACTTCCTGTTCAACAGCCTGAATACCGTGGCGGTGCTCGTCCGAGACGGCGACAACAGCAACGCAACTCAGGTCATCGAGCAGTTGAGCGACGTCCTTCGGCTGACACTGACTCGCTCGCGAGACAACGAGGTCTCTTTGGAGGAGGAGCTCGAGCTCGTTCAGCGATATCTCGCGGTAGAGCGCGCCCGGTTTTCCGATCGCCTCCGGCCGGAATTCGTCATTGCTCCCGACACGCTCAACGCCGCGATCCCATCTTTCTCACTTCAGCATCTCGTGGAGAACGCTCTCAGGCACGGCATCGCGAAACGGTCGGACGCCGGCGCGCTCACCATAGTATCGCGCCGCATCGACGACGTGCTCGAGCTTATCGTGACGGATGACGGTCCTGGTATCACACCCGACGCGGCCTCGCCGCCCGATCATGGTCTAGCGAATACTCGCGAGCGCATACGCACGTTGTATGGGGAGCGTGCATCGCTCGATGTCGTACCGCGAACCGGCGGCGGCACGATCGCTCGCTTGCGCATCCCGTTCCACGCGGCGCCGACCAAAGGAGCTCGCGATGTCGTCGCCTAGCTGGCGAGTGCTGGTTGCTGACGACGAGCCGGCCGCACGGCGAGGCGTTCGCCAATTGCTGAGTCGATTTCCGCAATTCGCGATCGTCGGCGAATGCCGAGATGGGCGGGAGGTGCTGGCCGCCCTCGATACACTCGCTCCCGACGTGCTCTTCCTCGACATCCAGATGCCGGAGATCGATGGCTTCGAGGTGATTCGTCGCCGCTCACCCGAACGAATGCCGCGGGTCGTCTTCCTCACGGCGTACGATCAGTTCGCGATTCGCGCATTCGAGGCCGACGCGCAGGACTATCTGTTAAAGCCGGTGAGCGAGTCGCGATTCGCGGCGACGATGAACCGCCTCACGCGAACGTTGTCCGCTGAACACTCCCGAAACGCTGCCTCGATCGTTGTGCCGACGACACACGGAGTGGTCGTTGTCCCGCTCCGAGACGTCGATGTGATCGAGGCCGCCGATTATTACGCGCGCGTGTGGGTCCGCGACCGCAGCTACCTGATGCGTGAATCGCTCGATGCATTGGAGGAGCGAATCGCATCGCATGGATTTGCCCGCGCTCATCGCGGCGCTCTCGTGCGCGTGTCTGGCGTACGAGAGCTTCGCGTGACGCCTCGACGCGGGCTGATCGCCATACTCGAAAATGGAATGCGCGTCGAGGTGTCCCGACGCCGGCGCCGCGCGTTTGCCGCCGCGGTGCGCGCTGTCATTGCCCTGTAAGGTGCCATCGTTAAGTTGGTGATGAATCCGCGCGTGAACGTGTGGCGGCGTCGACGTCGCCATCGCCCTGAGCTCCGCGTTAGACCAGGGTAACGTCAAATGACCGACGCCGAGTTGTTGAGAGATGCCATCGACGTCACCGGGCTGAGCCCCTTTCGGTTTGCGACTGAGGTTCTCGACGTCGACGAGCACGGTCTCCAGCGCTGGCTTTCAGGCGACCGGCCAATGCCAGTGGCGGTTCGCGCAGTCTGCATGACGATTCGCGAGCGCCCGGCGCTCGTCGCGGAGATCGTCCGCACGCGAAATGAGTCCGGCGGTCAGTGAGCTCTGCTCCGATGTGACATCGGAGTAAGTTCATAAGCATGCGGCGATTCATGGTGGCGGTAGCTCTCCGAGGCTGCCGTGTTTGCGTCAGCGGCGGCGTTTTCGCTTGCGCCGCGGCCGCGTTCATGGCGGGGTGCGGCGGTGCGGCGACTTCACCGCGAGGAAATCCGTCGGACTCATCGGCCGTTACGCAATCAGACTCGTTGGTTTTCGACGACGAGTTCTCCGGCATCTCACTGGATCGCACGAGGTGGTCGGTTTACACCGGCGAGGTGTTCAACAGCGAATCGGAAGCGTATACCGACGACGCGTCTACTCTCTACATCGCGCACGGAGCGGACGCCGCGGGCTCGACCGATGGCGCGCTCGTGATCCAGGGCCGGTATCGTCCCGGCACCGATGTCGCCGGTCGTCGCGT
>DASYSU010000350.1:0-12820 GCA_036002925.1 Gemmatimonadaceae bacterium | reverse complement strand
GGCGCGAAAGGATCTCGCGATCGAGTTCCGAACACGAACGGCCTTCTTCTCGGCGCTGGTCTTCGCGGTGCTGGCGCTCTGCATCTTCTATTTCGCGTGGGACGAATCGCTCATCGCTCCCGCGCAACGTGCGCCCGGCGTGCTGTGGGTCGTGCTCGCGTTCTCGGCGCTGCTCGGATTGCAACGGTCGTTCAGCATCGAGGAGCACGATCGCGGCATCGACGCGTTGCTCGTCTCACCGATCAGTCGCGAAGCGATCTACCTCGGCAAAGCGATCGGGAACTTGATCTTTCTCTGCGCGATTCAGCTCATCACCATTCCGGCGTTGGCGCTATTCTACAATTTGCCGGTCGGAAGGCCGCTCCTCGTCGTCACGGGTATCGTGCTGTTGGCTATGATCGGCATCGTCGCGATCGGGACGTTGTTCAGCGCGATGGCGGTCAACACCCGGCTCGCCGAGCTGCTGCTGCCGATGTTGAGTCTTCCGTTCTTTGTTCCGGTGCTGATGAACGCCGCGCAGGCGACGACACGTGTGCTGGCCGAGCGTCCGCTCGCCGAGAGCTGGCCGTGGTTGAAGATCTTGATCGCGTTCGACATCGTGTTCGTCGTCGCGTGCACGCTAGCGTTTCCCTTTACGCTCGAAGAATGACCGCCTCCACCACCCCCGCTTCAGCACGTTCCGTTCTGACGTCCGGTCTCGCGTCGCCGAAGCCGATCTTCGATTGGTTCTTCGCCGTCGCCGTGCTAGCGGTGCTCGCCGTCGGCATTCGTGCGATTTACTTCACGCCCATCGAGGCGCTGCAGGGCGCGGCGCAGAAGATCTATTACATCCACGTTCCGGCGGCGCTCGGGGCTTACATCGGCGTGAGCATCACTGCGATCATGTCGATCGTGTATCTGTGGCTGCACGACGACCGCGCCGATCGCGCCGCTGAAGCGAGCGCCGAAGTTGCGCTGGTGTTTCTGACCGTGGTGCTGACCACCGGCCCGATTTGGGCGCATCGCATTTGGGGCGCATGGTGGGTGTGGTGGGACATGCGATTGACGTTCACGCTGTTCCTCTGGTTCATCGTCGCGGCCTATCTCGTGTTGCGGGACGGAATCGAGGACGCCGCGATGCGCGGTCGCTACGGCGCGGTGCTCGCCGTCTTGGGCGCACTGCTCATCCCGTTCATCCATCTGAGCGTGTATTTGTTCAGTGCGCGCCTTCACCCAATGCCGGTCGTGCTCAAACCCGACAAGCCGTCGCTTCCGCCGGAGATGCTGACGACCTTTATGCTGTCGTTCGCCGCATTCACGCTGCTCTGCTTCGCGCTCATCCGCGCGCGCTACAGGATTGCCGTGCAGCGCGAGCTGGTCGAAGCGTTCGAGGGTGAGGGCCAATCGCGATGATCAACACGACAGCCGAGATGATCGCCGGCTATTTGGTCGCGGCAATTCTCTACGGCGGATACGGTGTGTTGCTGTGGGTCCGCGCACGTCGCGTGCGACGCCGCCTCGATGCGATACTCACCGCGGCGAGCAGCCGGCGATCGGCGGCGGCGCCTCCTCTGCGTCGCTCGCGCTGATATGCGCGCAATGAGATGACGACACCGGGCGTCGTCTACCTCGTCGGCGCGGGGCCGGGCGATCCCGGCTTGCTGACGCTGCGAGGTGGCGAGCTGCTCGTCACGTGTGACGCGATCGTGTACGACGCGCTCGCGAACCCCGCACTCCTCGCGCTCGCGTCGGTTTCCAAGCGAGACGTCCCCGTCGAGCTGCACGACGTCGGCAAGCGTGGCGGATCGACCGACTCGGCGCGACAGGAGGAGATCAACGCGCTCCTCGTGCAGCTCGCCGGCGAAGGAAAACGTGTCGTGCGTCTCAAAGGGGGCGATCCGTTCGTCTTCGGTCGAGGGAGCGAAGAAGCACAAGCCCTGGCGAGCGCTGGCGTCCGATTCGAGATCGTTCCCGGCGTGACGGCGGGAATCGCCGCGCCGACTTACGCCGGAATCCCCGTGACGCACCGCGGCGTCGCGACATCGGTCACGTTTGTCACTGGGCACGAAGATCCCGCAAAAGAAGCGAACACGGTCGAATGGTCGGCGCTCGCGCGCGCGGGTGGTACGATCGTGCTGTACATGGGTGTGAAGACGCTGCCGCGCACCGCCGCGGCGCTGATCGCCGGGGGAATGTCGCCCGATACGCCCTCGGCCGCCGTCGAGTGGGGAACGTATCCGCGACAACGAACGGTCACGGCGACGCTGTCGACGCTCAGCGATGCGATGCAGCGCGAAGGGTTGAGCGCGCCCGTCATCACCATCATTGGCCCAGTGGTTTCGTTGCGCGACGAGATCGCGTGGTTCGATCGCCGTCCGCTATTCGGCAAGCGAATCGTCGTTACGCGCGCGCGAACGCAGTCGGCATCGTTGAGCGAACGATTGAGCGCGTGTGGTGCCGACGTCATCGAGATGCCGGCGACACGGGTCGAGCGAGCCGACGACGGTCCATTGCGCGACGCGCTCTCGAGGATTGCCGACTACAGTTGGGCGATCTTCACCAGCCAGAACGCCGTGCACGTGTTCTGGGACGCGCTGCGCGCCGATGGTCGCGACGCGCGCGCGCTCGCCAATGTGAGAATTGCCGCGGTGGGACCCGTCACCGCGTCCGCCCTGCTCGACTGCGGTCTCGCCGTCGATGTAGCGCCGGACCGATTCGTCGCCGAGGCGTTGCTCGATGAATTGCGATTGCGCCGCGACGTGCGCGGCGCGCGTGTGCTGTACGTCGCCGCGGAAGGGGCGCGAGAGACGCTGCACGATGGCCTCGAGGAGCTCGGCGCGACGGTCGATCACATCGTGGCGTATCGGTCAGTGCCCGACGGATCAGGCGCGGCGGAGCTTCGTCGACACTTGCTCGACGACAGCGCCGATCTCGTGACATTCACTTCGGCGTCCTCGGTGAATGCGTTCGTCGCCTCGGTTGGCGCCGATGCTGCCCGGCGCGTGCCGGCGGCTTCCATTGGGCCAATCACCAGCGATGCGGCGCGCTCCGCCGGGCTCGAGATCGTCGTCGAGGCGAGCGAGTCGACGATGGCCGGATTGGTCGACGCGATCGCGGCGTATTACGCCCACGCTCCGACCCCGAGCTGAGTGCCGGCGACCGCGAAGGGCTCGTTCATCATCGCCACGCGCGCATCGGAGCTCGCGCTGCGACAAGCCCGGCAACTCCAGCATGCGCTCGAGACTCGCGGCGTCGTCTCCACGCTCAAGACGTATCGCACGGTCGGCGACAAGCGACTCAACGAACCGTTGAACGCGATTGGCGCGAAGGGGCTGTTTACGAAGGAGCTCGAGACCGATCTCCTCAAGGGCAAAGTGCAGTGTTGCGTGCACTCGCTGAAGGATCTTCCGACCGACAGTCCGCCGGGTCTCGAGATCGTTGCACTCCTTCCGCGCGAGGATCCGCGTGACGTGCTGATCGTGAACGACTTGGTCGGCGCGAGCTCGATCGACGAACTTCCGCCGGGCTCGCGTGTCGGCACGTCGAGCCTTCGTCGGCGTGCGCAACTGCTCGCGACGCGTCGCGACTTGGAGGTTGTCGAGCTGCGCGGCAACGTGCCGACGCGCGTCAAGAAGGTCGACGAAGGTCATGTGCTCGCCGCGATCCTCGCCGCCGCGGGTCTTCACCGGCTCGACATCTCGCAGCGCATCACCGCGTACCTCGACGCGCCGCAATGGCTTCCCGCGGCGGGTCAAGGTGCGATCGCGATTCAGATTCGTCGCGACGACGACGCGGCGCGCGCACTCCTCGCTCCGCTCGCCGATCGCGCGACGATGATCGACACGACGGCCGAGCGCGCATTTCTCGCCGCGCTCGAGGGCGGTTGCCAGGTGCCGATCGGTGCCCTGGCGATGTCCTCAGGCGACGCACGCGTGCTGCACGGATTCATCGCCGACGTGACCGGCAAGCGCATCGTGCGTGGCGAGATCGCGCTCGATGTCGCTGAGCCCGAGTTGAGCGGCATCCGCCTCGCGAACGATTTCCGCCATCGCGGCGCGAGCGACATCCTCGAATCCCTGCGCCGCGCTGATCATCTCCCGTCGCCGCAGCCCGAGTAGGCGACGCCCCTTTTTTTCGCCAAGGTCATTGTCGCCCCCGGACTGAAAAAAGGAACTGCTGGTCGACGTTCAATCCGTTCAAATCCGTTCCAATCCGTTCAATCGTTTCACAAGTCGTTACGGTCCGCGTGGCGAGACGAGGCCTGATTGCAGAAGATCCCTCGCGGACTGCCTCGGGCCAGCCATAACGATTTGGTGAAGCGAATGGAACGGATGAAACGGGATTTGAACGGATGAACAACGGCTTTCGCGTCCGACCCGCATCCATCTTCCCTCTTGCGCGTCGCCCCGGACCGGTATTTGTTTGAGTTAACCAGTTGGTCAAATCAAATGGTTAACCAGGCGATACGCAAGAAACCCCAGCGAGACACCGACACCGAGGCGCGCATCCTCGACGCCGCGCACGTCGTGTTCGTTCGCCGAGGGACCGCCGGGGCCCGCATGCAGGAGATCGCCGACGAGGCCGGCGTCAACAAGGCGCTGCTGCACTACTACTTTCGCAGCAAGAGCCGACTCGCCGCCGCCGTCTTCCAGCGCGTCGCCCGCGGACTTTTCCTGCGCGTCAGCGAGATCCTCGGCTCGGACGCCGCCATCGATGACAAAGTCCGACGCGTCATTCAGCTCTACCTCGAGCAGTTGACGAAAACGCCGTACGCGCCGGCATACGTGATCAGCGAGCTGAATCAGCATCCCGATCGCGCCGCGCAATTCGTCGAAGCCGTGCGGCAGATTCGCGCGCAGTCACTGAGCACCGATGTCCTCGATACCCTCGGCAAACAACTCAGGCGGGGCGTGCGTGCCGGCTCGATGCGCGCCATCTCGACACCGCAATTCATCGCCAACCTCGCCTCGCTCTGCATCTTTCCTTTCGCCGCGCGCCCGATGCTCTGCGCGATTCTCGACCTCGATGACCGCGGGTTCGCCCGCTTCATCGACGAGCGGAAGACCGTGCTTCCCGAGTTCTTCCTCAACGCCCTCCGCCCATGAAACTCCTTCGCGCATGGTCGGTGCTCGCCGGTCTCATCGTCACAGAGTCTCTGCCGGCGCAGACGACTCCGGCGTCGCCCGGCGATTCGCTCCGTCTCGCTGTACTCCAGGCCGATGCCGTGCGGTTGGATCCGCGCCAACGTCAACTCCAGTTGCAGGGCACCGCGAGCAACCTCCGTTTGCGCAACATCGCCGCGGAACGACTGCCGTCGCTCAGCGCCAACGGACAGGCGCAGTATCAATCGGCGGTCACAACACTCGCGGTCCCCATTCCGGGCGTGACAATTCCGACGCCACCGCACGACACCTACGACGCCCGGCTCAACGCCCAGGAATCGATCTTCGATCCGACCGTGTCGCCACGGCGCAACGTGGAGCGCGCGCAGCTCGCCGAAGCACAAGCGCAAGTTCATGTCTCGCTGTTCGGGCTTCGGCAGGAAGTAACTGACGCCTTCTTCACCGCGGCGTCACTCGCCGAACGCGCGGCGACAGTGCAGGCAACGATCACCGATCTCGAGTCGCGGCTGCGCGAGACTCAAGTGCGCTTCCGCGAAGGCGCCGCGGTGCCGAGTGACACGGCATCGATTGCCGCCACGCTCTTGCAGCGGCGCCAGGATCTCGTGCAGCTGGACGCCGATCGCGGTGCTGCTTTGGCACGGCTCTCGGAGCTCGTCGGTCGACAGATCGCGACCGATCAGCCATTGGCTCTTCCCGATCTAACGAGCGAGGTCACTTCGATGATCCGATCGCTCGACCAAGTGCGCGCTCGGCCCGAATACGAGCAGTTTCGCGCGAGTCGCGATCGACTCGCGCTTCAAGAAGCAGTGACGGCGGCGCAGGAAAAACCGCGCGTCTCCGCATTTGGCCGCGTGGGCTACGGAAAGCCCGGACTCAGTATGCTCAGCTCAGAGTTCCAGTCTTATTGGCTCGCGGGGGTCCAAGTCCAGTGGACGCCGTGGACCTGGGGCTCGACCGATCGTGATCGCGAAGCGCTCGAGGTACAGCGAGAGATCGTCGCGACGAACGAGGCGGCGTTCACGCAAACCCTTCGGCGCAACGTTCAACAATCCCTCGCGACCATCAATCGGCTCGATAGCACGCTCGCGCTCGACGATCGCATTATCGCGTTACGCGAGGGCATCGATCGGGAATCGCGCGCCAAGCTCCAGGAAGGAGCGATCACGGCTGCCGATTACATCGACCGCAACACCGAATTACTCGCGGCGCGACTCGCCCGCGTTCAACACCGCGTCGAGCTGTCGCAGGCGCGCGCGAATTTTCTCACCATGCTCGGAGTGGAGGTCCGCTGATGCGAATCCTTCCATGGCCCATTCGTGTCGCCGTCGCGGCTGCCATCGCGGCCTTTCTCACGGCCTGTCGCGCGACTCAGCCACCCGATGCATACGGGAACATCGAAGCAACGGAAGTCGTCGTCGGATCCGAGATGAGCGGTCAGCTTCAGACCTTCACACCGGCCGAAGGGAATCGGTTGGCCGCCGGTGCGCTGGTCGCCGTCGTCGACACGTCGGCCCTCGTCATCCAAATGCAGCAGGCGGCCGCGCAACGCACGGCGTCAGGCTCGCGCGTCAACGAGATCTCGAAGCAAACTGGCGTGCTCGAAGCGCAGCGCGCGATCGCGGAGCGAGCGTATGCGCGCCAGCGGAGGTTATTCGAGCAGCAGGCGACGACGGCACAGCAGCTCGATCAGGCTGAGCGCGACTATCGCACCTTGGTGGCGCAGATCGCCGCGACCTCGGCGCAACGTCAGACGGCGAGCCACGACGTGGCGTCGAACGACGCACGCGTCGCCCAGGTCCGCGATCAGATCCGCAAGAGCCAGATGACCAATCCGGTGGCGGGCACCGTGCTCACCACGTACACGCGGGCGGGTGAGTTCGTGCAAGTCGGACAACCACTCTATAAGATCGCGAATCTCGATACCGTCGAGCTGCGCGCCTACGTCAGTGAGCCGCAGTTAGCACAGGTCAAGATCGGACGGTCCGTGTCGGTGTCGGTCGACGTTGGCAACAAACAGCGCCGTCTGTTGCCCGGAACCGTCTCATGGGTTTCGTCGCAAGCGGAATTCACCCCGACGCCGATCGAGACGCGCGACGAGCGCGCGAACCTCGTTTATGCAATCAAGGTTCGTGTACCAAACCCGAACGGTCTGCTCAAGATCGGCATGCCGGCCGATGTCCAATTCGGCGTCGTCACCGCGTCGCGATGAACCAATCGGACGCGGTGTTCGCGGAACGACTCACCAAGCGGTTCGAGGAGACCGTTGCGCTCGACAACGTGTCGTTCACGATCGCGCCGGGCGAGCTGTTCGGCTTCATCGGTCCTGACGGCGCCGGCAAGACGACGCTGTTCCGGATTCTCGCTACGCTTCTGCTTCCCGACGGCGGCTCGGCGCGCGTTCTGGGCAGCGACGTCGTCAAAGATCTGTGGACACTGCGGAGTCAAATCGGCTACATGCCCGGTCGGTTCTCGCTCTATCCGGACCTTAGCGTCGAGGAGAATCTCCGCTTCTTCGCGTCAGTATTCGGGACGACGATCAAGCGGGAGTACAAGCAGATCGCCCCGATCTACAGTCAACTCGAGCCGTTCAAGACGCGGCGCGCGGCGGCGCTGTCGGGTGGGATGAAACAGAAGCTCGCGCTCTGCTGCGCGCTCGTCCACCGACCGCGACTCTTGCTCCTCGACGAACCCACGACCGGCGTCGACGCGGTATCGCGCCGCGAATTCTGGGATCTGCTCGGCAATCTCAAAGCATCGGGGCTCACGATCGTTGTCTCAACGCCGTACATGGACGAGGCGGACCGCTGCGATCGCGTCGCGCTGGTTCAACGGGGACAACTGCTCGCTATCGATACGCCACAGGCGATCACCGCGTCGTTCGATCGACCACTCTTCGCCGTTCGGGCCTCGAACCGCTACGGGACTCTTCGCGCGCTTCGTGAGTATTCCAACACCAAGTCGGTCTACCCGTTCGGTGAGGCGCTGCATTTCGCCGACTCGCGCGATGGCGTCGCGCCCGACCAAATCGCGCGCGAGGCATCGACCTATCTCAGCCAACACGGCGTCGACGATGCCAACGTGACGCAAACCGATCCGACGATCGAAGACACGTTCATCGCCCGCATGGGTGCGCCCGAAGGCGAAGAACAGCGAGCCGCACGTGGCTGACCTCGCGATCCGCGCTCGAGATCTCACACGCACCTTCGGCGCTTTCACCGCCGTCGACCGCATCTCGTTCGAGGTGCGCGCCGGCGAAGTGTTCGGCTTCCTCGGCGCCAACGGCGCCGGAAAGACGACCGCGATCCGAATGCTCACCGGTCTGCTTGCGCCGAGCAGCGGCGAGGCGTCGGTCGCTGGACACGACGTGCGCCGCGAAGGGGAAGCCATCAAGCGCGACATTGGCTACATGAGCCAGCGGTTCTCCCTCTACGACGATCTCACCGTTCGAGAGAACATTCAGCTCTACGGTGGCATCTACGATCTGTCGGGCGCCGAGATTCGTGATCGGACGCAACGAATGCTCGCGCGCCTCGGACTCGAGCGCATCGAGCGCGAGCCGGTGCACGCCATCCCGCTGGGCTGGAAACAGAAGCTCGCGTTGTCGGTCGCGTTGTTGCACGAGCCACAGATTGTGTTTCTCGACGAGCCGACGAGCGGCGTCGACCCCATCACGCGACGGCAATTCTGGGAGCTCATCTACGAGACAGCGCACGCCGGCACGACGGTACTCGTCACCACGCACTACATGGACGAGGCGGAATACTGTGATCGCATCTCGATCATGGTCGCCGGCCGCATCGACGCGATGGGAACACCGACGGAGCTCAAGCGCCAAGCCGGAGTCGACTCGATCGACGAGCTCTTTGTCCGACTCGCACGACCGGCGAATGGACGTTCATCACAACAGGCCGCGACATGAAGGCGCTGTGGGGGCTGCTGCGAAAGGAGGCGTATCATATCCTGCGCGACCGCCGCACTCTCGCCGTGCTGATCTTCATGCCGGTCATCCAAGTGGTTCTGTTCGGCTACTCGATTCGCACCGACGTCAAGGACGTTCGCCTCGCCATCGTCGACCCGACGCCGGACGCCACCACGCTAGAGCTCCGCAATCGCTTCAGAGCCGCGGGAACGTTCCGCATCATCGCCGTCGTCCCGACGCACACCGATCTCGCTCCGCTCTTTCAGACAGACACCGCGCAAATTGCCGTCGAGTTCCAATCCAAGTTCGGCGAGCGGATTGCGGCTGGCGAAATCGCTCAAATCCTCGTCGTCGCCGACGCAACCGAGCCGAACACCGGGTCGGCGCGACAACAATACGTGACCGCCGTAATTCAGAGTTACGAGCAGGAGCTGCGGCAACGCGGCGGCGGCATTCGCATCGTGCCACAGATGCGATCCCGATTCAATCCGACGCGCGAGAGCACGAATCTGTTTGTGCCGGGACTGATGGCGATGGTGCTCAACATCATCGCCGCGCTGATGACGGCATTGTCGCTCACGCGCGAGAAGGAAACCGGATCGATGGAGACGCTGCTGGTGTCGCCGCTCCGGCCGTGGCAGATCATCGTCGGCAAGGTGGCGCCGTATCTGCTGATCGGAATCGTGAGCGTCATTGCCGTGCTCCTCGAGGCGAAGCTCGTATTCCATGTGCCGATTCGCGGCAGTGTGAGCCTGCTCTTAGCCGAAGGGACGTTGTTCATCCTCGTTGCGCTGTCGCTCGGCATTCTCATCTCGGCGCGGACGTCGTCGCAGCGCGTCGCGATGATGGCTGCGATGCTCGGCACCATGCTCCCAACGCAAATGCTGTCGGGTTTCATCTTCCCGCTCGAGAGCATGCCGCGCGTGCTGCAATGGATTGCGAACGTCATGCCGGCGAAATGGTTCGTACTCGTCGCGCGGGGGATCATGCTCAAGGGCGTGGGTCTCGCGTATCTGTGGCCGGAGACGCTCGTGCTCGGACTGATGGCGCTCGTGCTACTCGTCGCCAGCGCGCGTTCGTTCAAGGTGCGTCTGCAATGACATTCCCAGGTCGTGCCTTCATTCGGCACACGCTCGTGCTCGCGCGCGCCGAGGTGTTGCACGTCGTCCGCGATCGCGCGACGCTCGTGCAGATCATCGTCATGCCGCTCATCCAGCTGATGATTCTCTCATACGTCGCGACGTTCGCGATCAAGCAATCGTCCGTCTACGTGGTCGACGCCGATCATACGAGTGCGTCGCGAGGTGTCGTTCGCCGACTCGGGGCCTCCGGTTTGTTCGA
Source organism: Gemmatimonadaceae bacterium (assembly GCA_036002925.1). GTDB lineage: Bacteria > Gemmatimonadota > Gemmatimonadetes > Gemmatimonadales > Gemmatimonadaceae > JAQBQB01. The sequence continues at coordinate 2,458 of DASYSU010000350.1, read as the reverse complement.
GGTCGTCGGGCAATCCTCATCGCCGGATTCGGCGGACGACGCGATGCTCCGCGGCCGCGTTACGATGATCGTGACGATCCCAAACGACTTCGAGAGCTCGCTCGTCCGTACCGGCTCGGCGCCGATCCACCTCGATATCAACGCTGAAAAGGGCTCGGCAGCGGGAATCGTGGGTTCCTACGCGATGCGTATCCTCGCCGCCTATTCCGACGAGCTGAGAACGGAGATTCATCCGACGACGCGATTGGTTCGCGACGTCGGCACGACGGTCATGCCACCGGCGCGCGGCTACGGTCGCATCGAGACGCGCCTGCAGGATTGGTATAACCCGACCCTCGACTACAAGGCCTACATGGTGCCGGGAATTCTCGTCGCGCTCGTGACGATGATCGGAACATTGCTCACTGCACAGAACATTGCGCGCGAGAAAGAGATGGGCACGCTCGAGCAGCTCAACGTCACGCCGATCACCAAGGCGGAGTTCATCACGGCCAAGCTCATGCCGTTCTGGGTGCTCGCGCTTCTGGACCTCATACTCGGCTTGATCGTCGCGCACCTTGTCTTCGGCGTGCCAATCCGCGGCAATCCGTTCCTGCTCATTGGCGCCGCGGGGGTTTATCTCATCGTGGCGCTGGCGATCGGGCTGTGGGTCTCGACGATCGTGGAGACGCAGCAACAGGCGATGTTGGTGACGTTCTTCATTCTAATGATCTACCTGCTGATGAGCGGATTGTTTACGCCCGTCGACAGTATGCCTCGCTGGGTGCAGCTGTTGTCCGAGCTCAATCCGGTCCGGCACTTCGTCACGATCGCGCGGGCGGTGCTGATCAAAGGAGCTGGACTAATGGAAATCATTCGTCCACTCGGCATTCTCGCCGTGTATGCCGTCGTCGTCCTGACACTCTCGATTCGCCAATACAGCAAACGAACAGCGTAGCCGCGGAATCCGCGGAATGAACGGAATGACGCGGAGTGAAACTGAAGGTTGCGCCGAAGTAAGCCGTGCTACCGTTGGCGAGAACATCCGATTCGGTGCGCATCGTTCACCTATTCCGCGGTATTCCGTTCACTTCGCGGATTCCGCGGCCCGTCTTGCAGATTAGTTTTCCCGCATGCCGTCCTTCCCAGCATATCGTCCTCGGCGACTTCGGCGTACGCATGCGCTACGTCGCCTAATTCGCGAGACGTGGCTCGAGCCGTCGCAATTCGTGCTGCCGTTGTTCGTTCGCTCGGGGACAGGGGTTCGCCAGCCCATCGAATCGATGCCCGGCGTCGCACAGACGTCGGTCGACGAGCTCCTTCGCGACGCGCACGAAGCGGTATCGCTCGGCATCGGCGGTGTGTTGCTCTTCGGCATTCCGGACAAAAAGGACGCCATTGGGTCCGACGCGTGGAATGACGACGCGCCGGTGCAGCAAGCCATTCGCGCGCTCAAACGCGAGGTGCCCGGGCTTGTCGTCATCACCGACGTGTGTCTCTGCGAGTACACCGACCACGGGCACTGTGGGGTGATCCGCGACGGCGACGTCGACAACGACGCGACGCTCGAGCTCCTCGCTCGCGAATCAGTGTCGCACGCTCGAGCCGGCGCCGATATCATCGCGCCCAGCGACATGATGGATGGTCGCGTCCGCGCAATTCGTGCCGCCCTCGACAATGAGGGTTTGCTGAACACCGCCATTCTGAGCTATGCGGCCAAGTACGCGGGCCCTTTCTACGGCCCGTTTCGCGAGGCCGCGGAGTCGACACCGCAGTTCGGCGACCGCCGCAGCTATCAAATGGACGCCGGCAACTCGGACGAGGCGCTTCGCGAGGTTCTGCTCGATATCGAAGAGGGCGCCGACATGGTGATGGTCAAGCCCGCGGGCCCGTTCCTCGACATCATTCATCGCGTGAAGACGGAGACCGGCTACCCAGTGGCCGCGTACCAGGTGAGCGGCGAATTCGCTATGATTCAGGCAGCCGCCGAGCGTGGTTGGATCGATCGTGAACGGGTGATGATGGAGTCCCTGCTCGGCATCCGGCGCGCCGGAGCGGACGTCATCGTGACCTATTTCGCCCGGGAAGCGGCGAAGGCGCTGTAGCGGTACTGGTTACTGGTTGCTGGTTGCTGGTAACTGCGTTTCGCGTTCAACCAGCAACCAGTAACCAGCAACTAGCTACCAGCATGAAGCATCGCACTTTCCCCGGTACGTCGATCTCCGTGAGCGAGATCGGATTCGGGACATGGACCATCTCGACCGGTTGGTGGGGCGAGAAGAGTGACGCCGAAGCCGTTGCCCTGCTGCGCAGCGCCCTCGACGATCACGGCATCACGTTCTTCGACGCCGCCGATGCGTACGGCAACGGCCGTTCGGAACGCCAAATCGCCGAAGCCTTTCGTGGGCGACGACAGGACGTCGTCATCGCGACCAAAGTCGGCTACGACATCTACGACGAGGCGGCGCAGAAGGCGCGC
>DASYSU010000349.1:0-2811 GCA_036002925.1 Gemmatimonadaceae bacterium | reverse complement strand
TCGAAGTCCGGCCATCCATAATCCGCGTTTCCTTCATCCGTGAAATCGCTCGCGGGTTCGTCGAGCGCGAGCGTCAGGACGCGATCCGGGTGAGCGACGGCGAACGCGAGCGCGACCGCGCCACCGCCTGAATGGCCATAGAGATGAAACTGCTTGACTCCCGCTTGATCGGCGTCACGAAGCAGACCGTCGGTCTCTGTGGCCATCGAGTACTCGACCGGTGGCGTCTCGCCTCGATACACCTCGAGATCCTTCAACACCGCATTCACATCATCGAGCTGCTTCAGCAACGGCGCATAGCGTTGCGCGGCAGGCGCGATGATGCCGGGCAGAAAGAACACATCGGCTTTACGTCGCTCGGCAATCACCGCGCGAGCGGATTCGGGCGCAGCTGAAAGTGCAGCACTTTGCTCGTCGTTCCTTTTCCAGTTTCCATATGGAATGGCGCCCGGGTGCTCACCGTCGCCCACAGACCGCGACCTTTCCACCCCGCGTTCGGATCATCGATGCGGCCATCCATCCATTTGGTGTAGAACCCGAGCGGATACGGGACGCGCATGATGACCCATTGCCCATCTTTGAGCGCGAGCAACCCCTCGGACTCATTGCCGGTATTGATCGGCGTGTTCTTCCCCAGGCCGAGCGCATCGAACTGATCGACCCACGTGAAGTAGCTCGCCTCGGCGCTGCCGTTATCGGCAACGCCCTTGATCTGCGGAAGCGGCTCTGTGAACAACGTCCAGCCCTCGGGGCAATGTTGGCCCGTGGCGGTAGGACCGTTGAGCGGACCTTTACACTTGCGTCGATCGAAGCTCGCCATGTGTCCGCTCGCCAGCGCGATCCACGCGACGCCGTCGCGATCGATGTCCATGCCGCGAGGCGAGAAACCTTGGACCGGTGCTTTCGAGTTGTTATATGGAGGCTCGTAGTATTCGGCGAGCGCGGTCTCGGGCGGATGTGAGCCCGGGCTGAGCCGCACCACACCACCTGGGAATCCAAGCGTCGACCCCCAGATCGAACCGTCGGGCGCCGGCGCGACGGAGTAAAGACCCGCATTGATCCGCCGATCCTTTGTAGGATCGGTAGGTTGGTTCGGCTCCGTGTAGTCGTCGCGCTTTCCGTTGCCGTTCGCGTCGAGGACGATTGCCGTCCAGCCTTGCGACTTCTCTTCATCGCCCGTCTCGTCGAACATCTTCGTGTCGAGCCATCCGACTACCGGTCCGCCACCGCTCGTCCACAGTGTTCGGTTTGCATCTTCGGCGAACATCAGGTGATGGGTGCCGAAGCACGTGTTGATGTGCGTCAGCTTCTTCGTCGACGGATCGTACATGGCGAGCTGTCGCCCCGAGCGTTGGAGCGGAAACAGCTTCGCCGACGGATGCGTCGAGCCAGCTTTGCAGAAGGCCGGGTTGTCGGATGGACGAATGGTCGACGTGATCCAGACACGACCCTTCTCGTCGAACATCGGATTGTGGACGTTGTTCTTGCTCGTCCACAGCGTCTCTTCTCCCCAGTAGGCCGACGGCGCACCAGTGCGCGGACCGGTTGCCGGCTGCGTGTTCGGATCGCGCACCGTGAGCGGCACGCGACTCACAGTGTTGTGCACCGGGTCGAGCACCGGCAAATAGTCCGAGCTCAATTCGAGCGAGCCGTAGAGTAGGCCGTTGGCGTTTAGCGTCGGGTTGCGTCGGTCGGTGGAGGTGACGTCGTGGAGATAGGACTTGGGGTCAGCCCAATCCCATTCGGTGATGACGACGTTCCGCTCGAGGCCTTGTGGACGGCGCGGCGCCGTCGGCACTTCACCGGCCGCGATGCGATCTGTCCAGTCGGCGAACATCGACAGAGCGCGTTGATGCCCGAGCCCATCGATCGCGGCGAGCATTTGCGTTCCCGCTTGACCCGATTGCACGCGACGCTCCCACGCCGCGACGCTCGGCGAGATCTTCGCGAACGCCTCGGGAAGCTGGCGCGTGCCCTTGCTGCCGAGTTGGTGACAGGCCAGGCAGGTCCCCGACTTGATGGTGCGCACCCACTCACCTTGTGATTTCATGTTCGGCGAAATGCCGTTGCCTTCGGGACCGGTGCCGGGGAACTCGCTCTTGTCGGGCACCTTGAGCAATGACAGCCAATATCCCGCGGGATAGTATGCCGCGGCGGCGCGTGCATTCGGCGCGGCAACCGCCGTGAGGTTGACCGTCTTACCGATCGCGGATTTAGACTTCTGTGAATCAATGAGGCCGTAGCCGCGGACCCAAACGGTGTAGGTCGCCTTGGGCAGATCGGGGATGAGATAGCGGCCTCGCTCGTCCGTGACGACGATGCGCACGAATTTGGTCGGCAGGTCATTCGTCTCCGCAATCACCCAGACACCCGCCTCGGGTCCGCGCGGGCCGGTGACGACACCGCCGATGTCGCTATCGCCTACCTGAACCGTCGCGGGCGTCGCCGATCGGCGAGCGGCCAAGAGGACGACCAATGCGACTGCGATCGCCGGCCCGCTGCGCAACACTGCTTTCATCATCATGACGTCTTCTCCCGTCGAGAGCGTGCAGGTTCGCAACGAATATGGGTGACGATCGTTGGTGTTCGCACGCACCGGTCATAGTATATGCCTCGAGTGGTGATGTGACCATTCCACAGGAGAATGACCGTTTCGATGCCTGCTTCGGTTAAGCACGTTGTCATCGGCGCCAACGCCCACGCGGCGCTCGCCGACGCGCTTCGTCGCGCGCGCCCGGATCTCGCCATCCGCGGGAACAAGTACACTGAGCTGACCGAGGACGATCTAGAATGGGGCGATACGTACATCGG
>DASYSU010000348.1:0-2620 GCA_036002925.1 Gemmatimonadaceae bacterium | reverse complement strand
CGCCGACCGGCGATCGCCGACTCACGCGCGACTCCGGCAGTCGATGGACGAGCGACGCGATCGTCGTTACCACCGACGAGCGTCCCGGAGCGCTCCGTGTTGCGCTTTCCGCGCCGAACGTCGCTGTGACGCGCGTTCACGTGCGTTGGCGAAGCCGCATGACCGGCACGCGCCTGATTCTCGGCGACGCCTGGGAACGCGCCTACGGAGATCTCGAGTGGCGCGGCTGGGTGCCCGACCGCGTCATGCCGTGGTATTTCGCCACACACGTCGGTTCGCTCACGCACGCGTATGGAGTCCGCACTGGCGCGCGAGCGTTTTGCTTCTGGCAGGTCGACGCGGAGGGCATCAGTCTGTGGGCCGACGTGCGGAGCGGAGGCGTCGGCGTCGAACTCGGACCGCGCATTCTCGACGTGTGCGATGTCGTCTGTCGCGCCGGCCGTGAGAGTGAGTCGGCCTTCGCCGCCGTTCACGCCTTCTGCAGGCAGATGTGCGCGGGTCCGCGGCTCCCGCGGCAACCAGTATACGGAAGCAACGATTGGTACTGGGCCTACGGGAAGAACAGCGCTGACACGGTGCTCGCCGACGCGCAGCACATCGTCGAGCTCGCGCCGACGGGCGCCAACCGCCCATTCGCCGTGATCGATGACGGGTGGCAGCCCGTACGCGGAAAAGACAAGGTCGGCGTTGGTATGTGGGATCGTGGCAACGAAAAATTTCCCGACATTGCCGGGCTAGTATCCGAGGTGCGGAAAGCGGGAGCGCGTCCCGGAATCTGGATTCGTCCGCTGCAAGCGCCTGCCAACGCGCCCGACTCGTGGCGTCTGCTGCGCGATCGCACCTTTCTCGATCCCACGGTGCCCGATGCGCTTCGCAAAGTCGCCGACGACATCACGCGACTGCATGAGTGGGGCTTCGAGCTGATCAAACACGATTACACCACGTTCGACATTTTTGGGCGTTGGGGTTTTCAAATGGGCGCCGCGCTGACCAAGGACGGTTGGACGTTCGCCGCGGGTCCGGCGCGGACCACCGCCGAGGTGATCGACGACCTCTATGCAACGATCCGACGCGCGGCCGGCGATAGTCTCGTCATCGGTTGCAACACCGTCAGCCATCTCTCGGCCGGGCACTTCGAGATCTGTCGCATCGGTGACGATACGAGCGGCACCGAATGGGCGCGGACGCGAAAGATGGGTGTGAACACGCTCGCCTTTCGCGGCGCGCAACATGGCGCGTTCTATGTGGCCGACGCCGACTGCGTCGGCGTGACGAACGCGGTGCCTTGGAGCTACACCAAGCAATGGCTCGACTTGCTCGCGCGGAGTGGGACGATGTTGTTCGTCTCACTCGCGCCCGACGCGCTCGGTACTGAGCAGCGTCGCGATCTCAAGGAGGCGCTCGCGCTCGCGGCCGTCACGCAACCGCTCGGAGAGCCGCTCGATTGGCAGCACACGGTATATCCATCGCGTTGGCGGCTGATGGGTCGCGAGCGCACGTACGATTGGGTCGGCCTCGACGGCGCGGGGCCGCCGTGAGTCGCGCGCGGTCTCTTACGCAGCGTCTCGCGCGCGAGGTGTCACCTCTCCATCGAGCTGCGCCAGCTCGGCGATGAATACTCGATGCAGATACGATCGCATGATTGCGCGCTCGATCCAGCCGACGACTCCGGTCCGCGTCGGGAGATCGGTGGCAATCGTGACGCGCGAACGCGACGCGTCAACGGGTTCGACGGTGAACGTCGAGACGATGTCTCTGTCGAGGTCCGTCTCGAGGAGCACCCGTCCAGGCCGGGGCTCGGTGACGCGGGCGCGCGCGTGCGTCGTTTTGCCGAATGCGATCATGTCGTAGCGAATGATCGTCCCTTCGCCATAGCCGCCCTGCTCGACCTCGAGGTTGCGGAAGTATTGTGGCGGGATGATCCGCGTGTGCCCTGCGCGGTAGTCGGCGATCATCCGGTAGACGTCGGGCGCTGCCGCTCGGATATCGGCGGTCACCTCGATGTGCAATCGTGTGCTCATTGTGATCTCGTTCGATTGGTCGTCCATGAGGTTAGGTCCATGTGGACACCGGAGGAATCCGTCGAGCGCGCTTTGAGTTTGAGCGGTGTTCAATGCGGCTCGACAGTAACATGAGCTGGCGTGAATCCGCCACAAGACGGAGGTATCCCCACCGTAGTGGCGTGCGTATAGATGGGTATGGATGATTCAGACGAGTTGTACGAGGTCGGCCGATTCGATGCGCGCTACCTCGCGTTTCTAGAGACGATCAGCACCCTTCGCCCGAGCCTGCATCGCTACTGCGCCCGCATGACCGGCTCCGTGTCGGAAGGGGAAGACGTCGTTCAGGAGGCGCTCTTTCACGCGTATCGCAAGCTGGACACGTTCGACGATACGCGTCCGATGAAAGCTTGGTTGTTCCGCATTGCCCACAATCGATGCATCGACCTGCTACGTCGGCGAGGCGTGCGCGAGGAGACGGAGGCGCGCATCGAAGCGAGTGCTGTGGTCGAGCCGATCGATCCCGTGGGACCTGCGCTCAACCGCGCGGTGGAGCATCTCGTCGTGACGTTGCCGCCCAAGGAACGTGCGTGCGTCCTGCTGAAGGACGTGCTCGACTA
>DASYSU010000347.1:0-5034 GCA_036002925.1 Gemmatimonadaceae bacterium | reverse complement strand
TTCCTTCACGGCGGCGTGACACCCGAAGAGTGCATTCTGCCGGTGTCGCTCCTCACGCCGCGCCGCTGATCATGTACCGGCGACTGCTCTGGTTCCTGCGCCCGCATTGGTGGCGTATGGCGGGCAACATCCTGAGCAACGTCATCGCGGCCGGGCTCGATGTCTTCTCGTTCACGCTGCTGATCCCGTTCTTGAACGAGCTGTTTGGAAAGCCGTCACCCATTCCGTCGCAGCTCGGGTTCATCGGCAACTTGCAGCATCGGATCGTCGGCCAGTTCCTCGAGGGACACAGTCCGCTCGAGGCGCTCAGCACGATCATCGTCGCCATTGGCGTGGTCGTCGTCATCAAGAACGTGTTCGTATGGCTCGCGGGACAACTCGGCGCGTCGCTCCAGGAGTATGTCACGCGCGACATGCGCGATGCCGTCTTCACGCACATGGAGCGACTGCCGCTCGGCTACTTCCATCGCACCAAGGTGGGGCAGATCATCGCCAAGATCGTGTCCGACACCGATCAGACAAAGGCGCTCATCACTGAATTGGTCACGCGCTCGGTACAGAATCTGGCGCAGATCGTCGTCACCGTTGTCTTCCTCGTGAAGATGTCGCCACAACTTGCCGGCATGTCGCTCGTCGTGGCGCCGCTGCTCACCATCGCGCTGCTGCCGATTCTCCGCAAGCTTCGTCGCGGCCATCGCCGATTGCGAAACGATTACGGCGAAATGACGTCGATTCTCCAGGAAGTCGTATCGGGAATCCGGTTGGTCAAGTCATTCCGCGGCGAGCCGTACGAGGATCGGCGCTTTTCCGACGCGAGTCATCGCTACTCGCAGGGCATGGTGAAGATCAATCGAGTCGCGGCGCTGTCACAGCCGTTGACTGAAATCATCGGCATGTCGATCGCGATGCTCATCCTCTGGATCGGTGCGCGCGAGGTGCTCGGCGGCGGGACGCTCGACGCTGCATCGCTGATCGTCTTCATGACCCTCGTCATGCGCCTGTTGCCGCCACTCAAGCAGCTCTCACAGACTCCGACCACCGCGCAGCAAGCGCTCGCCGCCGCGGAGCGGTTGTTCGACGTGCTCGACGAGCCGACAGAAGAGCAGACGGATCGCGGCACGCGGACCATCGCCAGCTTCGAGCGAGCCATCGCGTTCGACGACGTCACGTTCGCCTACGAGGCGGATCCGGTGTTGCGCGACATCAGCTTCACGGCGCCGAAGGGCTCGGTCATTGCCCTTGTCGGGCCGAGCGGTTCGGGGAAAAGCACACTCGTCGATCTCATCCCGCGACTGTATGAGACCGTCGCGGGCGCGATCACGATCGACGGCGTCGATAGTCGCGAAATCAAGCTCTCCTCGCTGCGCGCGCTCACGGGGATTGTGAGCCAGGATACGGTGTTGTTCAACGACACTGTGCGAAACAACATCGCGTACGGCGCAGCCGGGAAATACACGCAGGAGCAAATCGAACATGCCGCGCGCGCCGCGAACGCGCATGAATTCATCGTCGCGCTCCCGCAACGGTACGACACGGTCCTGGGCGAACGCGGCACGCGATTGTCCGGCGGGCAGCGGCAACGTCTCGCGATCGCGCGCGCCCTGCTGATCGACCCGCCGATTCTCATCCTCGATGAGGCGACGTCGGCGCTCGACACCGAGTCGGAGCGTCTGGTTCAGGAGGCGGTCGATCGGTTGCTCGCGGGCCGGACGGTGTTCGTGATCGCCCATCGACTCTCGACGATCGTGCACGCCGATCTCATACTTGTGCTCGACCGCGGACGAATCGTGGAGCGGGGCACGCACGCCGAGCTCCTGGCCGAACGCGGGGCATATTACCGGCTGCACGCGCTGCAATTCCACGACGAACGCGTTCCCGCAAACGTCTGACATGCGCGTCCTGTTCTATTTGGGCGACAAGCAGTGGTCGGGATGCGCTCGCGCGATGCTTGCCGCGGCGCGCGGCCTCAACGCGCGTGGGCATCCGATCATCGTGGCGGGCTGTGAGGGCGGCCGACTCAGCGAGCGCGCGCAGGAGGCTGGTCTCGATGTCGTTACGATCAACACCGCCGTGACGTCCGGGGGCGGCGTTTGGGATTTGCGAAAGGTTCTTCACGAGCGATTCGTCGAAGTCGTGGTTGTGACGACCGAACGCGATCAGTTGGTCGTGAGCTCGGCGATGCGGCTCGCGGAACGAGGCGCGGTGCTTCGCCGCGTCGCGTCGTTCGATCGCTTCGAGTTGCAACGCGGCGGAAAGCTCGCGCTCAAGATCGCGACGGCCGGTCTCATCGTCTCGACCGACCGAGAGCTCAAGGCGATCAATCACGCCGGCTGGCCCATTCCCGCGTCCGTGGTCCCGATCGGCGTCGACGCATCGACCTATGATGCGATAGAGCCTGCGACACGCGCTGATATCGGCGCGCGCCCGCAGGGTTTGCTCATTGCCTGCAGCTACAACACCGCCGGTCGATACCGCATCGCGACGGTGTTTCGCACGCTGTCGTTGCTCGCCCCGCGCCACCCGAACATGCAGGTCGTCGTGGTCGGGCCAGGATCGCTCGAGGAGGATCTGCGCATGCACGCGGCGGCGGTCGGCGTCAGCCGGGTCTTCACGTTCCTCGGCGAACGCGATGATGAATTGAGCGTGATGCGCGCGGCCGATGTGGGATGGGTCGCCGCCGAAGGAGACAGCGGCGCGTATGGATGCTTGGACTTCATGGGGCTGCACATGGCAGTGATCGCTGAGCGTTCGCCATTGACGCAACACTTCGTCGCCGATGGCATTTCGGGGCTGCTGCTCTCACCGGGCGATCCATCGTACACGGCATCCGAGGTCGCGGAGTTTCTCGCTGGGGCGGAGAAGCGCATCACGATGGGCAACGCCGGTCGAACGCGCGTACAGCGTGACTTCACCGAGACGGCGATGATCGAAGCGTTCGAGCGTGCCGTCGAAGCCGCCGGCAACCGAACGACGTGGACGACGAGCGCGTGAGCGCGGCGACCTCCATCCAGCCGACGTTCGCGCATCGAGCGGAATACGCCGCTCTGCGTGGCGCGGTGGCCGCGATGGAGCGGCTCAGCTTCACGAGGGCCGGAGTCCTCGGCGAGCGCATCGGCCGGCTCGGGTATCGGCCGCTCGGAATTCGCCGAGCCGTGGTGGAGCGACAGCTCACCGCGGCTTTTCCGGAGCGAGATCACGTCGAGATCGAACGCATCGCGCGCGCGACGTATGCGCATCTGGGGCGAACGAGCGTCGAGACGGCGATTCTTCCGGCGTACAGCGCGACGGAGATCATCGAGTTGTTCGAGGATGTTCAAGGCTGGAGCATTGTCGAAGAGCGGATGGCGCGCGGCAAAGGGTTGATTGTCGTCACCGGACACCTCGGCAATTGGGAGCTCGGTGGTGCGTATCTCGCGGCGCGAGGACTTCCCGTGGATGCGGTCGCGCGCCACATGGCAAACCCATTGTTCGATCGATATCTGACGAAGACGCGCCAACGAATCGGCATGACAGTGGTTCATGACGAGGAAGCCGTGCGACGCGTGCCGCGTTCGCTTCGCTCCGGTCGCGCGGTGGCGTTTCTCGTCGATCAAGGCGCCGTCGGGCTCGCGTCGACGTGGGTGCCATTCTTTGGTCGCTATGCGAAGACGCCGCGTGGTCCGGCCGTGTTCGCGCTCCGTCTCGACGCGCCGATTGTCTTTGGCGCCGCGGTGCGACGACCGTCGGGACGTTACCAGCTCGCGTTCGAGGCCGTTGACGTGTCGCCAACCGGCGATCGCGAAGCGGACGTCGACCGCATCGTCGCTGAGTACACGCTCACGCTCGAGCGATGGATTCGCCGAACGCCCGAACAGTATTTCTGGCATCACCGGCGTTGGAAGCATCAGCGTCCGGGCACGCCGCCGGAGCTCGGAGATCCGCTCAAGTGAGCCGCGCAACCGATCGCCTCAAATCCGACCGGCGCGCCTGGTTCGGCGGCGGTGTGATCGTGCTGCTCGTCCTGCTCGCGATCGCCGCGCCTGTGTTCGCGCGTCATGATCCATTCGGCGTCGAATTGATCAACTCACTCCAACCGCCGAACGGTACGCATTGGTTCGGGACGGACGTACAGGGGCGAGACGTATGGGCGCGGCTCGTTTACGGCGCGCGCGTGTCGCTCTCGGTCGGCATCCTGTCGCAGGGGATCGCGCTCACGCTTGGCGTGATTCTCGGACTGCTCGCCGGCTATTACGGTCGGTGGATCGATGAGCTCGTGATGCGTCTCGCCGACGTCACGCTGGCGTTTCCGACGCTGTTGCTGTTGATCGCGCTCGTCGCCGCGCTCCAGCCATCGTTGACCGTCGTGTTCATCACGATCGGCGTCGTGGGGTGGGCGGGAATGGCGCGGCTGGTTCGCGGCCAGGTGCTCGTGATTCGAGAGCTCGAGTTCGTTCAGGCCGAACGCGCCCTCGGCGCGCACGATGTCAGAATAATCATGCTCCACGTGTTACCCAGCGTCGTCGCGCCGGTCGTCATCGCGGCGACGCTCGGCGTGGCCGGCGCGATCATGGCGGAATCGTCACTGTCGTTCTTGGGCCTGGGCGTCCAGCCGCCGACGCCGAGTTGGGGATCGATGATCGCCGACGGGCGCGATTTGTACCAGCTTCGCCACGCGCCGTGGACGTCGGTCTTTCCCGGGCTCGCGATTGGCTCGGCGGTGCTCGGATTCAATCTGTTGGGTGATGCACTCCGTGACGCGCTCGATCCACGTGCTGTCCGCGCCGCGATCCCGCGCGGCGCCGGTCTTCCGGACATCGCGCGCCCGTGAGCGGCTTCGACGTCGACGCGCTGCGACGCGCGGAATTTCCGTGGGCGGCAGCGGGCGAGGCGATCTACCTCAACAACGCGTCGACCGGGCCGCTCCCGCAGCGCACGGTGGCCGCGCTCGACGAGTGGAGTCGACTTCGCGCCAATCCTCAACGCGTTCCGCAAGAGCTGCAATTCGGCACATTGGCGCGCAGCCGTGAGTTGATCGCGTCGATGATCGGAGCGGAA
>DASYSU010000346.1:0-3677 GCA_036002925.1 Gemmatimonadaceae bacterium | reverse complement strand
TCGGGCCCTGGATCGATGCCGTCGGCGTCTTCATGTCGTCACCGTACCGCATCGCCCAGTAGCTAATCGCCGGGCGACGGAGAATATCGATGTAATAATCCGCGAATTGGCCGCCGCCGTTGAAGCGTTCGTCGACGATCACCGCATCCTTCTGTGCCTGCGGATAAAAGTACCGCTTGAAGTAATCGTGACCCTGATTGCCGGTGTCCGGCACATACACGTACGCGATCTGGCCCCCGCTCATCGAATCGACCTTCTTCAAGTTGCCTTCCACCCACGCACGATTTCTGAGCGCCGCCTCACTCGCGATCGGAACCACTTGCACCGTGCGCGCACCGGTGCCCTCGGGATTCGACGCGAGCGTCAGATCGACAATCTTGCCCGCGGTGTTCTCGAACGGCGCAAAGATGTTCATTGGCGCACGAACCTGAACGCCGTTCACGGCGATGATGTACTCACCGGCTTTCGCATTGACGCCCGGCTCCGTGAGCGGCGAGCGAAGATTCGGCGTCCAGTTGAGCCCACCATATACCTTCGCGATGCGATAGCGATCGTGATCCACCGTGTAATCGGCGCCCAGTAGGCCACCGGGCACGTTGGCGGGCGGGGAGAGTCGGTCGCCGCCGCCGCCACGATGATGGCCGACGCTCAGCTCACTCATCATCCACTGAATGATGCGATTGACGTCGCCTTTCGTGGCGGCGTCGGGTAGGAATTGCGCGTACTTCTTCCGGTTCGCTTCCCAATTCACGCCGTGCATGTTGGGGGCGTAGAAATAATCCCGATTGATCCGCCACGCCTCGTTGAAGATCTGCGTCCACTCAGCGCGCGGGTCGATCTTGACTTCGACGTCCGCGACGGCGAGACGTCCTTCGTTCGCGTTCACCTTCGCAATCGGTGAGACAAAGAAATTCGGCCCGATGTTATATAAGATCTTCTTCCCATCCGCCGACAGCTCGTAACTGTTCAGCTGCGGGATGAGAACTTCGTCCTTTCGTTTCGACAGATCGTAGTGATGCAGCGAGGCCCGGCCGTCTACGCGCTGCTCGTAGTACACCTGCCCAGCGTCGCCCGTGGAGAGCGCCGACAAGTCGCCGGCCGTGATGGGCATGGCGAGAATCCGATTCTCGATTCCCTCGAGATCGATTCGGACGGCGCTGTTCCCACGCGGGGCAGGGGGCGCGAGCCGCACGCCACGAGACGCCGAGTCGGCCGATGTCGAATCGCGGCGCGTGGTGTCGCGTGTGACGACGACCCGCTCCTCGTCGCTCTCCTTCGCGAGCGGATTGGCGGCGTCGTTCCGCAGGACGATTGCGTAAATGTTGCGAGTGCGCCGGTAGTCGGCGGTCGCCAGCGAAAACCAATCCTGCAGCGGACCGGCGTCTGTCGACGCGAAGATGTAGAGGTACCGGCCACTCTTGTCGAACGCCGGCGTGCTCACCTCACTCAGTCCATCCGTCACGCGATACGACTTGTCCTCGGCAACATTGTAGACGGAGAGCGCGGTGACGAGCGACTTGATGTTCGCGGTGTAGGCAAGCCACTTGGAGTCGGGCGACCATGCGTGCGTCATGTCGACCAGGCCTGCTGGTCCGTACACCTTGTTGCTCCCCACCAACTTCGCCGCTCCGGTCTTTACGTCGATGACATAGGTGCTCATCGAGTTGTCGGCGTACGCGATGTGCGTTCCGTCAGGCGACCAGTCGAGATCCTGGTAGAAGCCGTGACCCATGAGCTTCAACGTCTTTACCGCACCGTGTCCGTCCTGCGGCGCGATCTTGAGCTCGTATTCGCCGCTGGCATCGGAGATGTACGCGATCTGCGTCCCGTCCGGCGACCACGTCGGCGACCGCTCGTTCGCCCCGGCGGTGTTGGTGAGATTCCGCGCGTCGCCCTTCTCGACGGGAACGGTGACGATCTCGCCGCGATACTCGAACGCCGCTCTCACTCCACTCGGCGAGATCGAAGCGTTGCGCACGTAGTTGGTGCCCTTCACGAAGCGCGGCCGCGTTTCTCTCAAATCGGCCGCGACACCGATGGCGAGCTTGCGGCCGTTGCCCGACGCCGCCGGATCGAGGAGGTGCAGATATCCCGCTTGTTCGTAGACCAGCTTGTCCGCGCCCGCGCTCAGGTTGAGAACGGGGAAGTCCTTATGCGTGGTGAGCGCTCGAACCTTCTTCGTTCCGGGATCGTATGCGTAAACATTGAACTCCCCGTCGCGATCGGAGCGGAAGTACACCGTATTGCCGATCCACTGCGCGTCGACGTCGTTCGAGCGTCCGTCGGGTTGCGGAATCTTTTCGACGGCGTGCGTCGCGACGTCGTACAACCAGATCACCGACGCCGTGCCGCCGCGATAATGCTTCCATTCATCGAAGCGTGGCGCGATCGGGTTGTAGGCAATGCGCTTCCCGTCGGGCGAGTACGACGCGCGCGCGGCGTTCGGAATGGGAAGCTTCGTCTCCGGCCCCCCTTCTATAGATACAGTGTAGAGCTGCGTGTAGCGGTTCGTGTAGCTCGACCGGCCGCTGGTGAACAGCACGCTCTTTCCGTCGGGCGTGAAGCCCTGCACGATGTCGGCGTCCGGATGATACGTCAGCCGCTTCGGCGTGCCGCCCGACGACGGAATGACATAGACGTCGATGTTGCCGTCGTAGTTCGCGCTGAACGCGATCATTTTGCCGTCGGGCGAGAACACGGGGTTTTGTTCGTCGCCGTCCGCCGTCGTGAGGCGCCGTACATCGCTGCCGTCGATTCGCGATGTCCAGAGGTCGCCTGCGTAAATGAACGCGACATGCGTCGCGCTCAGGGCGGGCTGGGCGAGCATCCGCGTGTCGGTGATGCTCGGCTGAGCATGGAGCGTGGTGGCCGCCGCGGCGGCGATGATGGAGGCGAGGAGTGTGCGCATGCCAGAGACTATAGCGGAAGGGATCGGGACGCGAGAGCGGCTAGACCTTCCTTGGAATCCCCGTCGCCGAGCGACAGGCGAGCCGGCGCTTGTGATACAAATTCTGCGTATCTCGATGTCGAAGGCGGCCCCCAGCGATAAGCTGCGAGATTAGCACCGATGATCGAAACGCCGTGCGCGCCGTTAGGGATATCGCGCCGTCAGGGACTTCGCGCCGTCAGGGACTTCGCGCAGTTAGGAATTACGCGCCGTTAGGAATTACGCGCCGTTAGGAATTTGGCGCCCTTAGGAATTTGGCGCCGTTAGGACCTCAGCGCCGTTAGGACCTCAGCGCAGTTACAGCCATCGCCTCAACCATCCCAACCACTCGTCCAATCATCCTGAACTAAGCCCTCGCCCGCTCGGGCTCGACGGGGTCGGCCCCGCAACTGGTCGGGCTGCCGCGACGAATGATCGAGCGCGCCGCTCCGGCTAACGCACGGTGTTCACCCGTCAGTTTCCACCCGGACCGCATCGAGCTGGCGCCTCGATCAGAATCTGTGCAAACTCTCGTGAGGATCTAGATACAAGGCCGCCACAGAGTTCCTCGGTGTCCCCGCTCGAGTTACCACCCAGCTCTATCGGCTGTTTTGTTGAGGGTCATCCGGCGTGCCAGAACTGGCGATCGAATCGGGCGACTCTCGTGTTCGCGCGTACCGGGCCTTCGGCAGGATCAGGCTCACAAGCCAAGCCCATCCCATACCTGCAACCGGCGGCATGCACCAGTAGA
>DASYSU010000345.1:0-12701 GCA_036002925.1 Gemmatimonadaceae bacterium | reverse complement strand
GCACCAATACCAACCCTAATGCGGTCGGTGGTGTGCCGAATGAAGGCTTTGCGATCGAAGATAGACCGGACGCGTCCCTGCAGGATGTGCGCGCTGAGAGATTCCAAATAAGCCCCGATTATTTCAAGGTGTTACAAGCTTCACTCGTCCGCGGCCGCGCATTCACCGAGGACGATGAAGACGGCAAACCGCTGGTCGCCATCATTGATGAAAGCACCGCTCGAAAGTATTGGCCAACCAGCGATCCGCTGGGCCGCCGAGTGCGGTTTTCACGAGACGCTACCAAGCCATGGACGACCATCGTGGGAATCATCAAGGACATCAAGAGTGACGGTCTCGACATCGATGGCGTTCCCCACATCTACGTGTCGAGCTATCAAGACTCCAACAAGCGGCTGAGCGTGGTACTGCGGACGCCTTTGCTCGCGGCCGTGCTCGAGCCGCGGATTCGGCATGAAATCCAGATCGTCGATCCCACCTTGCCGGTCTTTGGCGTTGCTTCTATGAACGAGGTCCTTGATCGGTCGCTGGCGTCACGCCGTTTTTCTGCCGATCTGGTGGGCGGATTTGCTGGACTGGCGGCGCTCCTGGCCTCCATTGGCATTTACGGCTTGTTGGCCTACATGGTCGGCCAAAGCTCGCGCGAAATCGGCATCCGTATGGCCCTCGGCGCGCGGCGGGAGGACATTCTCAGAATGTTCTTACACCGAGGGGTTGTGCTTGCCGGCGTGGGCGTCGTTGTCGGATTGGTCGTTGCTGCATCTTCTGCGTCCGTGATGGCAAGTTTGCTCTATGGGGTGCGCCCCCATGATCCGGCCGTGTTTCTGATTGCCCCCCTACTTCTATTTGCCAGTGCCGTTCTAGCCAGCTACCTCCCAGCGCGGCGCGCGACGAAAGTGGACCCCTTGATCGCCTTGCGCGAGGCGTGAACTCATCACCTCGTCAATGCCCCGATGACCGCGAGATGGTGGTCATCGTGATTGGCCTCGGTCGTGGTCCGATTCGTTGGATCGGCCGGCACGAGCTCGCGCTTAGCCGCGAAGTACTGCTCGGCGCGGCGTAACCATAGTGGCTCGAGATCATTACTCGAGCGCGGGACTGACATTCCGACGTGCGGGGACCTTCCTCAGCGTCCGCAGCGCAGAGCGCACGTCCTGCAGGAGACCCTCCATACCCTCCTCAATCCGATGAGGCGCCGGCGTGATCGCAACCGGCGATTGTCACTCCATGGACGAATGGGTACGTGCAGATCCGTGATGCGTCAAATGCAAGTTCAGCACTATGATATTGCCAAGACAGCACAGTGGAGTAGACGTGCGCGTCACCTCCGCTTGATGCGCTGCCTGCTCTCGTACGGTGGCGGCGCTTGTCATTCTCGGTCTCGTCGCGCTGGCGGCCTGTGCGCTGCCGGCGCGAGTCGCCATGCGAGTCGAGCCGGTCGAGGCGCTGCGGTTGGAATGACGGGGCCATCGAAACGCGCCGGCCTTTCTCCTGTTGACATTCTACCCAAGCAGAATGAGATTCAGGTAGCATGCCTACCCAAGACCGCCGCCCCGATCTGCTGCAGGGCACCCTCGACCTCTTGATCCTCCGCACGCTCACGCTCGGCAAGCAACACGGCCAAGGCGTGGCACGTGCCATCCAACAGTCGTCGCTCGAAGTCATTCTGGTGGACCACGGCTCCCTCTACCCCGCGCTCCAACGGCTGGAGGAGCGGGGGTGGATCCGCGCCGAGTGGGGTACGTCCGAGAACAACCGGCGCGCACGATTCTACGAGCTCACCGCCGCCGGCCGCAAACAACTCGCCCGAGAGACTGCCGACTGGTGGACGCTGGCCGACGCCATCGCGCGAGTGATTGGACCACGAACGGCAACCTGAGGTACCGGCCATGCTCGACCGCTTGACGCACTGGTGGCGGCGGACGCGGCGTCGCGAGGACGATTTTCGCGCCGAGGTGCGCTCGCATCTCGACCTCGAGACGGACCGACTCGTTGCCGAAGGCTGGACTCCGGATGCCGCGCGCATGGAGGCACGACGACGTTTCGGCAACGCCGCCGCCGCGACCGAGGCCTATCACGATGCTCGTACGGTAGGCTGGATCGAGGACGCTGCGCGTGACGTCGCCTATGGGCTTCGCCTGCTGCGCAAGGATCGCGCGTACGCTCTCGCGGCGACGGCCGCGCTGGCGCTCGGAATCGGCGGCAACGTCACGCTGTTCTCGATCTTTTCCGCGGTGGCGCTCGCCCCGATGCAAGGTGTGCGTCCGGATCGCCTGATGAGTGTGTACGCGGTGTCGCGAAGCGCGATCTTCGGCACGTTCTCATATGGCGATTACGTCGACATGCGCGACCACGCCACAACACTGGCATCGCTGGCCGCGCAGCAGGCCGATCACCTGCGACTCACCGGCGTCTCGGTCGGCGGCGATGCGAGCGACGGACCCGCCGAGCCGGTCGTCGGCCTCTACGTCAGCGCGAACTACTTCGATACCTACGGGGTGCATCCTACCGTTGGACGCGCGCTCGTCTCGGACGACGAACGCGTCACCGCCGCGCCGTTCGCCGCGCTGATCAGCGATTCGTACTGGGAACGGCGATTCCAGCGCAATCCGGCCGTCCTCGGTTCACACGCCGTCTTGAGCGGCACGCCCGTCGTCATCGTCGGCATCACGCCGCGCGGGTTCATGGGCACGCGCCAGGAGATTCCCGATTTCTGGGTCACGATGGCGGCGTTGGGCGACGTTTCGCGCCGCGCGCTCGACCGAACGACGCTCTGTTGCGAGCTCACGGCACGCTTGGCCGACGGCGCCACGCCAGAACTGGCGACGGCGGAGCTGCGCGTCCTCAACGACCGGGCGCAGCAGTCGGACCAACTCGTGCCGTCCGATCGGCGAACCGTGAGGCTGAGTCGGGCCAGGCCATTCGCCAACTATGCGGAGCTGTGGCGACGGCTATTCGTCGTGCTCCAAGCCACGATGGCGCTCGTGCTCCTCATCGCTTGCGCGAACGTTGCCACGCTGTTGCTCGGCCGAGCAGCGGCGCGCGAACGCGAAATCGCGGTGCGGCTCGCTTTGGGCGCCCGCCGTCGGCGGCTCGTGCGTCAACTGGTGACCGAGGGCGTCGTCCTCTCGCTGCTCTCCGGCGCGAGCGCACTCGCAGTCACGTGGTACGGGCTCACCGTCGGCGCGCGATACGCTTCGGCCATGCTCGCCCGGCAAGGCGGTGGAACCTTTTTTCTCGCCCTGACGCCTAACGCGACGCTGCTCGCGTACGCCGTCCTGATGAGCGTTGCCGCGGGGCTCCTGTTCGCGCTCGCTCCTGCTCTGCAAGCGACGCGGCGAGACGTGTCGCACGCGTTGCGCGACGGCTCGGCGGGCGCCGGCTTGTCGCGGCGATCACGGTTGCGCGGCGCACTCGTCGTCGGGCAGGTGGCGGTTAGCCTCGCACTCTTGCTCGACGCTGGTCTCTTGTCGTTGGCGAGTTGGCGCGTGCTCCAAACCGAACCGGGCTTCGCGCATCGCGATGTTCTGTCGATGTGGGTCATCGATCCGCGGGAGGTCGGCTACGACTCGGCGCGCGCGTCGGCGATCGTCGGCCAGTTGGAGGAGCGGGTGCGGGCGCTGCCCGGAGTGCGACGTGTCGCCGTGACGTCCCGAATGCCGTTGGGGGGAAACGTCGCGATGTCCGTGGCCTCGCCCGCGCCTGACCCGGCGCCCGACGCACCGCGCCTTCCATATGAGTATGTGTCCGAGGACTACTTCCAGACCATCTCGCTGACATTGCGCGGGCGAGCGTTTACGCACGCCGAGGTCGAATCCCGCGCTCCCGTGGTCGTCGTGAGCGATTCCCTTGCACGCACGCTCTGGCCGGGAGAGAACGCGATCGGCAAGCAGCTGTTCTTCGGCTCCCACGCCGACGCGACCCGAAGACAGTTCACCGCGGCCCTCTCAGGGTCCGCGCGGGTGATCGGCGTGGTGAGCGACATGCGCAGTCTTTCTCTCGTCTCCAAGGATCCCGGCGCGTTCTATCTCCCGGGGCGCACGAACCTCTGGAGCAGCCGCTTGCTGATCGCGATCGCGGGCGACCAGGCGCCGTTGCGCCGAGGGATCGCCCTCGCGTCGCGCGCGATCGCGCCGACGGTGCCTGTCTCCGTGGAATCGCTCGACGACGTGATCGCGGCCGACGCCGCGCACGTCACGACGGAGATCGCGGCCGCCGTCCTGGGAATCGTCGGATTGCTCGGTTTGGCGCTCGCTTCCGTGGGGATTTACGGAACCGTCGCGTACAGCGTGCGGCAGCAGCGGCGCGAGATCGGCATTCGCATGGCGTTGGGCGCCCGGCGGGTGGACGTGATCGCGCATTTCATTCGCGGGCTCGCGAGCTCGGTCGGCATCGGATCCGCCATCGGGCTCGCCATCGGGCTCGCGGGAGCGAAGGGTGTGGAGGCGGTGCTGGATCTCGGCATGCTTGGCGGCATCATCAATCCGGCCGCGATCGCATGCGTGGTGGCGGGCGTCGTCCTGATCGCCCTGCTCGCCGGCTTCGCATCGGCTCGGCGGGCAACGCACCTCGATCCCGCCGAAGTGCTTCAGGCCGCGTGAGGCGGAGTTCTCGAGGTGCTGGGCGATTCAGTCAAAGAATGAGGATGCGGGGCTGGGTGCGCTTGGCCATCTAACGGGTTGTCGCGCCCTTTAACGCGCCACACGATTCGCCCGAGCACGTAGCCAATTGCGCTAAGGGCGTGGGTGCTCTCAGCGTAACGCGGCTACAGCGCGATTCCTCCGTCCTTCAATATGACCTCCTTCTTCAGATCGATCGTCTTCTCGAACGGCTTCCAGAGCTCCTGATTCTCCCACTTGATCCGGACGCTCGACTTGATCTCTCCCGCCCGAAGCTTCGTGACCTTGGCATTCTCGATCGTGATCTCGAGCCCCTTGAGCGTGAGCGAGACGTCCACGTCGAACTCCATCTTGATCGGCGCCGGCGGCAGCCCGCCCACCTTCACGGTGATCGTTACGCTCGGCTTGAGTGTCGACGTCAGCGTGTGATCGATCAGCGCGACATCGGCCTTCGAGACGCTCGCCGGTGCCTTCGCCTGCGCCGCGACACGCAGCTCCTTGCGCTGCTTCCACACCTCGCCGAGTACGTCGGCGAGCGGCTGCTTGAGCGCATTGGTCAGCGATGAGAGGAGCGTCGGCCCGACGTCGTACGGCTTGAGCGCGGCGAACGTGTGTGCCGCGTCGCGCAGCGTGGCCTCGAGCTTCTTACGGTCTTCCGCGGTAAAGCCCGATTGCGACGCGTCCAGTCCGGCGAGCGTGGAGATCGTTATCGGTGCCGTGAGCGTGTTGGCAGGCATGGGCGTTTATCTCTCGACGAGCGAATCGGGATCGGGCGTGACCTGCCATGGGGCAGCCGTCGTCGTGATTTCGAACGAGACAACCACTTTGGCGAGATTCCCAGCCGCGGATTCCAAAACGGGCGGCGACGGAGCTCCCGCTTTGACGTCGAAGCCGAGCTCGCCGATCGGACGCCAACGCGGTGAGTCGCGCTGGGGTTTGGAGCGCCAAATCGGCTTCCGCGTGACCAACAGGGCGCCCGCGATTACCACCGCGGCGATCGACGCCGGGACCGGCGGCACGATTGGAGTCGTGAGGTCGACGTGCACCGGCAAGTCCTGAGAAAGCCTCTCGCCGGCAGATGGCCGTTGCACTTTCACCCGCTCGAACAACGGCCAGAACACTCGACTCGTACCGTCGACGCTCATCTTGAAGCCGTCGAGCTGTAGGTGCTCTTCGGCGGCGTGTTGACTGTTGCCAACGACGTCCGGAACGGGAGGCGGTTCTACGCCGACGAGCGTCAGCACGACACCCGAATGAATGCGCGCGAAGCTCGCGGCCTGTGGCGACTGTGCGATGACGCGCGGCTGGCGGAAGGTGTCTGCGGCTGCCACGGCTTCCAGCCCGGAGCTCTCGAGAACTTCACGCGCCCTCTCGAATGAGACGCCCGTAACAGCCGGCACCTGTACGATCGTGTCCGACGGCGGCGGGGGTGGTGGTGTCGTGCCCGCTCTGTGGGGCGTCGCCAGAGTGACGTCCACGAACTGGTTGAGCGGCACCGAGTCGCCGGCCCGTGGATTCTGGCGGACGACGTGAGGATCCATCCCGTCGTCCGCGAAACCAATTCGGCCGATCTGCAGACTGTCTCTCGTCAACACGTTCGTCGCGGAGTCGAGCAGCAGACCGGCGAGATTGGGCACCACGATCTTGTGAGGCGCGACCAGCATGTTCTCTCGAACGTCGACGAATGTTCCCTGCTGTGCCGACTCACCGGCTTTGGGCGTCTGCTCGAAGATCACCGCATCCGCACCAGCGCGAGCGACGCGCGTGACATGGCCCAACTGGAAACCCGACTTGTCGAGCACCGATCGAGCGCGCGACGCCTTCATCCCGATCACGGCGGGTACGACGCCCATCATCGTCGGAAGCGTGACGTGAAGCGTGACCGCCTCGCCCGAATGAACGAGCGCGCCCGCCTCGGGCTGCTGATGATCGATGGTTCCGTTGCCACCTCGGGCGCGCGCCGTGTCGATCGCGATCACTCGCAGCTCGGGCTTTCTCAGAATGCCGACCGCCTCAGCCACGGTTCGGCCGACGACGTTCGGCATCGTGATCGGAGGGGCCGTCGGTGCGTGGTGCGGGCCGAGCGAATACCAAACGACCACGCCGCTTCCCGGTTCAACGAGCTCCTTCGCCCTCGGCTTTTGCTGAAACACTAAACCGGTCGACACGACTTCCGACGACTCCGCCTGAGGCTTGAGGAGTTGAAGGTTGTTTTGCGCGAGAAGAGTTCTCGCGCCGCTGAGCGGCAGCCCGAGGAGGTCCGGAACCTTCGCCCGAGTCGGCACGTTCGAGGGGGGAGAATCGGGCCGAGTGCGCGGCGGAATGAAGTTTCCAGCCGCGTCGTTCGGGACCGCGACGCCAGGGTTCGTCGTCGGTTTCGGCGCGCGCGCGACGTACAGGGTCTCGACCATGTTCCCGCGAATGACCGTTTGTGCCGGCGGCGATTGCCGGACGACGCGGTTCTGCACCACGCTCCGCGTAGGGAGATCGCGGGTCACCACGCCAACGTCTCGCCTTCTGACGGCGACCGTCGCGCTGTCGATCCCCCAACCGGTCACGTCCGGAATCGTTCGTTGCCGGGCGGCATTCACGACGCCGACCGCGGCCGCCGCCTTCGCGGCGCTGCGCGGCGGCTGTGTGCCACCGGCGCGCGCGAGCGCCAGCGTGGCGAGCGTCACGACGGCACCCGAACGCGCGACCGGTCGCAGCATGGAACGTCTCCGGGCGGGAGTGGATCTCTAGGGTGAATCACGGAGATCCGCCGTCCCAGGCGACACGCGACGAACCCGGTCCTTACGTACGCCCTCAAGGGTCCTCACGCACTCCTTTGGGTTAAAGCGCTCTCATAGTTGACATTGCACCCCGGTGCGGCGTACCGTTGGCCTCCCGCGCGGGACTAACGCCGACGGCGGCTCCGTTGAGCCGCATGACGCCCGCCTGACGCCCGCGGTCGACGTTCCTGTGCTGCCGGAGTGGAGGGCCTCGTTTCTTCGCGACGACGCGAACGACGAGGTGGATGAGCCGAAGCCCACGTTTGGGGATGGGTTTGGTGGGGGCGAGGGGAGGGGCCGGCGCAGGTGATCTACCTACACACGCTTGGCGCCGCGTCGATCGAGATCGACGCGACGAACCGCTGCATTGACGCCGACGGCGAGGCTGAAGTGGCGCCTCGACCGCGCCCCGCCGAGCGCGTTCGACTCACGTCGACGGCGCCGCGGCGCTTCGCGCTCCTTCTTTACCTCGGGCTCGAGCGCGGGCGCCGGGTCGGCCGTGAGCGTTTACAAACGCTGATCTTTCCCGATCAATCACCGACGAAAGCGCGTCATTCCCTGCGCGAAGTGATCTATCAGCTTCGCACCGTGGGCGCGTCGATTCTCACCGACCACGACGACGTGTTCGTTCCGCCGGAGCACGTGTGGTGTGACGCGTGGGCGGCGGTTGAGCAGGACCCGTTGAGCGAGGAGACGGTCCACTCGATCTCGGGCGGCCTGCTCACCGGCTACGCACCGGAGCATTCCGAGGCGTACTCGGACTGGTACGAGGCGTACCGCGCCACGTCGATCTCGTCGCTGGCCCGCCGCCTCATCTCGGCCACCAATGCGGCGACGAGCGAAGCGCGATGGGGATTCGCCGAGCGTGCCGCGCGCGCCTGCCTCGCCATCGATCCGTTCAACGAGGGCGCTACGCTCGCCCTCGCCGGCATTCTCGCCGTGAATGGCTCGAAGGCATCGGCGATCGATCTCGTCGACCGCTACGTCGCGGAGATCGGCTCGCAGTCGCCCGACCTCAAATTCCCCGCGATCGCGCTCAAGCGGCGCATCAGCGAGGGCCTGCCCTCACGCCACCTCGTGCAACGCGGCCGCAACGGCGACTTCGCCGACAGCCCGTTCATCACGCCGGCCATGGTCGGCCGCGCGACCGAGCTCGCGGCGCTTCAGGAAACCTTCGGCCAAGTCCGCGCGGGTGCATCGCACTGCATGGTGGTCGCTGGCGAGGCCGGTATCGGCAAGACCCGCCTCGTCGCCGAGTTCTCGGCGACGGCGGTGTTGCAGGGCGCGCGCGTCGAGCGAGTGACGATTCAGCCGCACGACGGCGAGCGCCCCATGGGCGCGTTCGTCGACCTCGTGCCCGGCCTACTCCGTGCCCGAGGCGCGCTCGGCTGCTCGCCGGCGTCGATGGATGCGTTGCGGAATCTGATCGGGCGTCCGGCGTCGGGCGATCTCCCGCAGCAGGCGGCGGGTGCGGAGGAACACGAGCAGCGGTGGGCGGCGGTCTCGCGAGCGGTGGTCGATCTGTGCGAGGCGATCGCGTCGGAAGGGACTTTGGTACTCGTGATCGAAGATGCCCACTGGTTGGACACGCTCTCGGCGCAGACGATCGGGCGAGTGATCGGGGCGGCGCGAGAGTCGAGGATCATGATCGTCGTAACGACACGCGATTCGCGTCCGTTCGTGCGAGAGATGCGGTTGACGGAGCGGTGTCAGACCGTGACCCTTGGTCCGCTGGATGCCGTCGCGACGAATGAGCTTCTCGATTTCTTGCTTCCGGTTTTCACGAGCACTCCGGGCGACAATGGCCCGGCGGATAAGAGCGACTCAGTCCGGATGAGGATCGCCGAGGTGTCCGCAGGGAATCCACTGTTCTTGATCTCGCTGGCCACGCATAGTCAAGCGCATCCCGGAGAGTTCACGATTCCGGGTACAATCGTCGAGACGTTCGCCCAGAGGATTGATGCGCTATCGCGACGTGCGATCAGCGTACTTGCGACCTGTGCGGAACTCGGCAAGCACAGCAACCTCACGCGATTAATGCGATCGCTCGAGATGCGAAAGCACGAAGTTGTGGAGTCGTTGCTTGAGTTGGCGGACAGGGGGCTCGTCCTGCGAAACGGTCGCAACGCGGTTCCGGCACACCCATTGGTTACGGAGGCACTTCGCGGCCGACTTCCGCAGCCCGCGCGGGGGGCCGTTGCTCATGCGGTCGCGGCAACGCTTGAGGCCGATGCTGCGGATGAGGACTCGCCCTCAATGTGGTGGGACGCCGCTGAAAGTTGGCGGTCGGCGGGGGATCCGGAGCGGGCGATAAACGCACTTAGACGCTGCGCGCAGCATGCAATCGAGATCGGACGCCCAGGTGAAGCGGCCGGGATACTCTACGAAGTCGCGAAACTACCACAGTCAACGAACAGCCTCCGGCTCGTAAGTGAGGAGCTGCTTCGCTCCGCCAGCGCGGCCGGTGAGTCCCGGCTGGTGCTTCACGCAGCCGAGATCCGCCGGAGCGTGGTTAAAGTGGACGTGCACGATGACTTCGAAATTGCCGAACTAAGAGCCGCAATTCGTGCTGACCTATCCTCGCGCGCTGTTGAGAGACTCCTGGCGTGTATCGAAAGCCGGGAAGCATCTTCTGTTCACAAGATCGACGCCTCTCTCGCCCTACTCAAAGGATCGGAGACTCTCGGTTCTGATGCCCTACGCGAGCGAGTAATCGCAACCGTCTCGCCCGAAGACCTGGCGTCCGCCGCACCGTTAAAGCGACTCGAATTCCGACTTCTCGTCGCCGTACTAAACCGCGATTGGACGTTTGCATCCCAGGTGGCCGAAGAGATGCTCAGCGCGTGTGCTTTATTGAATGAGGATACATACGCCAGCTATGTCTACAATGCCTCAGCCGCACTGCTTTATGGCGGACGCCTCGCGTTAGCTATCGAGGGGTTTCAGACGTCATATGCGATGGCGGCCAAAATGGGCTCGCCACACAATCAGTTGGCTTCAGCACTTGTTCTTCAAATCGTGTTTTTCGACTCCGGCATGGAGGCGGACCATCGGCTGTGGCACGATCGGTGTCTTAGTCTCGTTCATGAGGCGCCCCACCTGGCAAACGACTTTGACCTCCTTATGAACCGAGCCCTCGTCGCGTTTTATACGCGAGACGCGATCACGCTCGACGCAGCGTTGAAGGAGGCCGATTCTCAGGGTTTGTTCTCCAGCCCGGTCCGGGCACGCTGGCGACGCGCGCTGACGTTGGGAGGCCGAGCAGTCCGTTACCCCCCGAACGATCGGGACGAAGACATCGCGAGGACCATACTTTCGGAACGATTCAGCTCCTTGAATGGAGTACGCGATCTCGAAGTGGCGGTGGCCTGCGAAATTCTCGCGTTGCGCGGCAAAGAGAATTTGGCGAGACGAACCCTGGAAGACTTTCTCACGACCGACCGCGGTCACCTAGCGCTCCTGTCTCCCGCGTTGATCCGGGCGATGGAGTCAACAGGGTTACGCGATCAACCTCAATTCAGCCATTACTTCCAAGTTACCCAGAGCGTTGACAATGGCGCTCGTGGTTTCGCTGAAGCGAAGCGCGATGGAACATATTGAACGTTCGCCTGGCCGGGCGGCGCTAGGCCGCGCCGCTTGATAGCCCGTAGTAAGATTCTTGGAAGGGACGGAACTCTCAAGGGCGCCGAGCAAACCGAGATGCGCCGCATTCCGAGCACAATCTACGCGCCCAATGGCACGCGCTTCCGACGCGACTGAGATCCGCGGAGCCGTGTAATACCGACTATTCCGAGGGAAGGTGTTGCTGACTCACTCGTCGTGGGGGCGAACAGCGTCGGCCATAAAGGACTCACTAGCAGTTGATCGGTAATCGACGGATCGAATTGGGTTCCGCGGCAACGGACGAGTTCAGATCTAACCTGTGCCTCCGTCAGTGGAAGCCTGTACGGCCGCTCGGTGGTCATCGCGTCGATCGTGTCGGCGAAGCGGATTATTCGTGCCGCGAGCGGTGCGCTTTCACCCTTGAGACCGAGCGGATACCCCGTTCCATCCCAGTTCTCGTGATGATGTCGGACGGCGGGTACGAGCGACCGCAACTTCGTCATTGTGGAAATCAGATTTGCGCCGTCATCCGGATGATCGCGAATGATCGCCCATTCTTCCGGAGTCAATTTGTCTTGCTTCGAGAGTACTGACGCGTACTTCTCATAAATCTTGCCGACGTCGTGAAGTAGCGCAGCTTTTCCAATCTCATTCACTTGCCGATCGGGCAACCCGATAGCGCGTGCAATAGTGGTCGAGTACTGCTGCACACGGCGGGAATGACCGGACGTGTACGGGTCGCGTGCTTCGAGTGACTTGACCATGAGTTCGAGCAATTCCTCGTTGGTCTGCTCAAGGTCGAGAAGGGCTTGCTGAATTTGCCGCAGACCTAGAATCGGGACCCAGCAGGTGGCCGCTGCGATCGCCCCGAACTCGGCGTATACCCAAGCGAATACAAAAATCAATGGCGCCACAAGGAGGTCGAGGCCAATCGTGGCACGATGGTTCTCTTCCAGTGTGGTCTTCAGCGGCCTTCGACCATCGATTGCAATCGCTACGACGACAATCAGGTTGTTGGTGAACAGAGCTACCACAAACGCGATCAGAGCCGGCAGGCCCGTGGTACGCGTTACGTGCGTGAGATTGTGCCCATCCGGAACGCTACCCAGTGCAACACCTCCAAGCACTAGGTAGATGCCGATGGCGAGCAACTCCATGATCGCATGAGACGAGATGTTGAGCACGGCCTTGATAGGAGCTCGCCGCTGCCACAACTCGACGCTTCCCTTCACAAGCACTACGCAAATGACGCTTGGCCACGCAGGAACTACGACGGCTGCAGCGAAATAGGGGATGTACGCAATCGCACCGGTAGCTGAAACTGGCAGGAGAAAGCGAAACAGCTCAGCGGCTATCGCCAAGACACACAAGATCAGCGCATCCGAAACTAGCGTCTGCGGCACAACCGGCGCATGCCGGAATAGAGCAAGCGTTCCGAGTCCAGCGATTGCGGCGATACCAGCGACGAAAAGCCGTGTCGAACTGCGCATAGGAGGTCGACCCCCTTCGCTCACCTAGTTCCAGCTGATTGCGCCCGACAACAGAAAGAGCAGGAACGCAAGCATTGGCGTCACCCCCTTGGTACGTCAGTCACGGGTTGGCTTCCCGTGCTCCAAAGTGAGCTTCGCTCAACTACACTGGACGGATTTGTCCTCCGCTCGTCTTCGCTTTAGCGAGGGAGGGGGTCGTTTTCTAGTTGTCTAAGATG
>DASYSU010000344.1:0-10086 GCA_036002925.1 Gemmatimonadaceae bacterium | reverse complement strand
GAGCGATGGCGCGGCAGTTGGCGAAACAGGGAAAGACGCCCTCGATCGGCGAGTTCCGGCACTACGTCGCACTCCTCGATCGCGACGCCTGACCGGTCGACGGGATTGCCACGCGCATGACCGCGCCCACCCGTCCCGCGCAGACTTCGAGAAAGGCCGCTGTGCCGAGCGTCGCCGACAACGTCGCCGTCGAGGCCGCGCCGAACCTCGCTCAGCCGCGCCCCGCTCTGATGGATCGGCTGCACTTCGCCAGCGCGGGCGCCGCCGACGTGCAGAAGACGCTAGGCAATCGTATCGCGCAGCGCGTGGCGCAGGAGAAGCAGGCCGCTGGCGAAACTCCTGCCGACGGGAGCGCTCCCAAGCGCGACGCTGACGCGCGTGGCAAGGACCGCGCGCTCGAGCCGCATGCCGACGAGCCGACTGCGCCGCACATCGCGCCATTCGCGCCGACGACGCAGCCGGAGGTCGTTGCGGCGAGCGCCAAAGGTGCCGTTGCTCCGGCCCCGGCCGCGCCAGCGGCGATGGGCGTGCCGATCGTTCAGCCGCCGGCACCAGGACCGGCGCGCACGGTGAACGATCTGCAGTCCCAGGTCGTACGCGCGGCGAGTGCTGTCCCCAAACCCACTGGTGGGTACACAGCAGCGCAACAGGCGATTCGGGCGCAGGGCTTTCGCCTCGCGTCCGCGCATGGTGCGCCGAGCGCCGCAAAGAAAGGCGGTGGCGGTGGCGGACGCGCGCACGAGGAACATCCCGATCGTCCGCACGAGCCAGATCCCGTTCCCAAGCAGACCAAAGCACTCAACGACGCCGCAAAGAAGAAGCTCGACGAGATCAAGAAATTTCCGGCGTTCATCGAGACGCCGCAGCATCACCTGCCGAAACTCGGCACGCGTCCTCTTGCCGATGCCGACCTGCAGCGCCTCACTGCCGCCACCACGGACGAACGGAAGAAATTGCTCGCCGAGGAAGACAAGCGGCGCCTCGAGGATCGGAAGGCGGGGCGTGAGAAGGAAGCCGTCAACGAGAAGGATGCGAAGAAAAAGGCGGAGATGCTCGCGGCGAAGCCCGGCGAAGGTGAGCCGAAAACGTTCGCCGAGATGAAGGAGATGCTCGAGGCGAAACCCAAACCCGAGGACGAAAAGGAAAAGGCAAAGAAGAAGGCGAAGGACAAGGACGTCGATGACAGCGTCCCGAAATACCCAGAACCGGAGCCGCCTGGGCCGATCGTCTTCGGCGAGGCGAAGAAGGACCAAATGGGGAAGGTTCTCGCCGGCCTCCTCGCCGAACCGGATGCAACGGCGGGTCAAATCCTCCATCTGATTCGCCCGACCGTCCAGTCGAAGGTGGTGCTCGGTCAGACGCTCGAAGAGGTGTTCCCCGATATCGGCGCGGCACAGAAGCCGAAGATCGTGACGGCGTTGACCGAGCAGGTGAAAAGCCTTCAGCAAGGCGCGGGCATTGCCGACGCCGAACTGCAGAAGCTGATCGACGCGCGAAAGGCGGAGCTCGCGAAGATGCGCGCCGACGCGCGCGCCGGTCTCTCGACTGAGCAGGTTGCGGCGGCGCGCGAGACACGCGAGAAGGCGAAGGAGGAAGCGGCCGCCGCCGCCGCGAAGAAGGAGGCGGCCGACGCGAAGCACGGCGTCATCAAAAAGGCGGCGCCAAAGATCAAGCTGTCGATGAACGTCGACGCGCGCCGTGCACGCCTCCTCGGTTATGTCGCCAAGGACGTCGCCGACATGGCGGTGAAGCTCAAGCAGAAAGGCGAGATCCGCGACATGACCGTCGCGAAGATGGCCAATGATCAAATCGACGCCTACAAGTTCGCCGCGCAGCAGGACCAATATCAGATCAACAGCACGGCGAAAAACCCACGATCCAAAGAGACCGGGGCGGCCCTCGAGGCGACGCGCGACTGGCTCGCCAAGCGGACCAAGGCTGTGCAGGACTTCAAGACCGCGCAAAAAGCGCTCGACAATGCCAACGTCGCGAAGCTCCAGACGGAGGTCCGTACCGCCGGTGACGCGAAGAGCGAAGCGATTCGCGCGTGGGCCGACAAGACCTCAGGAAAGAAACGCTCAGAAGAGCAGAAGGCCGCGGACCGCGCGGTCGACGCGTCCGAGCGCAAGAAAGCGGAGGACGCTGCAGTCGAGCAACTCTCTAAGTCGCGCGTCGCGATGGGCGTCAGCAACGACTTCGGCATCATCGACAAGATCGCCGAGGAAGTGAAACAGGGACACGACAAAGAGACCATCGCGGCGAGCCTGCACCTCAACGCCGTGCAGCGCGCGATCCTCGACGCGTACATGAACCCTCCCGTGCCCGGCGACGACCGCGCGCTGAGTGGCGTCATGGCCGGAGTGCGCGCTCGCGTGCAGATGGAGCTCACACCCACGATCGCGCCCGAGATCGAGAAGGAAATCCTCGGCCAGCACAGCGAAGACGAAGTGGGTCTCGATCGCATCGGCGCCGTGCAAACACCGGGCTTCGTCGCCCAGGAGCGCGCGCAGAAGGCGCACGCCGCGCTCGATAAGATGGATACCGACGAAGACGCGGTCTACGAAGCGCTCGACAGTCTGACGAAGATCCAGGCGCAGGCGATCCGACTCGCATACAAGCGGCTGTACAAGACGACGATCGAAAGCGACATGAAAGGCGGCGTCATCTACGGCATGAGCGGCAGTGAGCTCAAGCGCGCACAAAAACTGCTCGAGGCCGACCAGGCCGCCGCCGACGCAATTGGTTACCGAGTCGCGCTCAAGGGGAACGAGGGCGCATGGTATCACACCGGCCTTGGCAGCGGTGACTCGGAAGCGCTCGACAAGATCAATCACGGCAAGTCGAAGGAGGAGCGACAGGCCGCCGAGGATGCCTACAACAAGGAGAACGATCCCGAGCTGAAGTCGCAGATGGAGGCCGCGAAGAACGACGAAGAGCGCGCGTCGATCATGAAGCGGTACCGCGACTCGGGAAAATCCCAGCTCCTCAAAGACGCCCATGCGTCGCTTTCCACTGAGCGTCAGGCGGAACGCTTCACAGCCTCCGTCTCCGGCGACGACGAAACCGCCGACGCGCTCGAGCTGCGTGATTTGCTTCCCACTCCCGCGGCGATTCGCGAGGTGCGGACGGCAAGTGAGTACTCGTCACAAGGCGACATGAGCGAAATGGTCGTCGCCGACCGCAAAAAGGTCGAGGCGCTCTACGACAGGATTCGCGCCGAAGCCAAAGCGCGCGGCGATCGCGAGCACTGGACCTCGGCGGAGATCGAGGCGGAAATCGCGCGTCGCACCGACAAGATCGAGCAGATCTTCAATACCAAGTTCGCTAAAGACTACGAAGGCAAGGAGGGCGAGAGCCCGCTCCGCACGGCCTTCGGCATCGGCTTCCGTCACAACGAAGACGAACAGAAACTCGCCAACGCACTCGCCGACAACGACACCGAGCGGGTCGACGCGGCGAAGATCCACATTGAGCATCGCGGTATATACGCGGACGACGACGTCGAAAATGCCGTTCTCGAGTCACAGTACAAGCGCGCCCTCGAGGAGCAGCGACGCGACGAGATGCCGATCCGCAAACTCGGCATGTCGCGGGAGCTCAAAGAGAAAGAGAAGGAAGTTCGCGCCAAGGCGCGCGCCGACGCCATCGCCAAGGGCGCCTCGCCACAAGACGCCGACAAAGCCGCGGACTCGGCGTGGACTGGCGCGAAACAGTGGGAGGAGCGCGAGCGCCTGCAACGCAAGATCGACCGCACGCTCGAGTCGGCCGCCGCCGAGCAGGCGAAGGGCAACATGAATGCCCTTCGCGACGCGTACAAGAAAGACTACAACGACGACCTCGACGCCGTCGTCAAGAGCGACACGTCGGGCTACAGCGGCGACAAGGCCGAAAAACTCCTCGCACAGAACGGCCAGCTCACGCTAGGCCAGACCATGTTCTATGCCGTGCGAGGTGTTGGCACCGACGAGGCCGCGCTCGATACGCTCAAGGGGCACACGAAAGCGGAGATCGACGAAGCACGGAAGGATTTCAAGAAGCTCGCTGAAGCCGATAACGAGACTGGATTCGGCACGTTCAATCGGCTCTGGGGTCGCTGGGACAACACCGACATGGACCAGGAGATCCTCGACGACGTCAGCGGGCGCACGGGGTTCGACGTGTCGCAGATGCTGAAGGGCGAGCCGGAGACGATCGAGGAGAAGAAGGAGCGTCTGAAAGAGGCAGTCGACTGGGAAAAGCAGGCGGGCCCGCTGGGCAACTGGCTCGCCAGCGATCAGGAAGAGGCACTCCAGTACGACCTCGATCGACTCGACGCCACGATCAAGAAGCTCAACGATCCGAAGCTCACCGCCGAGCAGCGCGAGATATACCTCGGGTTCTTCGATCAGGACGTTGCATCAGTTAACGCGGGGATCAAGGCGCACCGCGAGATGCTCGACACGTGGACTGACCGCATCACCACCGTGGTCGGTATCGTCGTCGGGCTCGCGGTCACCATCCTCACGTTCGGCGCCGCCGGTCCTGTCATGGCCGCCGTCCTCGGCTCGGTACTCGCCACCGCGGCCACCATGGCGCTCAAGGCGGAGATTCTTGGCGCGGCGTACGGCTGGGAAGACATCGGCACCGATATCGTCGTCGGCATCGTCGACGCGCTCACCGCCGCGCTCACCGCCGGTATGGGTGGCAAGTTGCTCGGGACAGCCGAGAAAGCCGGAGCGCCAGCGGCGTCCAAGCTCGCCTTCGGCAAAATGGTCCAGCGCTCACTCGGTGCCGGCGGTAAGCTCGCCATCCTCAACCCTGCCGAGAGTGCGCTCGCGAAAGCGATTCCCACGAGCACCATGCTCAAGGAGATGGTCGAGCGCGGCGGGATCTCGAAATTCCTCGCGATGGGATTCGCCGAAGGCGCCGAGGTGCTCGTCCAGGCGACGCCATCGGCGCTCGCGTCCACTCTGCTCGACGAGAATACTTATAAGGAAGGGAACATCCTCGGCAACATCGCCTCGGGAACGATGAAGCAAGCCGGGATGAGCCTCGGCATGGCGATGGGAATGAAGGTCGGGATGCATGCCGCGCACCCGGTTCGGGAGTTCGGCGGTCGCATCTTCGAGGCGTTTGGTAAGCCGAGCGCGCCGGAACTGCACGACTTCAAGCTCGCACAGAGAGAATTTCCAGGCATCACGCACGAAGAGTTCTCGAAGATGCGCGCCGCCGCCGAGATCGAGATGCGCGAGCGCGAGCGTGCTGGGACCGAGAACTCAACGCATGCGGACGAACCGCAGAAGGAGAGCGCGCGAGAAGAGGCGTCGGAGTCGGCGAGCGGCGAGCGTTCGTCGGAGCAGAAGCCGATGCCGGACAAACCTGTGCCGGCGGCCGACGTCGGCGAATCGCGGCCGAGCCAAGCGGGCATCCCCGAGCCCAAGGATCCCAGCACGATCAAGGGTCCAGACTTCACCACGCCGCGTGAGCTCACCGAGGCGCACGTCAAAGAACTCGTCCCGAAGTCGCTTCAGGACAAGCTTACAGTCAAGATCGATCCAGACCTGCCGCCGGGCACAGTGAAAGTCGAACGCGTCATGCGCCTCGGTATCGTCACCGACGTGAAGCTCGTTGTCGGTCCGCACGTGCGGCCGATCGACGTGATCATGCACGGCAAGACAGTCCGGCAGATGCAGCGCTATCTCGGTGTCACCGGCCGAATCGTGAGTGCGATCGAGCGAATGCGCTCCCTCATCGTGCGCGACGGACTTCCTCCGTTCGGGACCAAGGCGTGGGAAGCATATCACGAGCTGCAGAAGCTGCCGAAGATCATCGATCAGCGGTTGGAAATGCTTCGCACGGGCGCGCTCGATCCGCATGCCGAAGCGGAGATCCATGCCGACATCGAACACCTCTCGCGCCAGGTCGACGAGCACCGAGCGTTGCTGGCGATCATGGACAAGTCGCCGGGGGAGGGGTTCATCGCGCAGAAAGGGCGCGAGCCGAACCTCGAGCCGCATGACAGCCGTCAGGTCAAGCGCGAGAATCGCGGCGATCCGTCGCTCGAGCGGCATCCCGCCGAGCACTCCGCTCTGAAGGAGAAATATCCGAAGGCGGAGTTCGTCATGGTCGATCGGCCGTGGATCGAGGAGAAGGCTGACGGCGTGAGGCGCACATACCGTGTGCTCGAGGTGCGCGATCCCAAGACAGGTGAAGTGCTCGTGCGACGCGAGGAGATTCGCTCGCTCGACGCTAGTGGTCGCGAGGTCGACCACTGGGTGCAGCGTGGCAGCGAGGCGAACGTCACCGGCGAAGTTGGTGAGACAGCGCGCAATCTTCAGTACGAGGCCGAGCATCCGGCTGGCAGCGCCCGCGAGAAGCCGGTTCCGCAGGACCTCATACAGCGCGGCGGCGGACAGGGATTCGACGGCGTCATCATCGCCTTCGACAAAGGCGGCGCGACGATCATCCTCATCGAAGTGAAGAACTATCCCGATCGGTACGTCCCACTCAGCGACATTACCGCGATCAAGGAGAACCTCAATAACAACCTCAAACATCTCGAAGGCCTCCTCAAGAACGCCGAAGCCCGCGAGAAGATGGGCCTTTCAAAAGAAGAGGCCAAACAAGCGCTCGAAGCGATCAAGAAGAACAAACTGGAGTTCGAGATGCACGTGGGCGACACCACCAAGCTTGGTGAGCTCGGTGATACTCGAGCGTCCGTGCTCGAGGAACTTAAGAAGAAGATCGCCCGGGAACGCGGCATGAAGGCAGGCGAGGTCAAGCTGAGCAAGAAGAGCATCAGCCCGGAGTTCATGCGTGCCGCCGAGGCGCTCGTCCAGGCTAGGGAACGTGTCGAGCGGCTGAAAGGAACGGGTCCCGCGCTGATGGAAGAGTTGCATCAGCTCTCGAAAGGCGGCGGCACCACCGTGACCGAACAAGGCGTGCGCCGAGCCGAAGCGGCGCTGACCGCGCAACAGAAAATCCCAGGTCTCGCCGATCGGCCGCTGCAAGCCACCAAGACTCCGAACACGTTCATTGACGCGAAGAAGAACCCGTTCACCGTATTCGCTCCCGAGCGCGGCACGAAAACGGCGAATCTCGCGACGGAGGTCGTGAAAGGGATGCGCACCGCGACCTCTGGCGGCAAGATGCCGCGCATGATCATCGACGTGACCGAGCTTAGTCTCGATGCTCAACGCGCGCTGCGCCGTGACCTCCAAACGCTGGCGAACAAGGCACCAAAGCTCAATCTTCAGAACGTCGTCATCGTCGACAACTCGCGCGGACTTACGGCGCGCTTCACCAGTCTGCCGAAATAGTGCCCATGTCGTCTCGCCCTACCGGCCCCGTCACGTGGCCTGAGGTGATCGCCAAGCTCGCACCGTTGCACGAAGACGGGCTCGATTTCTTCGACGATCTGCCGGAGAACATCGAGAGCGCCACGCCGCCGCGCTGGGCAGGCGATGAGCTCAGCGGCTTTGACGCCTCCGTTGCGGCGCTCGCCGTCCTTCGCGGGTCGGCGTCGGTGATGACGCAACTTCGACGCGTCGGACCGCTCATCCCACGCATCGTCCACCAACTCGGGGATAGGCTCGATGCCGACCGCGCGCTCGCGGCGCTTACCACCTTGCGCTATCTGAACGTGGCTCGCTGCTGCGGCACGCCCATCACCACGGAGGCGGGTGCGGCGGAGTTGCACTGGATTCCGCAGTTGGCCGACCTTCGCGGCACATTGGGGGAATACGAGCGACACTCGGTCGCTCTCGCTGCGTGCGCCGCATCGCTCACATCGCTTGTCGGCCCTGTTGCCGACACACGAGTGCCGCGAACGTTCGTCGCCGGCCAGTCGTTCGGATTCGACGTGGCCGGCTTCACCGCCTATCTCGCCTCGGCGATCGATCATGGCGCCTCCTATCAGGATGTCGACCTCGCGTGGCTCGATTTCGTCCATCGTTTTCCGTACAAGCTCGACACCAACGTGCTCGACTGGCCTTCACTGCTGTACGCCGCGCGCGCCGTGTATGCCACCATCGGCGGCCTGCCCGAAGGTGAGGTCGCCGATGAGCTGCATCGCTTGGTGACCGGCGCGTGAGCGATCACGCCTCCGACGCGCCGCTCGAGCCGGATCTCGACACGCTCGGTGCGCTCATGGCCGAACGGTTCCTCGATCAACTGCGCGCGAGTCGCTCGCGCCATCCTGACGAATCATTCGTGTTCCCCAAGCTCAGCAACGCTGCGCTCCGGCGACAGATCGTCCGATGGTTCGCGCGGGAGTACAGCGAAACCACCCCCGGCATGCTGGCCGTACTCCGCACCGCTCTCCGCGACGACGATTGGGAAGTCCGCGTGAGCGCGATGCTCGTCGCCGCGCGGCTGCGCGCCGCGCCACTCCGACCGCTCGTCAAGGAAGTGCTCCTTCCCGCCGCACACCAGTTTGGTCTCAGCGAACGCGACGTGCGATTGCTCATCGCGCTTCGCGCCATCTCCACCGAAGCCCTCGACAGCGCTGACGTGGCCGACCGCGTGAGCGCTGTGACCCAGCGGCTCGCCGGCGCGCCGCGGGACGTTGTTCGTCACGCGCTCGAACAGAGCAATCTGCCGAGCACCACGACCACACTGCTCATACACGCGCTCGTCACACCCAACGAGCTCGAGACGCCTTTTCCCGACGCGTTGCCTGGCGGGATCACGCGCCGTGATCGACGGTTCTTTCTCGGCCACGCCATCGAGATGGTCTGGGTCTCGCCGACCGTACACCTGCTTGGCGGCGACGCACTCAATCGCATACGCACGTGCGTGCCCGGCGGAGGGATGTTCGTCGCCCGTCGTCCCGTTACTGCCGCGGCACTCGGTGTGCTTGGCGTTCCGGTTCCGCGCGCCGACCCGTCACTCTTTCCGTCAGTTGCCGAGCGCATCGCCCAGACGCCCGAACCACCGCTGCCGATGTCACACGGCGACGCGATCGAAGTGTGCGAAGCTCTCTCGCTCCGCGTCGACGGCGCCGTCGATCTCCCAACTGCCGACGAGTTGGAATGTGCCGCGCGCGGCACCGATGGGCGACGCTACTCGTGGGGAAACGGCATCGAGCAACTCTCGGGCAACGAACGGACGCCCCACGGTCTCGAGCGCTTCGCCGTGCCAGCACCGCAATGGACGTCGACGCTCGACAACGGCGGTGTGCCACTCGTCCTCGGCGGGCCGAGCGCGCTACCTTGCGCGACGCGAATTGCCTGGTATGAAGGTGCCGCCCTACGTCCCATCGTTCGAATGGATTAGAGCCATCGCGTGCCAGGCCCGTGATTCCTGGTTCATCACCGATGTTCGTTCATGACCGAAAGCGACGACCTCGACGCCGAGCGGCCACACAGCCTGACGGGCGATATCCGAACGCACGCGAACGTTCACTCGAGATTCCTCGAGAATGATCGGACGGTGCTCATTTACTTGCCGCCGGCTTATGAGCCGGCGACGGCCGATCGCTACCCTGTGTTGTATCTGCACGACGGACAAAATGTCTTCGATCAAGCGACGTCGTTTGGCGACGAATGGCGCGTCGACGAAACGGCGCAGGAGCTGATCACAGCCGGCCGGATCGAGCCGATCATTGTCGTTGGCGTCTACAACACCGGCGATCGTCGCATCGATGAGTACACGCCGACACCGGCACCCGAGGGCGACATCGGCGGTCACGCCGACGACTACGGGCGCATGCTGGTCGAGGAGCTCAAGCCATTCGTCGACGAGACGTACAAGACCCTTCCCGACGCCGCCAACACGGCGATGGGTGGTTCGTCGCTCGGTGGTCTCCTCACCATGCACCTTGGGCTGCGGTACCCCAACGTGTTCGGAAAGCTCGCGGTGTTGTCGCCCTCAGTCTGGTGGGACGATCGCGTCATCCTCAGGGACGTCGAGGCAATCCCGGAAAAAAGAGGCCAGCGCATCTGGCTCGACGCGGGGGCGCGCGAGGGCGAGCGTGTGATCGCCGATTCGCGCCGGCTTCGCGATGCACTCGTCGCCAAAGGCTGGACTCTTGGCGAGGACCTGGCGTATTTCGAGGCGCCCGACGGCGAGCACAACGAACGAAGCTGGGCTGCGCGCGTCGGACCA
>DASYSU010000343.1:0-12740 GCA_036002925.1 Gemmatimonadaceae bacterium | reverse complement strand
CGACAACTGCCTCGGCGTTCAGCCGCAGCAATGGAGCGACGATGCCGAGTTCATCGTAGGCGATGAAGCGATGCCCTCCGCTCGACGCAACGCGAACGAGCGACTCGATCGCTTGAGCGTCGACGAGTCGATCTCGGTATGGAAGACGCGATGTCCGTCGCGTGTCGAGGAGGTTGTCGGTCGAAGTCGGCTCGCAACTGCCAGTGATCGTTGCGCGACCGAGTATGACGCGCGGTCCGCGATTGGTGACGGTCGCCGGATCAAGCTCGGCGATGGGTGTCACGGTCAACACGTGGCCGAAGTGTCGCGCCGATCGCTCCAGGCTCGCGGCAAACGTACCGAACGCGCTGAGTACGTAGCGATTACCGTGATCTTCGCGCGGGAGAAAGCGCTCGGTCAGTGCGACGAGGTCGGCCGACGTGTCGTCGCGCGGCAGAATTCGAAACGGCTGCGTGTTGTGCGGTGTTGGCGCGAGCCGGGCAAGCGAGGCGATCGTTTCCCAGACGGGCATGAGTGTTTGTTGTTCCGACCTAGCGCTCGTCCGGAGTACCTTGGGCCGTGACGGTGCCTTCACGCGTCGCCGGCCCCTTGAGAATCCATTCGAATCCGACGGCGATGATCGCCCCCACCAGCGGACCAACTATGTAGATCCACGTTGTCGTGAAATCGCCGCGCACGAGATCGGGCGCCAGCGACCGCGCTGGGTTCATCGAGGACCCGCTGATCGGCGCCGCCCACAAACCGGCGAGCGCAATGTAGCCGCCGATGGCGATGGCTCCATTCGTCCCGATATTGCGCGCCCCCGACGCGGTGCCCAGGATCGTGTTGACCAGCCCCGCGGTCAGAACGACTTCCATGGCGAGCGCCTGCAGGTTGCCGATCCCGTCACCGGGGACAGTGGCGCCGAGCTTCCCTGTCTTGCCGAACATCAGGCACAGAAAAAGAGTTGCCAGAAGTCCGCCGGTGAATTGTGCCACCAAGTAGCCGGGCACGCGCATCCACGGGAAATTGCGCCGCAACGCGAACGCGATTGTGACCGCCGGATTCAGATGCGCTCCCGACACTGTTCCCATGAAATAGATCACGGCCATCACCGTGAGTCCCGGTGCTGTTGCCGCCATGGCTGGACTGACCTTCCCCGTGAGCGCGCCGACCACACCCGCGCCGGCCGCGGCGAGCACCAAGAGGAACGTGCCCCACGCTTCCGAGAATAAGCGCCGCCACTCGCGGCGCGGATT
The DNA here is from genome assembly GCA_036002925.1 of Gemmatimonadaceae bacterium. Classification (GTDB taxonomy): domain Bacteria; phylum Gemmatimonadota; class Gemmatimonadetes; order Gemmatimonadales; family Gemmatimonadaceae; genus JAQBQB01. The sequence continues at coordinate 11,502 of DASYSU010000343.1, read as the reverse complement.
CGAGAAGTCGAGCTCTCCGCGCTTGATGGACGATGCTGACGATGACGACGCGACCATCGGGTGAACTTGTGAGGCAACTCGTTATCGCGCCAGACAGCGCTGCTAGTGGCGTGCCCCAATGCGTGATAGTATCGGCGCCATGAATGAACGACCCCATTTCCGGCTCCCGCATCCGCTGCTCCTTCTCCTCGCGGCGGTTGCGGTGGCCGCGGCGCTCACGTGGATTCTGCCGGCGGGAGAGTACGAGCGCCGCGACGATCCGGTGACGCATCGAAGCGTTGTCGTCGCCGGAACGTATCACGTCGTCCCGCGCGCGCCGGTTGGACCGTTCGCCGCCGCCGTTTCTATTCCGCGCGGCTTCGTCGAAGGTGCCGATGTCATCGCGGTCGTGCTACTCGTCGGCGGCGCCTGGGTCGTCGTCGATCGACTCGGAACGCTCGGCCGGCTGATCGCGGCGCTCGTGGCGTCGCTTCGCCGCCGCGGACTCGTCGCGATCCCCGTGATCTCACTCTTCTTCGCGACGATGGGCGCGCTCGAGAACATGCAGGAAGAGATCATCCCACTTGTGCCGGTGCTGCTCGTGCTCGGTCGCGGGCTCGGAATCGACGCGGTGAGCGTCGTGGCAATGAGCGCCGGTGCCGCGATGATTGGCAGTGCGTTCGGTCCGACGAATCCGTTTCAGGCCGGCATCGCGATGAAGCTCGCACAACTCCCCGCCATGTCCGCCGGTGCGCTGCGGTTGACGATGTTCATCATCGCCTTCGCGCTGTGGGTCGGCTGGACGATGCGTTATGCGACGAAGACACGCACGTCGATCCCCGAGCCGCCTGCCGTCGATGACAGCGTCCGTCGCGTATCGACGAAAGACATCCTGATTTTTCTTCTCGTCATCTCGCCGATGGCGGCGTACGTCTACGGCTCGATCGCGCTTGGCTGGGGTTTCAATGAACTGTCGGCGGGATTCTTTGTCGCCGGAATGCTCGCTGGCTTGTGGGGCGGACTCGGGTTCGAGGGGACGACGCTCGCCTACCTCGAGGGAATGCAGAGTCTCCTCCCGGCCGCGATGCTGATCGGCGTCGCGCGCAGCATCTCGCTCGTGTTGGCCGACGGCCACGTGATCGACACGATTCTCCAGGCACTCGCGACGCCGCTGGGACACGCGCCGCCCGTCGCGGCGGCGCTCCTCATGATACCAGCGCAAGGCATCATCCACGTGTTCGTGCCGAGCGTGAGCGGGCAAGCGGTGCTGACGATGCCCGTGTTCGTCCCGCTATCCGACCTTCTTGCGATCTCTCGGCAGGTCACGGTGCTCGCGTTTCAAATGGGCGCCGGACTCGCCGAGTTGCTGACGCCCACGAACGGCGCGCTGATGGCGCTGCTGCTCGCCGCGGGCGTACCGTATCAGAAATGGGTTCGATTCGCGATCGGCGGCGTCGGAATCGTGTTGGTGGTCGGAGTCGCGGGTATGTTCGCGGCGATGCGGCTTTGATACCCGCAGTTAGTTGGCCGCGAAGCAGTAGAACAGACCCGCACCGCCGGTCGCGACAAGATTCGCCTGGCCGCACCCGCGCGACCAACTCCGTGCGGGCTGGCTGCTACCTCTTCGGCGCGAGGATCGTTGCGAGCTCCGGCACCGCGCCGGCCGGTGTCCACTCCGCCATGCCTCTTCGCCAGACGAGCGTGTCGGACGTGATCCCAGCTTGGGCGCGCAACGCCGACGCACTCATCGGGCCATGTCGCTCATTCCCAACGGCGTAGTACCACGCATCTCCAGGCAGCGGCGGCGGCTCGTTGGATTGCGCGGCCGGAGTCGCACCGCCATTCGTCGCCGTGTAACTCATAGCGCGCTGGCCGAGCGCGGCTCCCATGCCGATGCCGACACCAGCCGCCGCCCCGCCGCTCGGATTGCGCGCCGCATCACGAATCGCGTCGGCGCTCTGCAATTGCGTATACCGATCGAGATCGCCGAGCATGTTCATGCGCGTTTTCTGATCGAGCGTTGCTTCGACTTCGGGCGGCAACGACACGTTCTCGATCACGAGCTGCGTGAGCCCGAGTCCGTATTGCTGGAACTGCGGCGCGACCTGGTCGAGCACACGCGCGCCAACCTCTGCATACTTCGCCGCGAGCTCGAGGACGGAGATCTGTCCGGTCGCCAATACCGCGCTCACCTTGGCGACGACGAGATCCCGAAGTTGATCGGCGATCTGCTCCACGATGAACGTCGAGTTCGTGCCGACGAGCTCACGAACGAACGAAGCCGGATCGACCACGCGTACCGCGTACGTCCCATAGGCGCGAAGCCGCACCGGTCCGAGAGTCGGGTCGGTGAGGATGACGGGGCTGGACGTTCCCCATTTCTGATTCGTGAACTGCTTCGTGTTCACGAACAACACGTCGGCCTTGAACGGGCTGGCGAATCCGTACTTCCATCCGCGGATGCTCGACAGCAGCGGCAGATTCGCCGTCGTGAGCGTGTGGCGGCCGGGACGAAACACGTCGGCGAGCCGGCCTTGGTCGATGAAGATCGCTAGTTGCGCCGGACGGACAATCAGTTCGGCTCCGTTCTTGATCTCGTTGCGCGGACGTGAGAAGCGCCACGCCATCGTATCACCGGAGTCGTCGAGCCACTCGATGATGTCGATCAATTCGCCAACGAGAAATTCGCGCAGCGTCACGGTGAGCTCCAGTGGAGGACGGGAATGCTTATGTGAGGAGGAAGTCGAGCAGTTGACGGATCGGAGCGGCGTCATCGTCGCCCGAGCTGAGATTGATGTGCAGGCTCACACTGCTGGAAAAGCGATGCGTGACGGACTGGCTTCCGCCGCCGCCGGGCGTCGCGCCCGCCGTCCACGCTTTCTTTGACAGTTCCTTGAATTCAGCCTCGCTCTCGCGCATGCGCTCGAGACCGCCGTTGGCGACAAAGTGGAGAACGCTCTGCAGCTCACCCGGGTCGAACCACACGCCATGGCCTTTGCAGAGATCGACAACAATTCCCGACACCCGGCCGAAGTTCACGCGGTTCATCATGTTTTGACACGCCGCGCAGCGACGATATCGCACGGTGCCGAGTCGGGTCGACGGCGTCGGAGGCGCGGCGCCGAACGTCGACATCACGGCTCCCTGGGCTTCCCGATTCGTGCAGAGCGTCGTGAAGACCTCTGTCGTGAGCCATGATCCACCGCACGATCCGCATTGCTGCATCGACGTCGCCCCAACGCGCACCGGTTTCATGGACGCGTCGCAATTCGGGCACGGCAGCGGCAAACCGCTTTCTTCTTTCGGCGCGTCGGCGCGTGTTCCGCAGTGCGGACAGAACTGCGAGCCCGCGAACATCGACGCAAAGCACGACGGACACGTGACAGTCCTGAGCGCCGATGCGCAATAGTCGCATCGGACAGCATCGGCGGCGGCGGGCGCGCCACAGCTTGGGCACCTTAAGGGGTCGGACATGACCTCTGATAGACTGGCGACCGCGCGGGGGCGTCACGCCACGCCTCTTGACCACGGGGATTCACCGCCGCATTGATTCCGACCCTACTCGATACCGAATGAGGACGAGCTGATGTCATTCTCTCCGGCGGCGCTGCGATTCTTTCGACAGCTGGCGGCGCACAACGACAAACAATGGTTCGAGGCGCATCGAGACGAGTACGAGAACGAAGTACGCGCACCGATGCGCTTCCTGATCGAAGACATGAACGTCCGCTTCGCGCGATTCGCTCCCGAGATCGGCGGCGATCCGAAGCGCTCGATGTTTCGCATCAATCGCGACATTCGCTTCTCGAAGGACAAATCGCCGTACAAGACGAACGCGGGCTGCTGGTTTCATCACCGCGGTGCGAGCGGCCGTGTCGGTGCCGAGGCGAGCGAGGGGAGCGCCGGTTTCTATTTTCACCTCGAGCCGACCAAGTCCTTCGTCGGCGCGGGATTGTGGATGCCGCCGCGTCCACAGCTGAATCGCTTGCGGGATTCCATCGCCGAGAAGCCCGAGCCGTTTCTTCGCATGACGCGGAGTTTGCCGAAGCGATTCGGCGGCCTCGAGGACTCATCGGCATTGAAGCGAATGCCTCGCGGATACCCGGAAGACCATCCCGCCGCGAAATGGCTTCGCTATCAGTCGTTCACCGGCGGCCGCGCGCTGACCGACGCGCAAGTGACAAACGCCACGTTGCCCACGCTGCTCGCGCGCGAGTTCGAGGCATTGCTGCCGCTCGTTCGGTGGATCAACGGCGCGCTGGGATTTGCGGCTAAGGCGCCGAGCTCAATGAAAGCGTGAGGAGTCCCGACTTGGGAGCGAACGCCGCGAGCTGCGACGACGGCCACGAACTGTATGGTCCCGTGCAACTCACGCCGTCGCGGTAGGCACGCACCTCGGTTGTGGCAAGCAATCGGTAATATCCGATTTGCACGAACCCGCTCGAGGTCGATGTCGCTCCAGGTAGCACGCCCGCGCACGTCACAGTGGCTCCGTCGTAGACGCCGAGCGCGACCTTCGTCGTCGTGAGGTTGATGACGCGAGCGGTGACGTATGTCTGATCGCCGATCACGTTGCTGATCTCCAGGGCGCCGTTGATGCCGGAAATCGGAACCCTGATCTCGCCAATGTCGTCGGCGAACGGTAGACCGTCGGCACCCGCCGGCTTCGCGGACGTCCACGTCAACCACTGCGACTTCGACGAGGCGGTGAGTTGTGTACTCTTGCCGTTGCTGAGGATCGCGTACGCGGTGCCGTCAATCGAGAGCGTGACGGGTGAGATCAGCGCGTTGGAGACAGTGAACCGAATCGGGAAATCTCCTTGCACCGACGCAACGTCACCGCTCGTGCACGCCACCACGAACACCGCCGGCGCCAAGAGCGCGCGGACGGCGCGTGATGCTTCACGAGACGTAGATGATTTCACCCTCATCGTCGATCCCCAGTTCCTGCTCCAATCCACAAACCCCGCAAACCGCCACAACGTGCCACGCTTCCTTGAACGTCTTGCGGTGCGACGCACTTGCCGGCTTTACCGTGAGCTTCTTGTAACTGTATTCCTGGCAATGCTCGCACGCGTGCGATCGGGCGACGCGCTCGGCGCGCTCGCGAGTGATCTTGGCCAAGCTCAGGTCTCCGCCTTGCTCGGATCGGCGGCATCGGGCGGCGACGCCAACGACTTGAATGCCGGTCGCGGGGTCGGCGGCTGATACGTTGGCTGCTTGTCGCCGCCCGTCGCAGCGCCCTGACCGGCCGTCGAACGAAGGAGCTCGCGCATGCCGCCAAGCGCGCCCATGACTCCCGTCGCCTCGACCGGCAGGAACACCGTCGATCCCTTTCCCGCCGTCAGCGCCGGAAGCGCCTCGAGATATTTGAGTCCGAGCAAGTACATCGCCGCCTGTCCCTCGGGCAGCGACGCCGTGATCCGCTGAATCGCCTCGGCTTCCGCGTTCGCCATGGCGAGACGCGCCGCCGCCAATCCCTCGGCGCGTAGAATCGCTGCTTCCTTCTCGCCTTCAGCCTTTCGAACCTGCGCTTCGCGCTGGCCCTCTGATTCCAGAATTGCGGCCCGCTTACCCGCTTCCGCGTTGGTCACCGCGGCGCGTCGCTCGCGCTCGGCGCGCATCACGAGCTCCATCGAGTGTTGGATGTCGCGCGGTGGCTCGATCGCTTGCAGCTCGACGCGCGTGACGTCGACGCCCCAACCCATCGATGCGTCCTCGATCACTTCGCGCATTCGCTTGTTGATCATGTCGCGGCTGCCGAGTGTTTGATCGAGCTCCATCTCGCCGACGATGTTTCGCAGCGTCGTGCGCGTGAGCGTCTCGAGCGCGTACGGGAGATTCTGCACCGCGTACGTCGCCTTCTGCGGATCGGCGACGCGATAGTAGATCACCGCGTCGATGTCGATCGTGACGTTGTCTTTCGTGATTACGGGTTGGCTCGGGAAATTGAGCACCTGTTCGCGAAGATCGATGCGCGCCGTGGATCCCGCGGTGACGCGCTTGACGCCGCCGACGTCGGATTCGAAGTACCGGACGTTGAGCATGCGCGGCCGCTCGACGAACGGAATGAGCAAGTTGAGTCCCGATCTCGCAACGCGATGGAATCGGCCGAGTCGTTCGATGACCATGACCTCGGCTTGGCCGATGATCTTCACCGACTTGGCGATGACCCCGACGCCGACGAGGGCCGCGCCGGCGAGCCAGATTTCGAACACGGGCATTTGTCCCCCTGAAGGTGCGCGGTAGCCCAAAACCTCAGATGGATTCTACCCTGCGACCAGCCGGGGCGGTATGTTCGCCGCGCTACGTGAGTGCCGGACGAACCGGCCTGTTCGACGTGCCATCTTGGAGAATTCAGGTATGCCCCGCCCCTTCGCCATTGCCGGTTTCTTGTCGTCGATCGCCATTGCCGCCGTCTCCGGACAGCGTGCCGCGTCGCCGGTGCCGCAATCGCCGCCCAGCGCCGCGAGGGCTGCCGACGATACAGCCACGGCGGCGTCCACGATCAAGCGTCTGCGTTGGCGATCCGTTGGTCCGGCGAACAACGCCGGACGCGTATCGGTGGTGGTCGGCGTGCCGGGCAATCGCGACGTGTACTACGTGGCCGGCGCCAACGGTGGAATCATCAAGACGACCAACGGCGGCGTCACCTTCAAGCCCATCTTCGACCGGCAGAACATTGGCTCGATTGGCGCGATCGCCATCGCGCCGAGCGATCCGAACATCATGTATGTCGGCACGGGCGAGGAGAATCCGCGTAACAACGCATCGATCGGCGACGGGATGTACAAGTCGATCGACGCCGGCGAGCACTGGACGCACATCGGTCTCGAGAAGAGCGACAAGATCGCGCGTATCGTGATCGACGCGAAGAATCCCGACCTGGTGTATGCGTGCGGCCTGGGTCGTGAGTGGGGGCCGAACGAGGAACGCGGCGTATTCAAGACGACCGACGGCGGCAAGACGTGGAAGAAGATTCTCTACATCGACTCGCAGACGGCGTGTTCGGATATCGCCGCCGATCCCGGCAACTCGAACATTCTCTACGCCGGCATGTACACGTACCGCCGGTGGGCGTGGCACTTGGAGTCCGGTGGCGGAAACACCGCGGTGTATCGCTCGGTCGACGGCGGCAATACATGGGAGCGCCTCTCGGGCAAGGATCGCGATCGCGGTCTGCCGAAGACGGAGATGGATCGCATCGGCATCGCGGTCGCGGCGAGCGATCCGGACATCGTCTACGTCGTGAGCGAGACAAAGACCGAAGGGGAGTTGTGGCGCTCGGACGACGGCGGCGATCACTGGCGGACGGTGAATCGCGATCCGAACATCAACTTCCGCCCGTTCTATTACTCCGACATTCGCGTCGATCCGCACAATCCGAATCGCGTGTTCTCGCTGTCGGGATCTCTCTACATGTCGGAGGACGGCGGCGCCAACTTCCGCCAGATCGCGCGCGACGTGCATGGCGACCACCAGGCGATGTGGATCGACCCGACGAATCCGAAATACATCCTGAGCGGATCGGACGGCGGCTGGCAGGTCAGTTACGATGGCGGCAAGAACTTCGAGGTCGTCAACACGTTCCCGTTCACCCAGTTCTACCATATCAATTTCGACATGCAGAAGCCGTACATGACGTGCGGTGGTCTGCAGGACAACGGCAACTGGTGCGGTCCGAGCCAGACGACGTCGGGACAAGGCAACCGGAAGAACGACTGGTACACCGTGTCCGGCGGCGACGGATTCTTCACGGTCCCGGTGATGGACAAGCCGTGGCTCGTCTACTCCGACGCGCAGGGCGGCATGCTCAACCTCACCGATACGCGCACCGGTGCACAGAAGACGATCTATCCGTACCCGAACCGCGTCGGCTCCGTGGGCGACGCGATGATCTCGCACAAATATCGGTTCAACTGGAATTCGCCGATCGCGCTCTCGCCGCTGAATCCGAAAGTCGTGTATTTCGGCGGCAACGTGTTGTTCAAATCGACCGATTACGGATTCTCGTGGCAGGCGATCTCGCCGGACCTCACAACGAACGATCCGAAAAAGCAGGAGAGCTCGGGCGGGCCGATCGTCGTCGACAACACGGCGGCGGAATTCCATTGCACGATCATCACGCTCGCGCCGTCGCCGCTCGATTCAAACGTGATCTGGGTCGGCACTGATGACGGCAACGTGCAAGTGACGCGCGACGGCGGAAAGACATGGAGCAACGTCTTCACCAGCGTGCCGGGTCTCAAGCCCAACGCGTGGATTCCGACCGTCGACGCGTCGCACTCGGACGCGGCGACCGCGTACGTTGCGGCCGATCACCATCAGGACGACGACTACGCGCCGTACGCGTACATGACCACGGACTACGGTAAAACGTGGAAGCGCATCACCGGCGACATCCCAAACAGCGCGGCATGGGTGCACGTCGTGCGCGAAGATCCGCGCAATCGCAATCTTCTATATATGGGAACGGAGATGGGCGTTTGGGCGTCGTGGGATCGAGGCTCGCACTGGATCTCGTTGCGTGGCGATCTCCCCGTCACGCCGGTGCGCGACATTCAAGTGCATCCGCGCGACAACGATCTCCTGCTCGCGACGCACGGGCGCGGTCTCTACATCATGGACGACGTGTCCGCGCTGCAGAACTTCAACGCGGTACAGTCGACCGACGCAACGTTGTTCGACATTCGTCCCGCCATTCGATGGAGTCAATGGAATCGCGACGGCAACCTCGGCCAGAAAAAATGGACGGGAGAAAATCCCCCGCAGGGCGCACTGATCACCTACTATCTCAAGTCGCAGCCGCCCGGTGAGGTGAACATCACGATTTCCGACAAGGACGGTCGCCCTGTTCGACGCATGCGACGCGTTGCCGACGACGCCGGCATCAATCGCGTCGTGTGGGATCTGCGTTACGATACGCCCGCGGGCGGCGGTGGGGGTCGCGGCGGCCGCGGTGGCGGTGGCGCGCCCGCAGCTGGCGCCCCAGGCGCTGAGACCGATACGTCGCTTGCTGCGTTTCGTGCTCGTCGCGCAGCTGCCGCGGCGCTCGCGGAAGAACAGCCGCAAGGTGAGGAAGGTCCGGGCGGTGGGCGTGGAGGCGGCGGTGGGCTCGAAGTGATGCCCGGTTCGTACACGGTTTCACTTTCCGTGAACGGGAAACAGCTCACGAAGCCGGTGCAAGTCGAGCTCGACCCGCGGTCCGACATGACGCCGGCGCAGATCGCCACGCAATTCCAAACAGCGACCCAACTCAACGACCTCGCCGCGCGCGTCAATCGCGTAGTCACCGGAACCGACGACTTGCTCACGCAGCTCACCTCGCTGCAAGGACAGCTTCGCCGCGCGCAGGGATCTCCGACCACGCTCGCGACGATCGACACCACCATTAAGGAGTTGCGTCACTTCCGAGATTCCGTGCTCGCGCGTCCGCTCGCGGGACTAGGCTACCGACAGTACCCGCGTCTGCGCGAGGAAGTGCAGACGGTGTCGGGTATGGTAAGCCGGCCAATGATGCCGCCGACGGCCGGTGAGCTGCTCCGCCTGGGTGAGCTCAAGACCGAGGCCGACCAAGCGCAAGCTCGCTTGGACGGCATCATCCAGAATCGCGTATCGAAGATCAATCAACAACTCTCGGGGACGCCGCACGTCATTACGGCTCAGCCGCGTCCGATCATTCCCTGATCGGCGCGGCCGTTGTGTGCATCTGACCAGCAACTAGCAACTAGCAACCAACAACCAGCACTACTGCCGGCACCCCATCGTCGGATCCGGCTTCGGGTGGTCGACCACCACGCGGTGATCGAGATTGGCGACGCGCATGGCAAGGTCGGCGATGAAATTGTCGACCTTCGCCATGTGATCGTAATCGATGTACTGCGGCTCATCGGTCACTTGGTGATAGTCCGAGTGCCCGCCCGTCGTGAAGAAAGCGATCGGAATGCCGTACCGCGCGTACTCGTAGTGATCGCTGCGGCAGTAGATGTTCGCCGGGTGGCCGTTCGCGTCGATCGCGTAATCGAACGCGATGCCGTGTTTCCCTTCGGTGTTCACCTTCTCCAAAACGTCGCCGAGCTCCGTCGAGAGACGTCGTGCCCCGACGACTTGCAGGTAGTTCGGGTTGCCATGGATCTGCGCACCTTCCTTCGTCGTGCCGGTCATATCCCATGCGTCGCCGCGTCCGACCATGTCGATGTTCAGCTGCGCGACGATCGAATCGCGCGGCACCGTCGGATGATCCGTGAAGTAGGCCGAGCCGAGCAGTCCCTTTTCCTCGCCGACGTGCCAGACGAACAACACAGAGCGTTTCGGCTTCGGATTCTGCGCCACCAGCTTCTCGGCGATTTCGAGAACGCTCACAGACCCTGAGCCGTCGTCGTCCGCGCCGTTGGAGATCGAGTCGGGCCGACTCGTTCCAGGATGCGACGCACGCCAATCGGCCAGCAGTTTGTTGACCTCCGCCTGCTGGTCGGCCGTCGCACGATTGCCTTGATCCTCCGCGCCGCCCGGTCGAACGATATGATTGAAGATCCGAATCGAGTCGTGATCGACCGGCGCATGATTGAAGCCGACGTGGTCGTTATGCGCACCGACCGCGACGTACTCGCCCTTGAGTTTGGGATCGCTTCCCGGGAGGATGGCGACGACGTTCCGCGCGGGATACGGAACGGGATCGGTCTTCGAGCGAATGGCGAACGAGATCGGTTTGCCGGCCGTTCCCGACTTGAGCTGAGCGACTGGCCCCTCGAACAGCTTCGCTGCCGACGTCGGGGTCAGGAAGATCGTGGCCCTGGTGATCGCCGGCGTCACACCCGGATTGTCGACGAATTGAGCGGGTCGGGCGACGAACCCGAGAAACTGCGGCGGCAGAATGACACCCGCCGCGATCGCGTTGGGCGACAGCCTCGAAGCTCTCGAGAGCGAGGAGCCGGACTGTGGGCCAAACACGAACACGACAAACTTTCCCGTCATTTGCTCCGACGAGATCATCGATGCTGAATCACCGAGCACCCCACCGAAGACCACCGGCACATCCGAGCCGCTCGCCGAGTCAGGACTCGCTGCCGCCCACTCGGTGGCATAGGTCATTGGCACGCCGCCAACAGTCACGGTCGACGTCGGATCGGTCGCTCGAGTCTTGAACGGAATGGTTTGGAAGTAGCCGCCGCTATCGCCCGCGGGCATGAGCCCGAGTCGCCTGACCTCGCCGGCGATGTAGTCCGTTCCCTTCACATTCCCGATCGTCCCCGCCTCTCGGCCCTGCATCGAATCGTCGGCGAAGATGTAGAGTCGCGTCATGAGATCGCCCGCGGTGATCGCAGACGTCGTGGGCACCGGCGTGTGTTTGAGCGGCAACTTGGTCGCGGGCTGTGGCACGACGGCTGAGTGGGGTGCCTGTTCGGCTTGCGCCGCAAGAAGCGCCGGGACCGCGACGAGTGAAAGAGCAAGTATGAGAGATTTCATGTCGACCGGGTGGCTGGCGTCGTTCAGTCGGGCGAAGTGGTCTTCGCCGTGGACGCC
>DASYSU010000342.1:0-6136 GCA_036002925.1 Gemmatimonadaceae bacterium | reverse complement strand
GCCATCGCCGTGTCCGAGCCCGAACTGTCCGGCGGCCAATTTGAGTGGTGCACCGGTGAACGTCACACCCGGCCACGATCCGGCGAGCCGCGGCCATAGCAGCGGATCGACCGACTGCTGCCGATACGCCGCGACTTGCGCCTTGATCAACTTCGAGTCCGGATCCGTTTCCGTCGGATCGTAACCGCCGCTCATGTTCACTTCGATGTCGCCGAAGCCATGCTTCGCGAGATGATCCTTCAGCAATGAGAGCGTTCCCTTTGCCGTCATGTCGGGCACGAGCCGCATATCGATCTTCGCGACAGCGCGATGCGGGAGAATCGTCTTGCCCCCAGGCCCGGTATACCCACCGACGAGTCCTTCGATATTGATCGTCGGTTGCGTCACGAGTCGAACGAGGGATTCGTGCCAGGCTTCGTCTTTGAACCAATGATCGACGCCGAGCGCCTTCTTCGTCGCGGCTTCGTTGCGCTTGGGAATCGCGGACTCGAGAATCTGCTGTTGTCGCGCCGACAACGGTCGAACCTTGTCGAAGAATCCCGCGACCGCCGGCGTATGACCGTCCGCTTGCACGAGCGTGTTGAGCGCCTGAATGAGATGCCACGACGGGCTATCGACCTGCGCCTCGAGGCTCGAGTGTACGTCGTGCTTCGGACCGCGTCCCCACTTTTCTCCGCTCGACACGAGCTCCAATTCGACGACTCCCTTCGCGCCGAGATTTATTTCGACGGACCCGTCGAGGCTTTGGCTACCGAATGGAATGACGACGCCGAGACACTTGTGGAGCGCGGCTTCCACCTCGGGCTTCAGCACGATCTGTGAAAAACTCGGCGAGCCGATTTCCTCCTCGCCTTCGCACACGAGCACGAGGTTGACCGGAAGTTTTTGCCCCGCGGCCTTGAACGCGTGAAGTGCGGCGAGGCACGCGACCTGTGGACCTTTCTCGTTCGTGGCGCCCCGCCCCACGATCACCTTGCCGACACCCGGCTTGTCGACAAGTCGGCCCTCGAGCGGCGGCGAGCTCCACTCCGCAGGATCGAATTGTTTGACGTCGTACATGAAGTAGAGGCCGACCCAGTCGCGCGCGCCGGCGTCGAGGATGCCGAACACGCCGGGCTTGCCGGTTGTCGGCACAAGCTCCACCCGCTGAAAACCCGCCTCACGCGCGAGACGCGCCATGTAGTCGGCGCCCTGCGGATAGCCGCGATTCTCCGCGGCGATCGATGGGAACGCGATCCAGTCCTGCAGCATCTTCACGGTCTGGTCGTGCTGGCCGGCGATCTTCGCGATCACGTCGTCTTTGGGAGATGAAGCGAAGATCGATGAACGCGGGCCAACGGCGAGCGCGGCGGCCGTCGCCATAGCGCCGTGCAGAAAGTCACGACGGTTTAGGTCCGACCCGTGAACCAGCGCGTCGTTGTCGTGCTCCGAGTGCATGCACTCCTCCCGAGCAGAGTTTTGATCGACAGCAACGGGAGAATGTGGCGACTCGACTTCCTACGGCAAGCGCAGCGACGAAATCGCGCCGCCCTCGCGCCGCTCATCGCTGGCGTTCGCCCACGACGATCATACTATTCTGGCTCGAGCGGCAGACTAGTATCCCGTCACAGGAGACTCGCGCGCAATGACCAAGTACCATCGAGCGATTTTGGCGCTGGCCCTGATGGCGTGCAGTCGCCCGTCGTCGGTTGGCTCACCCCGGACCGCGCCAGCCACGAGTGTTGCCGCGGGCGACTGGCCCACGTTCAACCGAACCCTGGCGGGCGATCGATTTTCACCGCTCGCGGAGATCGATCGAACCAACGTCGGACGCCTGGGAGTCGTCTGCCGATACGCGCTGCCTGAAGTAACCGCGCTGCAGACCGGGCCAATTGTCGTCGGCGGAACAATGTATTTCACCACCGATACGATCACGTATGCCATCGACGCGGGTACGTGCGCCGAGCGGTGGAAGAGCGTCAGGCATAGCCCGACGCCGAGTCGGTTGGCCGTCAACCGCGGCGCGGCGTACATGGACGGCCGGCTCTTTCGAGGAACGTCGGACGCGCATGTCATCGCGATCGATGCGGCCGACGGCCATGCGCTCTGGGATGTCGCGCTCGACGTCGCCGGTCGCGGTGTGACCGTGCCGATGGCGCCAACCGCATGGAATGGTTTGGTGTATGTCGGCAACGCCGGGGGCGATCTGTCCGGCGTGACTGGGCACGTCTACGCATTGGACGCTCGCGACGGACACGTCGTCTGGAAGTTCGACGTCGTGCCGGCGAGCGGACCAGCCCGAGCCACGTGGCCGACCGCGGATCGATATCCCATCTCGGGCGGCGCCTTCTGGACAGCGTTCACGCTCGACGAACGTCGCGGCGCTCTCTACGTAGCCGCAGGCAATCCCGCGCCGGACTTCGATATCGCCGTGCGCGACGGCGAGAACCTGTATTCGAATTCACTCATCGCGCTCGACGCAACGAACGGCCGGCTGCTTGCCTACAACCAACTCGTCAAACACGATTTTCACGACTGGGACGTCGACAGTCCCGCGCCGCTTGTCACCACGCGCTCCGGGCGCGAAATCGCGGCCTCGGCGAACAAGGACGGGCTGCTTTCGGTGGTCGATCGCGGCCGCGTGAGCGCCGGCGCGCTTCCGCTCCTCTTTCAGGTCCCGACGACGACGCGGGAGAACATCGAGACGCCCTTATCGCGCGACCAGAAGACTCGCTTCTGCCCGGGTTACCTCGGCGGCTCTGAATGGAACGGCGCGGCGTATCATCCGACGCTGAACCTCGTGCTCGTCGGCGCCAATGATTGGTGCAGCACCGTCCAGCTGGTGTCGCAGTCGGCGCCGGTCCCGCCGACGGGCGCTGGATGGTTCGGTTCCGTAACGCAGACCATGGATCCGCCGGCAAACGCGAAGGGGTGGCTTACCGCATTCGACGCCGAGAATGGTGCCGTGCGTTGGAAGTTTGCCGCGACGCGTCCGATTCTCGCCGGCGTCACTCCGACGGCGGGCGGGCTGGTATTCGCCGCTGATCTCGGCGGCACGCTCTACGCGTTCGACGCGGCAAATGGTGCGGTGCTGTGGCAGCTCGCCACGGGGCAGTCGATGGGCGGAGGTATCGTCAGTTATCTCGCGGGAGGACGCCAACTAATCGGCGTCGCGGCGGGAATGAAATCGCCGATCTGGCCGGGTGGATCCGCGGCGAGCCAGATCGTCGTCTACGGTTTGTTGTCACGGGCAGCCGCCGCGCCGGGATTTCCTTCCTTCACTCCGCATGAGATCGCGACGGGACTCACGGGCGGATATCAGGTCATCGCCGCCGATCTGAATCGCGACGGGAAGCCTGATCTGATCACCGTGAGCGGTCTCCCGGAGCTGCTTTGGTTCGAGAATCCGTCATGGACTCGGCACGTACTCGCCCGAGATCTCACCGGGATTATCAACGTTGCCGCGGCCGATCTTGACGGCGACGGCATCCCGGAGATCGCCGTCGCGTCGGGCTTCTCGACCCGGCCCGATCAGAGTTCTGGTATCATCGGCATTCTCACACATGCCACCGACCCGACGCAGCCCTGGACGATGCGTGAAATCGATCGGAATCCAGCGGCGCATCGCCTCCGCTGGTACGTCGATCGCGACGGTCAGCGATGGCTCATGGACGCGCCGCTCGCGGCGGCCAGCGCGAAACCTCCGAACTACGACGGCACCACACCGATCTACGCGTACCGCGCGCCCGATTGGAAGCGTGAGTCCGTCACGAGCGCGGAGTTTGGCGTCGTGCACGCGATCGAGCCGATTCTCGCGCCGTTCTGCGACGCGTGTCTACTCACAGCCGGCTTCGCCGGAATCCATCGATACGAACACGCCGGCGGAGCATGGGCTCACTCGACGATCACCGCTGGAGATCCGGCGCCGATGCCAAAGGGCGGATCGAGCGACGTCGCCGTCGGCCGAACGTCTCGTGCAGACGTCGGGGGTGACTCCTATTTTGTCGCGGCCATCGAGCCGTGGCATGGCAACGAGGTCGCGATCTATCGACGCACAGGTTCGGGATCATTCGAGCGACATGTGATCGATAGCGCCGTCGTCGACGGTCACACCCTCGTCACCGCCGACCTGAACGGCGACGGCGCGGACGAGGTAATCGTCGGCCAGCGCGGCGGATCGCGCAGCGTGTGGGTCTACTCCGCGGATCCGAGTAGCACGCGTTGGACGCGAACGACTCTCGACGAAGGAAAAATGGCCGCTGCCGGTTGCACCGCCGTCGATCTGAACAGCGACGGACGAACGGACATCGTCTGCATCGGCACCGCGACGGCCAATCTCAAGTGGTACGAAAACGTGAGGCCGTAGCGGCTTCGCGCCCGGCGCGGATGGTAGCTTACGACCCAATCGACACTGACGAACGTATGAAGCGACGGCAGGCCCTCGAGCGTCTCGACGCGGCGTGGACCGATTTCGAACGGTCATACGCCGGATTGTCGGACTCGGAGCTCATGATTCCCGGCGTCACGGGACAATGGTCCGTACGCGACATCATTGCGCACGTGACATGGTGGGAGGAAGAGGCGTTGAAGCATCTCCCGCTCGTTCGTGAAGGCGGGCGCCCACCGCGCTATTCCGTCACGTACGGCGGCATCGACGCGTTCAACGCACTCATGACCGAGAAGCGACGCGGCCTTTCTCTCGCGGAGGTCCTATGTCAGCACGACGAGGTTCACGAACGTCTCGTTGCGTACGTCCAAGCCGCGCCTGAGGAGCTCTTCACCCGCGAGACACGCTTTCGTCGTCGGCTCAAGCTCGACACGTACGGACACTATCCAAAGCACGCGAAAGCGATCCGAGCTTGGCGGAGCGCGTCCGATCGGTGAGACTCGTGTTGAGCTTATTGACCTGTCGTCGTCAGCGGCTGCTGCGTCGTCCGAAGCACGACGATCACCGTCGCCGTCGCACGCTCGGCGTTCACCCGCGCGGTCACGGTGGCGGTGCCGGGCGCAATCGCAGTGACTACCCCGTCAGTCACGCTCGCGACGGAAGGATTGGACGAGGTCCACTCGACGCCCGTCGGAGCTTGGACGGGCCGACCAAGCGACGTCGCCGAGAGCGACAACGCGACTGACGAGCCCGTCGGGACTGTGCCGCCGAGAAAGATCGTGGCGACTGAAGGCGCAAGCTTGAGTCTAAGCCCGGGCGGAGCGTTCGGGTCAGTCAGCGAGTCACTCGAACAGGCGAGGCCGGCGCCAACGACGAGTATGCTAGCGATGAGCAGTCGAGCTGAACGCATTGATCTCACTTCGGTGGTTGAGGACGAGAGGCGGCCGGTAGAACCAAATATGATAATCGCCGGTCTCCACTCCTCGAAGTGGCGCGCGTCACGTCGCGTCGGATCGGCTCTCGCATGTCGGCGACGTCATGACGCCTTGAGCTGACCCTCGAGATACCCGAGCACCGACATCGCGACGACAATCACGACGAGCCCAACCGTCGCCGTCGTCAGGATCCATCGCTGATTCAGCCGCGACGCCACGCCCGGAAGAGCCGACAACAATAACGCGACGCCAATGAGCGTCGCGTCGATGAAGAGTCCGAGAATCGCGCCCGATATCGTGCTCCACAACACGATCGAGAGGCGCACCGGCATGAGACCTACGGCTTGATTTGAATCGGCGCGCCCTGCGGGACCGCGCGCCAAATCTCCTCGATCTCTTCGTCCGTGACGGCGATGCAGCCCTCGGTCCAATCAAACTCCCGATGGGCCGGGCCATAGTCCTTGAACGCCGGTGGCAGACCATGAATCATGATGTCGCCGCCCGTGGACACGCCGAGTGCCCTTGCGCGCTGAATGTGCGCGGCGTCCGGATAGGAGATGTGCAGCGCCATGTGAAACTTGCTCTGCGCTTTCTTGAAGTCGATCCGGAACAGACCTTCCGGCGTGCGATTGTCGCCGATTCGCTGCTTGTCGCCCGTCGGCTCTTTGCCCAGCGCGACCGCGTACGTACGGACGGGGAAGCCCGCCTGATACAGCGTGAGTGTGTGTTTCGCTTTCTCGACCACGATGCTGTCGGCCGCGAGAACGCCTTTGACGTTCATCATCGGCGCATGGCTGATCGTGGGCGTGGCGACGGTCAACGTCGCGAGCGCAGT
>DASYSU010000341.1:0-3584 GCA_036002925.1 Gemmatimonadaceae bacterium | reverse complement strand
CCGCCGAACTGCGCCTTACCGGCGAGCGGCTGCTGCGTGACCAGCGAGTACGGTCCGATGCTCCGCGCGTGAATCTTGTCGTCGACGAGATGTGAGAGTTTCAGCATGTAGATCTCACCGACCGTCACCGGCGACACGAATGTCTCGCCGCTGCGGCCGTCGCGCAGACGCACCTTGCCGAACGGCGTGAGTCCGGCAAGACGCATCAACTCTGCGCCTGCCGCATTCACATCCGCCTCGGACTTCTTGCCGAGCATGCCGGCCAATGCCGGCAGCTCCTGATCGCTGAGCAGATCGGCCGGGTCCATCGCCTTGCGCTTCTCGAGCTGCTTGAGCGCAGCCTTGTACTCCGTGCGCTTGGACGCCGAAACCGTTTCGTCTTCGACCCACGCGGTGTGGAACGTGATCTGATTTTCGATCGTCGCCTGCTCGCGCTCCGCCAATTCCTTCGCCGCGCTGGCCAGGAAGTCGCGAATGCCGTGGAAGATGTCGCGCGTCTCTTGCGACATCGTGCGGCCACCAAGATCGTTGATCGTCGCCTCTTCCAAGCGCTCGAAATGTCCTTCCTCGCGCGTCAGATCGGGCTTGATGTCGCCGAGCAGTGAGCGAACGTCCTTGTCGGTGATCTTCGGCGCCGGGGTGCGCAGCGCCAACGCCTGCGCGCTCCACACAATGCCCGCGAGCTTGAGACCCAAACCAATCTCGTGCTCGTTGGCGCCCTGGAACACCGGCGTCTTCGCGTAGAAACCCAAGATCTTCGCGACCCACCCGAGGTGCGTCTCGAGAATCTGCCCGACGTTCATTCGGCTCGGTACGCCGAGCGGGTTGAGCACGATGTCGACCGGCCGGCCGTCGGGAAGGAACGGCATGTCCTCCTCGGGCACGACGCGGGCGACGATACCCTTGTTGCCGTGGCGTCCCGCCATCTTGTCGCCGACCGAGACCTTACGCTTCTCGGCCAGATACACTTTGACGAGTTGGATGACGCCCGGCGGCAATTCATCGGGCTGAAGGATGCGATCGATTCGCTCCTCGGCCTTTTCTTCGAGCTTGGCCTTCTCTTCGTTCGACGCGTCGATGATCTGACGGATTCGCTCGTTGGTGCGCTTGTTCTCGACCCGCAGCGTCTTGAGATCGATCTGCGACAGGCGCATCTCGCGGAGCGACGCCGCCGTCACCTTGGTGCCTGCCGGAATCGCTTCCTCGACCGTTCCCGACTTCAGCGCCAACGCGATCGTCTGACCATCGAGTAGCTCGATCAACTCAGAATCACGGACTTCGTTGACACGAATCTTCTCGTCGCCCTCGAGGCGCCGGACTTCTCCGATTCGCTCACCGCGATCCTTCTCGACCACCTGGTCCTCGATGCGCGAGAAGATCTTGACGTCGATCACGACGCCTTCCATTCCCGGCGGCACTTTGAGCGACGAATCCTTCACATCCTTGGCTTTCTCACCGAAGATCGCCGTGAGGAGCTTCTCTTCCGGCGACAGCTCGGTCTCGCCCTTGGGCGTGATCTTGCCGACGAGAATGTCGCCCGGCTTCACGTGCGCGCCGATGCGGACAATGCCACGCTCGTCGAGGTCCACCAAGGCCTCTTCCGAGACGTTCGGGATTTCACGCGTGATCTCTTCCTGACCGCGCTTGGTATCGCGGACGTGCAATTCGAGCTCTTGAATGTGGATCGACGAGTAGACGTCGTCCTTCACCAAGCGCTCCGAAAGCACGATCGCATCTTCGAAGTTGTGCCCGTACCACGGCATGAACGCCACCGTCACGTTCGCGCCGAGCGCGAGCTGTCCGGCCTCGGTCGCGGCGCCGTCGGCCAGTACGTCACCCGTCTTGACCTTCTGGCCCTGACGGACGAGCGGGCGCTGGTTGATCGCCGTGTCCTGGTTGGTTCTCCAATACTTCTTGAGACGGTAGCGGTCGTGCTGCGTGAGACGCGCCAGCGGACGATCGCCGTCGGCCTGCGCCTCGCGTTTCGCCGCCACCGGTCCTGCGTCGACGATGATCTCGTCGGCGGTGACGCGTGAAACAACACCAGCTCGGCGCGCGATCACGACGGCACCAGAGTCCGTGGCGACCTTGCCCTCGAGCCCCGCGCCGACGAGCGGCGTACGCGGATTCAAGAGCGGCACCGCCTGACGCTGCATGTTCGAGCCCATCAACGCGCGGTTCGCGTCGTCGTGCTCGAGGAACGGAATCAAGGCCGCGGCGATCGAGACGAGCTGCTCGGGCGCGACGTCCATGTAGTCGATGCGATCCTTCGGCACGAGCGGTACGTCGCCCTGCTGACGGCAGAGCACGAGATCGTCGAGGAACTCGCCGCTCGAGCTCAAACGCGAATTCGCCTGCGCGATGATCGCGTCCTCTTCTTTGTTGGCGTCCAGCCACGCGATCTCGTTCGTCACCTTTCCGTTCTTGACGATGCGATACGGCGTCTCGATGAAGCCGAGATCGTTGACTTGCGCGTAACACGCGAGCGACGTGATGAGTCCGATGTTCGGACCTTCCGGCGTCTCGATCGGGCACATGCGGCCGTACTGCGAATAGTGCACGTCGCGCACCTCGAAGCCGGCGCGCTCGCGCGTCAGACCACCCGGTCCGAGCGCCGACAGACGACGCTTGTGCGTCAACTCGGCAAGCGGATTCGTTTGATCCATGAACTGCGACAGCTGCGACGAACCGAAGAACGCTTGAATGACCGCGCTCACCGTGCGCGCGTTGACGAGATCGTCGAGCGAGATCTTTTCGGGATCGGTGTTGATCGACATGCGCTCCTTGACCAAGCGAGCCATGCGCGACAGACCGACCGAGAACTGATTCGCGATCAACTCGCCGACCGACCGAATGCGTCGGTTACCCAGATGATCAATGTCGTCGACATGTCCGCGACCCTCGTGCAACTCGACGAGGTAGCGCACGATCTCAACGAAATCTTCCTTCGAGAGCACGGTGTAATCGGCCGGCATGGTCATGCCGAGCCGTTGATTGATCTTGTAACGGCCGACGCGACCGAGGTCGTAGCGCTTGGGGCTGAAGAACAGCCGCTCGAGCGCTTGCTTGGCCGTCTGCGCGTCGGGTGCGTCGCCGGGGCGCAGCAATGCGTAGATCTGCGACAGCGACTCCTTCTCGCTGTGCGTCGGATCCTTCGCCAGCGTGTTCTTGATCAGCGTCGACTCGGCGCGACCCGATGCCACGAACACGTTGACCTTGGTGATGTCGGCCCGGCGAATCTTCTTGATGACCGTGTCGGTGAGGTTCTGCCCGACTTCGGCAATCACTTCACCGTCGCCGTCGACGACGTCGAGCGCGAGCTGGCGACGGACCGGGCGCTCACCGCGCTCGATCGCATCCGCTTCATCGCGCAAGTCGATGCGCATGTGTGACGCAAAGACCTTGACGCTGTCGATGTTCTGCCGGCGGAGACGGTTGTAGACCTCTTCGGTGAGCTCGTCGCCTTCCTTGACGAGCAGCACGTTCTCGGCGCGCTCGCGCTCGGCCTTCGCTTTCTTGGTACGCGCTTTCGGCGCGTCCTCGGCGGTGGCCTCGCCCGGGAGTGCAATGTCTTCGGCGATGAT
>DASYSU010000340.1:0-19752 GCA_036002925.1 Gemmatimonadaceae bacterium | reverse complement strand
CATCGTCGTCGGCTCGGTCGGGCTCGCGTGTAGTCGGCCGTTCAGCCCCATGTTGCCGACGATGAAGTCGACCCGACCGCGGCCGGTGAAGTCACCGGCAATGATGCGGTTCCACCACCCGTTGCTCCTTTCCAATCCCGGCACGTTCAAGCGCACGAACTTCCCGTCGCGCGTGTTCTTGAAGATCGTGATCGGCATCCACTCGCCGACCACGATCAGATCGACGCGACCGTCTCCATCGACGTCGCGCCACACAGCGTCGGTGACCATGCCAACGTGCCGGAGCTCGGGCGCGAGCTTGTCGGTGACATCGGTGAAGTGACCTTTGCCGTCGTTCCGAAGCAGCACGCTCGGCGGATCGATTCCGTAGTGCCATGGCACCACGCGCCCGCCGACGAACAGATCGATGTGGCCGTCGCCGTCGAAGTCCGCCGCCGCCACGCGTGAGCCGCTATTCGCATCATCGGGAAGATATCCCTCGGCTTTGTGGAACTTCCCGCCGCCGTCGTTGAGGTAGAGCCGGTCCTGGAGGGCGGGTGCGCCTTCGCCGAACTCGTTGCCTCCGCTCACGACGTAGAGATCGGGCCGCCCATCGCCGTTCGCGTCGAAGAACACCGCGCCAAGGTCTTCGGAGATCGCGTCCTTCTCGAATTCTTTGTCGCTGCTGCTGACGAACCGACCGTCGCGCTGCTGAATGAGCAACTTGCCGGGTTGATTCTTTGCGCCGCCGATGAAGATGTCGTCCAAGCCGTCGCCGTTCACGTCGGCCACACCCATGAATGGACCCTCTGTCGACACGAGCTTGGGCATCAACGGCTCGCGATCGAAGTCCACGAACTCATTCTCGTGGTGCACGAAGTCCAGGTGCGTTTGATCTGTGACGTCCGCTAGGAGGGCAGGCGCAGCGTTGTCTGGCGTCGAGGCCAGCGTTCCCAGGCGTGATTCGGATTGCTTCACCGTGACACGCTGGTTCGACTGGACGTTGGCGAGCGCGCTCGTTCTGCCGTCGGGCCACTCGACCGCGAGCGCCGACGCCGTGTCGTGTTGCCCAACGCCGAAGGTGAGCACGTAATCGCTGCTCGATTGGAAGCCGCGTGTCGGCTCGAGTTCTTGGTACATCGTCCGGCCGCCGACAGTGAGCGAGACCTTGGCGCCGACCGCAAAGCGGTTCGTGCCTTCTCCTTCGAGTTTGACTTGCAGAAATCGCGGTTTGCCGGGGAGAGACCGCGCGTTGTTGCGATAGACGAACGCCGTATCGTCGACGTTGTTCACGACCAAGTCGAGCGCTCCATCGCCGTCGAGATCGGCATACGCCGCGCCGCTCGAGAAACTTGGCGTGTTGATTCCCCACGCAGCACTCTGATTCGCGAAGGTCAAATTGCCGTTGTTGCGAAACGCGTAGTTTGGCAGCTTGGTCGAGCTCATTGCCTTGATGAGCTGCATAAAATCCACCCGACGATCTTTTGTCGCGGCGCGCATCGTCTGCCCGTTGCCGAGGAATGCGATGTAGTCCTGCGACGTGACGTCACGCCTGATACCGTTGGTGACGAAGATGTCCTTGTAGCCATCGAGATCGAAGTCCGCGATCAGCGCGCTCCAACTCCAGTCAGTGCGCGCCACGCCCGCCAACTGCCCGATATCGCTGAACGTTCCATTGCCGTTGTTCAGCTGCAGCATGTTCCGCATGGACTGGTGATGGAATTTGTTCTTCACCCGCTGCTGGTAGGTTTCCCACGAGTCGAAGTTCGACGTCGTCTTGAGACGCTGGTCGTCCTCCGGCAGCATATCGGTCGTGTACACGTCGGGCCAGCCGTCGTTGTTGATGTCGGCGATGTCCATCCCCATCGAGAAGTAACTGATGGAAGGCATCGCGCGGGCGATCGACTCGGTGAACGTCCCATCGCGGTTGTTGATGTACAGGTAGTCCTGCTCGAAGAAATCATTCGCCACGTATAGGTCGGGCCAGCCATCGCGATTGACGTCGGTGGCCACAACCCCGAGCCCGAGGGCGATCTCGCTCCCGAAGATTCCCGCCTGTCCGCTCACGTCGACGAAGTGCCCGCCGGCGTTGTGATACAGGTGATGTCCACCGAACTCATTGCGAACTCCGCGCGTGTTGTTCGCGCTGAAGCTCACCACCGGTCGCGGCGAGTTGTTCAAGACGAAAAGGTCGAGCAACCCGTCGCGATCGTAGTCGAAGAAAACGGCCTGGGTCGAATAGCCTCGGTCGGCGACGCCGTACTGTGCGGCCATCTCGCGAAAACGAGGAACGCTGTCCGGTCCCACGCCCTGGTTGATCCAGAGCTCGTTGGCCCGCTGTTCCGGCGTTCCGTTGCCGGCGTAGCACAGGTAGATGTCGAGCAGGCCATCTCCGTTCACGTCGGCGATGGTTACGCCTGTCACCCACGCTCCGGCGCCTTTGAACTTGATTCCTGATTTGTCCGTGACGTCGCGAAAGCGAAACGCGCCGAGGTTGAGATAGAGCCGCGCCCCGCTCTGGTTGGATGTGAGAACCAACTCCGGCAGTCCGTCGCCCGTGAGGTCCGCCGCAGCGACGCCGCCGCCGTTGTAGAAATTTCGATATGTGAAAACGTTGAGATCGCGCGTTTCGGTCAGGCGATTCTCGAACCGCACTCCGGTATAGCTCGGAGGCAGTTTGCTGAAGAGATGTCCGTCGGCAGGCGGCAGCTGTCCCGACGAACCCGCGCCGCGGTCGCTCGTCGAGCAAGCCACCGCAAGCCATACCGCCCATAAGGCGACCACGCCCTTCGGGCGCCAGAGCATGTTCATACGTCGAGAACGGAGCGGAAAGAAAACCAGCCTGCTCCTCGCGAAGAGGAGCAGGCTGTATCACACCGCTGCACAGAACCGCTCAGTAGCCCGGATTCTGGGTGAGCAGAGGATTCGAACCAAGCGAGTTCGAGGAGAGCGGGAACAGAAGACGGAACGCCTGGGACGACTTGTCCGTGTGCCCGTGCGCCGACGCTTCGGTCCATGACAGGAACTTGCCGTGCCGAATCATGTCCGACCGGCGCTTGCCTTCGCCGGCGAACTCCAGCAACCGCTCCTTGAGAATCGCATCGCGACTGACGGTGACCGGGTTCGCCGCGTCGTGCAAATTGTGAACGCGGTTGAACTCCGTCTGCGCGGCGGCGGTGTTGCCTTGCGCCAGCAGCGCCTCAGCCTTGATCAGATACATCTCGGCGAGGCGGAAGAACGTGTAGTCGGCCGGCTGCGCGCTGCCGACCGGCGGGCTCGGAATCGGCGCAAACTTGTTGAAGCGAATGCCCTCAGCCTCGTTCGCCGCGTCGACGTCGGCGATCTTGGCCGTGAAGACGAGAGGAGTACCGGCGCGGTCGGTGACGTTCTGTCCGGTCTCGAAGCTCTTCTGCTGGCCCACCAACCACATCGCGCGGCGATCGTCGGTCGCGTCGAACGCATTGTACGTCTCCGCCAGTGTCGCGAAGCCGTTCCACGGGCCGCCTTGGCCAGTGTTGAGCTGGTTGTAGTGGAGCGTCCGCATTGGCCAGTTGCCGCCGATGCCCGATCCGTCGCTCGCGTGCACGATGACGAAGATGTTCTCCGGCGAGCTCTTGTTGCTGGCGTTGAAATTGTTGAGCCAGTTGGTATTCAACGAGTACACGCCGGAGTTGATCACTGCATTCGCTGCCGCGATCGCGCCCGCGCACGCATCTCCGCCGGTCACGGTCACGCCGCTGCAGCTGTTGTAGGCGGTGGCGCTCACTCCGGTGCTCTTGTCAAACACTCCGGCGTTGATATACAGGCTGGCGAGGATCGCGTTGGCCGCGCCCTTTGTCAGTCGGCCATAGCTTCCGGCAGGCCATTTGTCGGGCAGGTTGCCGCGGGAATCGAGCAACTCTTTCTCGAGGAAGCGGAAGACGGAGTCGCGCGATACACGGGCATACTGCTTGAGCTCCGTGGTGGTAACGAGCGGCACTCCGCCAAACATGTCCTGCAGCATGTAGTAGTACCACGCGCGAAGCGTTTTCAGCTCAGCCAACGTCGAGTCCTTCCGCGCCTGCGCAAGACCGGACTTCTCGATGACGTCGATCATCAGGTTGGCCTTCGCAACGCCGGCGAACAAATCATTCCAAGATCCGTCGACAAACGCCAATGTGCCGGCGCTATTGGGGGTCCAGGTCTGCCGGTGCAGATCGAGCCACTGCCCGTTGTCGTACCAGTCGTTGCCACGGGTCGGCACGATCGAGGCATCGGTCGTGAGGTCTTGCAATGTCTCGTAGCCGACCCACTCGACGGCACGCAGCCCCGCGTATACACCGGCAACGCCGGCCAGGATTTCCGCGTCGCTCTTGAACGCGGTCTCCGGCGTGAGGGCGTCATGCGGCACCTCGGTGAGGCTGGTGCAGTTCTGTCCGAGCACCAGCAGCATCGGTGCGAGCAAGACCAACTTTACTCGTCCGGCCAACTGTGTCAGATGATTCTTCATATCGCAGTTTTCCCCGTGGGTTGCTGTCAGAACTGAACGCGAGCGCCGAGCGTGTAGCGTCGAGCCGGCGGATAGACCAGGTAATCGATCCCGCGCGAAGCGAGACCGGAGCTGACGAACACTTCGGGATCGTAGCCTGAGTAATTCGTGAAGAGCACGAGGTTATCACCCGATAGATAGAGGCGGGTCGCGCGGCCACGCGTGAAGGAGGTCGGCACTTGATAGCCGACCGTCACGTTCTGCAGACGCGTGAACGTCCGGCTCTCGACCCAACGCGACGAGAACTTCGACGGTTCGTTGATCGCATCGGGCTGGTCGAGCGCCGAGCGGAGGAAGTTGCGACCCTGTTTGGCGTCGCCCTTCGAGGCATAGACCAACGCCGTGTTGTTGAACACGTCGCCGCCAACCTCGGCACGCCACAGCCAGCTGGCGTCGAAGTTGTACCAGGTGGCGTTGTTGCGTACACCGAGCGTGAAGGTCGGGTTCGCGTTGCCGATCACCTGCTTGTCGTCGTCGCTCGGATTCGTGGTTTCGCCGTTGTTGCAGTCGGCGCTCTTCGACGTGCACGCGAAGACCTGCTGGCCGGCCGAATTCACGTGGAGGAACACCGGGCCAAAGAAGGTGCCGATGGGCTGGCCGACCATGATGCGCTGCGAGTATTGGTTCGACTGACCCTGTCCACTCACGAAGCCGGTGTTGATGAACTTTCGGCTCGTGTCGCCGAGGCTCGTGACCTCGTTCTTTTCCTTCGTGAACACGAGGCCCATGGTCAGCGTCCGCTTGGGCGCCTTGTACAGCGAGATGTCGCCGTACGCTTCGACCCCGCGATTGCGCAGGCTGCCGATGTTCTCGATGCGGGTGCTGACCACTGCGGGCTGCGGCACACTGACCTCGAGGAGCAGGTCCTTGGTGTCCTTCTGATAGTATTCGACGGCGCCCGTGATCTTATCCTGCATAAATCCGTAATCCACGCCAAAGTTCGTTTGGGTGGCGGTTTCCCACTTGAGGTCGGGATTTCCGACCTGCGCGGCGCGCAGACCGCTGGAGATCACGCCGCCAAACGGGTAGCTGGCGCCCGGATCGGCGCGGAGGAGCAGTTGCGTCTGGTACGGCTGCACCGCCTGGTTGCCCTGCTTGCCCCAACCCACGCGGAGCGCGAGCGAGGAGAGGCCAAAAGGCTGGTCGCGC
Organism: Gemmatimonadaceae bacterium; assembly: GCA_036002925.1. Taxonomy (GTDB): domain Bacteria; phylum Gemmatimonadota; class Gemmatimonadetes; order Gemmatimonadales; family Gemmatimonadaceae; genus JAQBQB01. The sequence continues at coordinate 14,096 of DASYSU010000340.1, read as the reverse complement.
ATGAAGTCTTGTTCGCTCAAGCGCCAAGACGCCGACAACGCTGGGAAGACGGCCCACTGATGCCCCGGCGCAAGGCGCGACGACCCGTCGCGGCGAAGGACGCCGGTGAGGAAATACTTGTGCGCCAGGCTGAGGTTCGCCCGCGAGAAGAACGACACCAGCGAGCTCTCGGTCTCATACGACGTCGGGACGGGCGAACTGGCCTGCGTGCCGGCCTGCAGGTTGTTCACTCCGAACACGTCGGTGATGAAGCCTTGGCTCTGGGCGTCGAATCCTCGATTGTCGTCTTTCGTATACTCGTAACCGCCGACGACCTCGAGGTCATTAGAGCCGAAGTGCGGCGAGAGCGTGACGAGCTGCTGGAAGTTCAGGTTCTGGAGACTGCGTTCGGCTTGTCTCGCATAACCGCCGTATGCCGCGCCAACCGCACTACTGCGCGGAGCAAACGTGCGCCGCTCGGCATCGGTGTTGTCGACACCGAACGTGGTCTGTGTCGACAGATATTCCGTCAGGGCGACGGTGGCGTTGAAGTTTCCGAGCAGGCGGGTTTCTGGCGCGACGTCCGACAGCTGGTTCGCCATCGCCACCGGGTTTCGGACGTCCTGCGCTGAGGGAGTGCACGACGACGCGGTTACGGCGCATCCCGTCTCGAAATACGTGCCGTCGGCGCGCTTGACCGGGAAGGTCGGATTGAAGATCACCATGTTGGTGAACAAGCCGCCCAGGAAGCCGCCGGTGTTTTCATTCGGCGAGAACGTGTTGTTCACACGCGATGACATCAGGTTCAACCCGAGCCGGAGCTTTTGATTCAATGCGTAGTGTGCCGCGTTGAGCCGTCCCTGATAGCGCTTGAGTCCGTTCGCTTGTACGACGCCCTCTTGATCGAAGTAGTTCAATGACGCGCGATAATGCGTTTGCGCGGATCCGCCGGAGAACGCGAGGTTGTGATTCGTGGCCAGCGCGGTCCGCGTCAGTTCTTTTTCCCAGTCCGTGTTGGCGGGTCCGAGGCCGGCCGCCGCGTTCGCGCCGAGCGTCGCGAGATTCTTGTTGACGAACGCGCGATACTCGTCACCGTTCAGCAAGCCGAGCGTTTTCGCCGGGCTCGCGGCGCCGACGTACGTCTCGTACTCCATTTCCGAAGCGTTGCCTGCGTTGGCTCCGCGCTTCGTCTGAATGAGGATCACGCCGTTCGCGCCGCGGCTGCCGTAGATGGCGGTCGCCGACGCATCCTTCAGGATCGTGATGTTCTCGATGTCGTTCGGATTGATCGAATTGAGCGGATTGCGTGGCAGCGCGGGATTGATGCTTCCGATACCCGCGGCGCCCGGCGTCGTGGACTCGTTCTGAAGCGGAACGCCGTCGACGACGTAGAGCGGATCGTTGCTCGCGCTGATCGACGTGCCGCCGCGAATGCGAATCTGCGAGCCGGCTCCGGGTTCACCGCTGTTCTGAATGATCTCGACACCGCTCACGCGGCCCTGTACGAGCTGCGTCGCATTCGTCACGACGCCCTTGTTGGCGTCGGCGCCCTCGACGGTCGCAACCGATCCAGTGATTGCTTCGCGGCGCTGCGTGCCGTAGCCTGTGACCACGACCTCGGTCAGCACGGTTGACTGCTGCACGAGCATGAACGTCGCGGTGACGCTTCCACCGGCGGGCACGGTGACTTGCACGCTGTGCGCCGCGTAGCCAATGCGTCTGGCGCGGACCGAGTGCGCTCCGGCAGAAACGCCGGCGATGTCGAACGTGCCGTCATTGCGCGTTAGTGTTCCCGCTTGCGTTCCTTCGACGACAACGCTGACATTCGGCAGGCCTTGGCTCGTCGCCGAGTCGACGACGCGACCTCGGATGCTGCCGGTTTGTGCGCCAAGGGACGCGGTAGACAGGAGAAGCGCGGCGAGGGAAGCAACGACACTGCGGACTGCTGCCATAGGTCCGTCCTCCAGTGCTGGGAAGCTGAGCGGGCGGTACTGCGGGGGTGCAGTATTTGAGGGTCAGTTCCTGCTCGTCCCTAATAACTGTCGCATGAAAGGGACGCAAGATGTAATTCACGAAGCCTTTGAGCCCTGAAAGAGAACCGTTCATCCCTCGAGAAAAGTCACATGCTCTTTTTCGCCACCGCGCTCTTCTTCCAACTCGCCGCGCCGGCTCGACAAGTGTCGCTCGTCTTGGCTTTTCCTGATCCGACACTCGACGACACCGCAGCCTACCAGGGCTATCACACTCGCTTTTTTAAGGACTTCGCGGGAAACACGGTTCAGATCTACGTCGACGGACGGAGCGGTCGAGTGGTTCACCTGCTCGCGGACGCGGAAAACGAGAGCATTGGATTCAGTATCCGAGATGCGCGCGGAACACCCGCCGTGATCGCGTGGCCAGACTCGCGCGCCTTGGTCTCGGGTTCGTCGCGTGCACGCACGCTGGTATACAATCTCGAGGCCCGCGCCCCACGCATCTCGATCGGATGGTTTCTGCTCGGCTCCATGCGAGTCGAGCGCGACTTTCAGTACGCCGGCCGGCACAAGACGCCGTTCGCCTCACCTCGCTTCGTGCTGCCCGAGATGGAGCGACTGCTCGCGGCACTCGATCGTCTCGACCCGTCTACTCGACAGAGACATTTATCGTTGTTGAACGTTCCAAGCGTCCAAGCGCTACGCACTCGCCTCGAACCAACGATCACAACCGCGACGCGCGGCACCTCGTGGGTGGCGCAAATCGTCCAGGCGTCGCTCGACGGTCGCGACACCCTGTCCGCAGAGATCCGCGTCGACCCGACACGCGTGGCTGGCGCGCAAGCCGGTGACTCGATCACGCTCGTCGCCCGCAGTGGACAGGCGGTACCCTTCACCGTCGCGATCTACACGACTGGCAGGGCGCTCACCCCCCTTACCCGCGAAGAGATCTTCAACGAGGATTTTCTGCGGTTTCTCGCCGCGGCGCGGCGCGACTCCACCACCACGAGCGCTCGATGGCTCGAGCGCGAGGTGCGCGGCGTGCAACTGCTGTCGTCGCACGAAAAACTCATGGCGGGTCTCCCCGCTTATGCCACGTACTTCGGACGAGACATGCTGGTGTCCGCGCTCATGATGCGTCCCATCTGGCGCCAAGACATGTCGGCGTTTGTGATCGCGAGCGTGTTGCGGAAGCTCTCCCCCGCCGGCGACGTGAGCCACGAAGAAGCACTCGGCGGGCAGGCCGATCGTGAGGCGGCGAGCGAATACGCGTCGCTCATCGACGAGAATCTCCGCGCGTCGCGCGCCGGCGAGCGACCTCGCGCCGACAGCCTGCTTGCACGCGCCACGGTTGTGCTGCGCGACCATCGCAAGGTCCGCGAGAACTATCACATGATCGACGATGAGTTCCAGCTCCCGATTCTCGAGGCGCGCTGGCTCGCCGACCCGAGCGTATCACGCGAGCGCAAGCGGGCCTTTCTCCTCGATGCGTCTGACGGCGAACCGCGGGTCAAGCGCATGTTGCGCGAGCTTGCGCTCGTCTCGCGCATGACGGCGCCATACGTCGCGAACGCCGTCGCGACGAATCTGGTATCGTTTCAGCAGCGGGATTCGACACACTGGGCGTCGGCGAGCTGGCGCGACAGCAACGAGGGCTACGCGGGCGGGCGGTTCGCGATGGACATCAATGCGATCTGGGTCCCGCACGCCCTCGAGTCGATGCAAACGATTCTCGAGACGATTCCAACTGTTGGGATTTCCCTCGACTCGCTCGCACGCTCGCTTCCTGAGCTCGCGGCACCGACTCCGCTGGGCGGCTACATACGTAATCCGGGAGGACTGCGGCACGCGATCGATGTGTGGAAATCAGCGTCCAAGCACTTTGTCGTCTCGTTGAGTCCGACCGAGGTCCAGTCGCACATACGCGCTCGATTGGCGGCGCTGCCCGAGAATGAACGTCGTCATTGGACAAACGTCCTCGCCGCATCAAAGGCCGATCAGGATTCGATTGCCTTTCTCGCTTTGTCGCTCGACGCCTCCGGTCATCCGATCGGCGTCGCGAACAGCGATCCCGCCACGCGGCTATTCCTTGCCGATGCCAAGATGGACACGTCAAAGGCCGACCTCTTGCGTGATGTCCGCATGTTCACGCGACCCTATCCCGTCGGCCTTCTCATCGACGGTGTCGGTCCAGTGGTCGCCAACGATGCCTATGGACCATCCTCGTTCTGGCCGGAGTTCGAGCGCGACCAGTATCACGGTCCGCGCGTCGTGTGGGGACGCGAGGTCAATCTGTTTCTCCTCGGTGCGGCGAATCAGATCGCGATCGGTCGCGATTCGGCCACGAGCGGCGAACTACGCAACGCCATCGCGCGCGTGAAGGCCGCAGTCGACGCGTCCGGGTTTCACAGCGAATTGTGGAGTTACGCCGTGCGCGGCGATCGCGCCGTTCCGGTGCGATACGACACGGGTTCGGACATTCAACTGTGGAGCACGACGGATCTCGCGGTGCAGTTCGCCCTGTCTCGCCTCAGACACTGAGCGAGCGTACTTCTACAAGTATCCCTTTTTCAGGAGACGCTGACCGGCTTTGTCGTAATACCGTTGGTCCGGGAGCTCCCAGCCGAGTGTATCGGCAAGCCTGTCGTAGGTGTTGAAGAGGAACGCGACGTAGAACGCGTCGCGAACGGCTTCGCGTGTGACGCCCTTCGCGAGCACGTCACGAACCAGCGTTGGGCTCATCTCGTCCGGTCGAAGCGTAAAGGTCTCGAGCAGTCCCAGCATCGCGCGGAGCTTCTCGTCGATCGGAGCCGTGCGATAGTCGTCGAGGACGAGCTTCGTCGTTCCGTTACCCAGCGCCGCCTCCGCGACCGCGGAGTGAGCGTTCGTTCAGAAGACGCATTGATTCAACCGCGAGACGAACGCGGCGAATGTTTCACGTTCGCCCACGGTCCACGCCGATGGACCGCGCATCACCTGTTCTGTGAGCTTGGAGAACGGGTGGCCGAAGAACGTCTTGCGATACAGCAGCGTCCGTACGACACCCGGTGCATGACCCATCATGAGGCGAATCATGCCGAGCAATGCCCGGTCAGATAATCGATGCCCTGTGTGAACGCGCTTCAATCTCATGCGTCGTCCAACGCCGCAAGACCGGCGAGCAGTCGTCTGCGCGAAGCGCCCAGCGCGGCGCTCACGATGATCTCGAACATCTGGTCGTCGCCATACACGCCCTGGAGCCGCGCGACGTCGTCGTCGCTCACCTTGTACGCGTGCTTGTCGATCTTCTCGATGAGAGTTTTTAGATCAGCTGGAACGCCGGGATCATCCGCGCCGGCAGCGACAGCGACCCGGATGAACGAGTCACTCTCGCCCGGGCCTTGAAGGACTCCGTCGAGCACTGCGTCGCGGAGAGCCGCGTGCGGATCTAGAGTCATGGCGGCAATGTGTGACGTGCTCCGCCGACGCGCAAGAATTCGCCCGTTCGCCGAACAACGGCGCTACCGAGGTCGCGTCGACGAGCCCGGATTCCAGGTCGCGACGCCAACGCGCGAGTCCGCCATACCATAGTAGAGGAACCAGCGGCCGTTGAACGGAACGAGTCCCTCGAGGAAGGTCGTTCCTTCGGCATATTGCCCAGTGCGTTCGTACGCTTCCGTCGGTCGAATGAACGGCGCATCGGAGCGCCCGAGGAGCTTGACCGGATTTCGAGCGTCGAAGAGCGCCTGGCCACCCGTGTAGACGTGCACGGGAAGTCGCGCATCGCCGTAACGCTCGTTGTTGCCCGCGTTATACAGCGCGACGATGCCTCGCTGCGTGATGAGCGCGGGCGGCCCGGCTTCCACCAACCACGAGTCGAAGTAGCCTGGACGTGGCGACAACACCTTCAGTGTTTTGCCATCAGACGTCTCGAGCGGCGTCCAGTCGATGAGATTGTCCGACGTCGCGAGCTGAATCTCCGGCACGCCAAAGTACATCCAGTACTTGCCGTTCACGCGCGTCGCGACGACGCGATTTCCTTCGGCCCGCGCAACGATCGCGCCCGACTTGGATTCTGTCGCTAAATACTTTCCGTTCCCCGCCCTGGCGAACGCGGGTCCGTGCTTCGTCCAGTGCAACAGATCGCGCGATGTCGCGACCGCGAGACGCGGGATGTCGCGATTCCATTGCGTGTATGTGAGGACGTACTCACCACTATCCGTCTCGACGATGCGCGGGTCCTCGACGCCGCCGCTCCACTCGTACTTGGACTGGTCGTCCTTGTCGGGATAGAGCACCGGCTCCGCGCGCCGCGTGAAGTGCAGCCCATCGCTACTCTCGGCCAATCCCAGTCGCGACGTGTGGTGGCCGATCTGCGCATCGCCCGAGGCGTCTTCGGCACGATAGAGCACGTACACCTTTCCGTTCCGCACCACCGCGGCTGGATTGAACGTCGCGTACTCCTCCCAGTGTACCGTGGTGTCGTTCATCGGAGAGTGGAACGTCGACGTCCGATTCGGGGCGATGACGGGATTCGTTTCCTTCGGTTTCGCGAACGGTCCGAACGTCCACGATTGCTGAGCCCTAACCGCTTCGCGAGGCGCGGTGATAGCGAGGGCGGCAATCAAGAGCGCCTTGCGGGCTCTCGCCGGCGAATACTTTGTTGAGCAATCCACGATTTCTCGAATCTAACCGGCCGAGGCATATGGTCGACGTTGAACGCTTCCACGCTGTGTACGAGACGGCTCTTCCGGTCGTCCAGGGAAAGTACGGCCTCCATGTCGTCGTCGACGACATACCGGCGCCGTTCACCGGAGACATCGACGGCGCGTCGATCTTTATCGATTCCGGGCTCGATGCCGAGGAGACGCTGTTCCTTCTACTTCACCTGTTCGGGCATTCGGTGCAGTGGAATACCGATGTCGACGCCCGAGCGCTTGGCCTGCTCGCGGTTCGGGAGCCATCGGAGGAGCTGCTCGGCCAGTTAGCGAAATACGAAAACACTGCCGGACGTTATGCGGCCCAGCTGTTGCGCGAGATTGGCGTTTCCGAACTCGATCAGTGGCTCGCGAACTTCGCGGCCTGCGACGTCGCTTATTTGATGGACTTCTATCGGACTGGTAAGAAGCGCCCCTTCCGTTCCTTCTGGAAGGCGAACACGACTCCGATTATCCCGCTTGCGATTCCAGCGTTTCGTCCGCAGCGCTGGGTATCTCGCCGGGGCGTGGTCATCTAGTCGCACCGGAACGGGCGCTTGCCAGTGCCACGACGCGGGCCCAATCGGATAGCGGCGCATGCTGCGCCGCGACCTTGAGCGGTGACACTCCCGAACGTCGAGCGGCCGCGACCACGTCGTCGACGTATTGTGTGGGCGCGCTCAGGTCCTGAACGAAGTCGCTCGCCCATAAAAATCGGTCGGGGCGCAGAAATGCAGCGAGCGCGACCTCGCTGGCAGCGCCGTCAATTGGAAAGAGACGGAGGTCACCGGCGCCGAGAACGAGCGAGGTATCGACCGACCGAAAGCGAAAGGTCGCGCGAGTTCGCTCGCGCTCGAGTAGGTCCGGCGCCAACGTCCAACGGCGGTTCACTACCTGCGTGAGAAACTCGCGCGCCGCTCGATGCGACACGACGGTGGCGCCGCGAGCGACCCACGCCCGGACGCCAGCCACGTGCGGCCATGCCAGATCTGTCACGACGAGCACGATCGGGTGGTGGCCGGGAAACAGCGTCGCGATCCACGAGGAATCCTGGCGCACGCGCTCTTCACCTTGCGTCGCGTCGAAGACGAAAACGGTATCGTGTACCAGTGAGATCGTCTCGGTGTAGCCGCGATTGCGCAGGAGAAACGTTGTGGCGCTCACCCGAATCGTGTCCGGCTTGATCGGTTGAAGGAACGACGGCGTAGCGACCGCCATTTGCGCCGACCGGGGCGGAAGAACCAGTGACGGCGCGCTGTCGCGCGACACAAGGCGCCTCGCGCCGAACGTGCGCGTGATGGCGGTGACGCCGTCTTCCATTCGAAACGCACCGCCGGGAAGATGAGCGCCTCCGACACGTTGCCACGTCGAGTACACGAACTCCACGTGGACCTGCCCCCAGAGATAATGCGGCTCGACCCGATCGAGCTTGGTTGGATATCCCGACTTGGGATCCAAGAACAAACGCTCCCGTCCTCGCACGCCTGCGCGAGACAACACCACTCGCGGATAGTCGCGATACGTGCAGCGTCCTTCGACTCTCACGTCTTGCGCGGCGAGCCAATCGTCGAGCATGGCCCAGACATTCAGCGGGCGGGTTTCGTACAGAGCGCCGTGCACCTGCTCGTTCGCCATGAGCGCGGTGTCTCGCACAGCATACGAGGCGCGGCTGTCGCCAATCGTGGCGCCACCGAACTCATAGCCACCGATAGTGCTCCGAGAAGCGATCCGGTCCACGCCCGTTCTCGGATCGAACCACTCCTCCAGCCCCTTGACCTCGGCGAGCGCCGGCGGATACATGCGGTCGGACTCGAAGCCGTGTTGTGTGACGTCGAATGCCGCGACTTTGAGGACGCTGTCGCCCGTTCGCGGAAGTCCGGTTTGCTCGGCTGCGCGGCGAAGCAGAGATGCCGCGTCAGCCCCCGAGAGTTTTTGGCATGCGGTGCTATCGCCGAGGGCGAGGGCAATGGCGGTAACGAGTGCGATGGCTGTCATGCCACTAATGCTGCGTGCGCTGCGCACCGCCACAAAGCACGAAGTCGCCGACGGCGGCATCGGTGTCGCGAACGGTTCACGGCGGCACACACCATCTCTTGCGTCGCCTGGTGGCTCCAGTCATTGTCGTTGTCGTGACGACGCAACCCACTCAGCGTGAACGCCGCGGCGAAGATGAATCGTTGTCCGCATGGAAGATCGCGGCCGTGTGGACGATTCCGGCCATTCTGTCCACGGTCGAGACGGTGATGTTCGCTCGACTGGCCGGGCACCCGATCGCGATGTGGCGCGCCTTTGTCGGCGAGGCGCCGCAATGGTTCGGCTGGGCCGCGCTGACGCCGGCGATCATCGCGCTGGGCGAACGCTATCCGCTACGTCGACCGATCGGCGCGAGGTCAGTCTTCGTCCACGGCGGCGCCAGTCTGGTTGCCGGACTCCTCCTCGCGATAGCGGACGCCGTTGTCAATGCGTGGGTGCGGCCTTCACCGACCAGTCTCGTCGCGACAACGCGCAACTGGTTCCTCGGCGGACTTCCCGCCACGACGCTCGTCTACTTCGCGATCGTCGTCGCGAGCTACGCCTGGCGAAACTCGGCGCGTCTGCACCGGCGTGAACGCGAGGCCGCCGCGCTCGAGGCGCAGTTACGTGACGCGCAACTCAGCGCGTTACGCATGCAGCTGCAGCCGCACTTTCTGTTCAACAGCCTCAACGCCGTAATGGCGCTCGTGCGCGATCACGACACAGATCGCGCGATACGAGCGCTCGCGTTGTTGAGCGACGTGCTGCGAGCGACCGTCAACGCCGGAGACGCGCACGATACCACTCTTGGTTCCGAGATCGACTTCGTCACGCGCTACTTGGGCATCGAGCAGGTTCGGTTCGGGGATCGGCTGCGCGTGGTCATCGATGTTCCGCCGGAGCTCGAGACTGCGCGCGTCCCCGTGTTCATTCTGCAGCCGTTCGTCGAGAACGCGCTCAAACACGGCGTGTTGCGCGCGCGCGAGGGCAATGAGATCGCGATCTCCGCGCGTGTACACGATTCTTCGCTTGTTCTCGAGGTCCGCGACGACGGACGCGGGCTCACGTCATCGGCTGGGTCCACATCGGGAGTCGGCATCGCCAATGCTCGCCGGCGGCTCGAGCGGATGTACGGAACGACATCCGGGCTCACGGTCCGCGACGCGCCCATGGGAACTGGCGTCGAAGTCCGAATCACCATCCCGCTGACTCGTGCCCCCGTGCAGACGACTCCAGAAACGCCAGTTCCGGTCGCGGTATGATTCGCGTCCTCATCGCCGACGACGAGGCATTGTCGCGTCGAGCGTTGCACCAGTTGCTCGAGCGCCACGCCGACATGGAGATCGTCGCCGAGTGCAGTGATGGCGCCGAGGCGCGCGAGGCCATGGAGGCGTTCGAGCCCGATGTTGCGTTCCTCGATATTCGGATGCCGCTGGAGACGGGGCTCGATGTCGCACTCAACCGTGAGCATCGACGCAAAGCGCTCGTCGTCTTTGTCACCGCGTTCGACAAGTTTGCTCTCCCTGCCTTCGAAGCCGATGCGGCGGACTATTTGACGAAGCCGCTCACAGAGGCGCGGTTCGACGCGACACTCGAGCGCGTGCGCGAGCGGATCCGAATTCGCCGCGATGCCGATCGAGTCGCCGAACAGATCACACCTCCCACGAAGTACGCGTCTCATCTATTGACGCGCATCGGCTCCACGGACGTCGTCATCCCTGTCGACACGATCGACTACATCGAAGCGGATGATGTCTACGCCGCCGTGGTGTCGAGGTCCAAGCGACAGCTCGTTCGCACGCCGCTCGACACACTCGAACAGTCGCTCGACCCGGATGTCTTCGCGCGAGTTCACCGGTCGTATATCGTGCGGATCGATCGCGTAGTCGCGCTACGGCGACGGGTGCGGGGCGGCGCTGAGGTTGTCGTCGCGGGCGGCATTGTCCTCCCGGTGAGCCGGCGGCGGCGCGCCCGAGTCGCGGGACTATTCAGCGCATCGGCGCCGTAAGTCCGCGAGCAGGTGACACTTTCCGTCCTACCTGGTGCGTTTGGTTGTAATCAGCACGACGCCGTTGCTCCCGTGAGCAGCATAGTTCCCGGTAGCGCCAGCATCCTTGAGTACGTCGATCCGCTCGATGTTGGCGGCACGAAGGGTCAGCAGCGCGATGCCACCATTCTCGCGGAGTGGAGTACCGTCTATGACCACGAGCGCATCGTGCGAGGCCGCACGAATGCGGACGGAGACACTGCCCGCGACTTGGAGGACTTGCACTCCTGGTACACGCTCGAGGAGATCGGCGACAGTCTGCGCGGGCTGCTCGCCGATCTGCGCGCGGCTCAGGGACGAGATACTTCCGGTGACTCGCGCTCTCGGAAGCGCTCCGTATCCAAGGTTGATCATGTCGGCGTCGGACGCCGGCTGCGGTGCGACTGACATGTGGGTCGCGCATCCGCTGACGACGGTGAGCGTCAGCACGATCAACACCGTTCCAGCTCCTGGGAACAGACGGTCGGCGTTCATATATCACGTGAGACATCGCGTCGCCGCAAACCGTTCGGTCGGTGCGAACCGAATAATTCAACCTCACACTCCCCTCGCGGTGCTTAGCCCCGCTCCCACGCCGCGTCGATCGGGCGTTCCCATCGCCTATCGATAGGGCGCTTGACGAACGTATATCGCGATCTTAGTGTCATACCCATCGTCTATCGACTGGAGACGGCGTTGACACCCAAGAAGTCGGCGGACCTGCTTCCCGGCACGCTCGACCTGCTCGTGCTACGCACACTCGTCCGAGAGCCCATGCACGGCTACGGCATCGCCGAGCGGGTCAAGGACCTGTCGCACGACGTCCTGCAGGTGGGGGAGAGCTCACTCTACCCCGCCCTTCAACGCCTCCTGCTCGACGGCTACGTCGAAGCCACATGGGGGGTGTCGGACAACAACCGCCGCGCGCGGTACTACGCGCTCACGGCCGCCGGCCGCAAAAAACTCGTCGTCGAGCGCAAAGAGTTCGACCGCATCATCACCGCGATTCAGACTGTCCTCGAATTTGCCTGAGGGATCACGGCCATGCGCCTGCTGAACCGAATTGCCTATTGGCTCCGCCGGTCGGAAGACGCGGGCGAGCTATCCGACGAGATGGCGTTTCACCGTTCGCTAATCGAGGACCGCCTCGTGCAAGGCGGCATGTCGCCGAACGATGCGCGATCCGCCGCGCGGCGCGCGATGGGCAACGAGACCTACATGCGCGAAGAGTCGCGCGCCGTCTGGCTCTGGCCCGCGGTCGAGGCGGCGTGGCAGGATGCCCGGCACACCGTCCGCGCGCTTCGTCGAACACCCACCTTCACCATCGGCGTCACGCTCACGCTCGCACTGGGCATCGGAGCGAACGCGGCGATGTTCTCGCTCGTCGATCGCCTGCTCTTCCGGCCTCCGGCGCGCATGATCGATCCGTCGCACGTCCATCGCGTGTACTTGTATCGATCGTCGCGCGGCGTGGAGCGAGAAACGGGTGGCCAATACGCGCGCTACAGGGACCTCGCGACGTACTCCACGCAGTTGTCGCAGGTCGCCGCGTTTTCGCGCAGATCGCTCGCGCTGGGGACCGGACAAGAGACGCGCGTCCGACCTGTCGGGATCGTGAGCGCCAACTTCTTCGGATTCTTCGACGCACCGCCGGCGCTCGGCCGCTACTTCACCGCGAGCGAGGATACACCCGACCAGCGGGCGACCGTCGCACTGCTGAGCTACGACACGTGGAAGACAGAATTCGGCGGACGGACCAACGTGATCGGATCCGTCATCCAGATCGACGCCGCAACCTACACGATCATTGGCGTCACGCCCGCCGACTTCGCCGGTCTCTGGACGTTTCTGCCACCGGCGGCGTACGTCCCGGTCTCGACATACGCCTCGACGCGTCCGCCGAAGAACTGGGCAACGACGTATGGGACCGCGATCGGACTGGGTGTGCTCGCGCGGCGAAAGCCGGGTGTCGGCGTTGATGCGGCAACCGCCGATCTCAGCAGCGCGCTTCGTCGCAGCTATCAGAAGCAGATCGATCGCGAGCCGGGCAACGCGTCGCTGAGTGAGCTCCGTCCGCGGGCGCTGGCCGCGTCGGTGTTAGCTGAGCGCGGGCCGGACGCGTCGAACACCACACCCGCGGCGAAGTGGTTGAGCGGCGTGACGATCATTGTGCTCCTGATTGCGTGCGCGAATGTGGTGAATCTCGTGCTCGCCCGCGCCTTGAATCGCAAGCGCGAGACCGCGGTGCGCGTCGCACTCGGCGTGAGTCGCCGCCGATTGCTCGCACAACTTCTCACGGAGGGCATGGTCCTCGCCGCACTCGGCGGGGCGGCGGGCATCGTTGTCGCGATTTGGGCGAGCGGCGTATTGAGCTCGACCTTCCTTCCCGGCACGGAGCGCCAGTCACTGCTCGGCGATTGGCGAACGCTGGGGTTCGCCGCCCTCACGACGATCATCGCAGGCGTGGTTACGGGACTGGCGCCACTCGCGCAAATCCGGCACGCCGATCTCACCGGCGACCTCAAGTCAGGCGCGCGCAATGGCGAACGTCGTCGGAATCTCTTGAGGACATCGCTCCTGCTCCTCCAAAGTGCGTTGTCGGTCGTGTTGCTCGTGGGCGCTGGACTGTTCGTTCAGAGTTTGCGAAACGTGCGCAACGTGCACATCGGGTTCGACGCGGACTCAGTCCTCCAGGTCAACCTCAACATGCGCGACGTGCACCTGGACACTGCGGCGAAGGCCGCCTTGCGACTCCGACTTCTCGATGCGGTCGCAAGCGTACCGGGTGCGACGCACGCGGCGCTTCAGGAATCGACGCCCTTCAACGGGGCGACATCGTATCCGGTGTTCGTGGCCGGCATCGATTCCACCGCTACGCTCGGCGAATTCGACTTCAACGCGGTCTCGGCGGATTATTTCGCGACGATGGGCACGCGAATCCTGCGCGGGCGCGGAATCACGAGTGCCGACGTCGATGGCGCGCCGCGCGCGGCCGTGGTGGGGCAATCGATGGCGAACGTGCTGTGGCCGGGACAGGATCCGATCGGGAAGTGCATGCGCGTCGGTCTGACGGACACGGTGCCGTGCACGTATGTCGTGGGCGTCGCGGAGGACATTCACTCGCAGTCGATCGAGCGAGAGTCGCAGCTTTACTACTATTACTTGTCCGCGGCGCAGTGGAAGCCGCACGACGGTGGGCTGTTCGTGCGCGGTCGCAACGCAAGGCAACTGCTCGAGCCGCTACGCCATCGTCTCCAACAGGAAATGCCGGGCACCTCGTACGTCACCGTCGTACGACTCGGCGATTTCGTGGACGCGAAGATGCGATCGTGGATCGTGGGTGCGAATGTGTTCACGGCGTTCGGCGCGCTCGCGCTGATCCTCGCGGCGGTCGGGCTCTATAGCGTGATCGCGTACAACGTGATGGAG
>DASYSU010000339.1:0-24575 GCA_036002925.1 Gemmatimonadaceae bacterium | reverse complement strand
CGATCGTTCCGCCCGCGTTCACCAAGACATCGATCGAGCCGACGAGGCGCTCGACCTCGTCGCCCATGCGTCGCACGGCGTCACGATCGGCGAGGTCGGCGTCGACGGTCCACGCTTCGCGCCCGCGAGCGCGCACGACAGCCGCCGTGTCGGACGCGCCGCCTTGCTGCGAGCTCGCGCAGACGACATCCGCTCCCGCATCGGCCAACGCCTCCGCCATCCCACGACCGAGGCCGCGACTGGCGCCCGTGACGAGCGCCCGTTTGCCGGCGAGCGAGAACGATTCCAGAACTCTCATCGCCCGAGCTCGTTGGCCGCGAGGATAAACGGCCCGACGCCTTTGTAGTCGTCGGCGACAACAGGTTCGCTGACGTAATACTCATACGATCCGTCGCGCGGTGGATTTCCGCCGAGCCCGGCCACCTTGCAGATGCCATTGATCGAAACGAGTCCGTCGGCGCCGACGGTGACGAACGTTCTGATCATTCCGTCAAAGGCGCGCTCGGCGATCGCGCGATACGTCGGCGCGAGGTAACCCATGCGCGCTCCCTTGGCGAACGCGTAGATGAACATCGCCGAACCTGACGCCTCGAGATAATTCTTGGCGCGATTCGGCTGATCGAGCACCTGCCACCATACGCCCGATACGGGATCCTGCACGCGCGCGACCGCGTCCGCCAACTGTTGTACGATTCGAATAAGCTCGGCGCGGTGGTGGTGTGTCTTAGGCAGGTAGTCGAGCACGTCGACGGCGGCCATGAGATACCAGCCGACAGCGCGCCCCCAGAAATTCTTCGAGAGCCCGGTGACGGGATCGGCCCACGACTGCTGATGCACCGAGTCCCACGCGTGGTAGTACAGGCCGGTCTTCGGATCACGCATGTGACGCGCAACGAGAAGAAACTGCCGAGCGACATCATTCATCGCCGCCGTGTCGCTGTGCCGGAGGGCATACTCCGCGTAGAACGGTTCGGCCATGTACAAACCGTCGAGCCACATCTGCTGCGGATAGATCTTCTTGTGCCAGAACCCGCCTTCGGCGGTGCGCGGCTGTGAGCGGAGCTGATCGCGGAGACGATCCGCGGCTCTGCCATATCGCGCGTTGCGGGTCTGATCGTACAGCGTGAGCAGCGCGCGACCCTCGTTGATTTGATCGAGGTTGTACTCGCTCGACGCATAGGTCGCGATCGTCCCGTCGGAGTGAACGAGTGAGTCGATGCTCGCTCTGATGTATGCGGCGTACTTCGGGTCGTGGGTCGACTCGCCGACACGTTGCAAGGCGAGCAACATGAGTCCGGCGGTATAATCCCACTTCTCATACACTGCGGCTGGGCTGCGGCGCATGACTGAGGACGCGACGCGAACCGACCAGGTCGCCGGCTGCGCTTGAGCGCCGGCGAGTCGAAGCCCGCCGATCAGGAGGACAGCCGACGTCGCGAAGCCCGATCGTCCATGACGTGACACGATCATCTGGCCGGGACTCCGTTGATCGTCGTGCCCGACAAATCGAGTTCGTGCACGTGCTCGACGACGTTGCCCTTCGCGACATTGTCGAAGTGACAATCAATGACGCGGATATTCTCGATGGGCGCATTCGCGAAGCCTCGGAGATAGACGCCATACATGCTTTTCTTGCTCGTCACGCGCTCGACCGCTATGTCGCGAGCGACAGGCGTGAACCCCCCCTTGTCTCCTTCCTCGTAGTAGAAGTCGATCGACAAGATCGCATCCACGAGCTGTCCGATAGTGACGTCGCGCATGTAGATGTCATGTAGCAGGCCGCCGCGCATCGCATTGTTCTTGAGGCGAAGCGCGCGATCGAGCCGCGGGCTGTCCATGCGACAATCGTGTGCGAAGACATTCCAGCAGCCGCCCGAAATCTCACTGCCGACAGTGACGCCGCCGTGCCCATCGCGCATCTCGCAGTTCCGCACGATGATGTTCTCGCTCGGAACGTTGATTCGCCGACCATCGGCGTTGCGTCCTGATTTGATCGCGATGCAGTCGTCACCGGTATCGAACACACAGCGATCGATCAGGACATCGCGACAGGATTCCGGATCGCACCCATCGTTGTTCGGCCCATGGCTGCTGATCGTCACGCCATGCACCGTGACGTTCTGACAGAGCACGGGATGAATTTCCCACATGGGCGAGCTCACGATCGTCACGTTCTCGATGAGAACGTTCCGGCACCGGTAAGGCTGAATGAAGTTCGGACGGAAGTAGTCCCCTTCACCGAACGTTCGTTGCGCGACCGGGACGCCCTGCTCCGACATCGCCAACAAGCGCTGTCGCGATGCATTGTAGTTCGGCGTGCCGGGCTTGGCGCCAAACTCTGCGCTTCCCTTCCACGGCCACCAATGGTCGGGACCTGCCTGTCCGTCGAGCGTACCTTCGCCGCTGATCGCGATGTTGGTCTGATCGAGCGCGTAGATGAATGGTGAGTAGTTCATCAACTCTGTGCCCTCGAATCGCGTGAGGACCGCCGGCAGGTAGTGTCGTGGATCCTGGCTAAACGCCAGCGTGGCGCCGCGCACAACGTGCAGGTTGATGTTGCTCCGCAAGTGAATCGGCCCCGTAACGAATCGTCCCGGCGGGATAACAACGCGTCCGCCACCAGCCGCGGCGCAGGCCGCGATCGCGCGACGAATCGCATCGGTGCAATCGGAGCCGGCCGTCGCGCCATATCGCGTGATGTCGAAGTCGCGTTCGGCGAATGTTGGCGGCACGATACGGGCGAGGATCTCCGGCACGAGATCCCACCCGCGCGCGGTTGGACGGGGCGTATTCCCGCCGGGCGCCACACGACACGCGAGCGATCCAAGCGGAGACGCCAGCATCGCGGTCGCGCCAATGGCGCGCAGAAAGTCTCGTCGATCCGTCATGGCGTGCGCCGATGAGTCTCCGCCCACCTTTTGAATGCGGCGAGCGTCGCCGCCGGTTTGGTCGTGTACCATCCGTAACCCGAGCGGCGATCCGTGAGCTTGTCCCAGTCGTAGAGCTTGATGCCGTCACGATTCGCCATGATGACGCGGTTCGTTCCGATCTCGTACAGTCGGCCCCACAGTGGGCCGGCGCCGTAGCGCTTTTGGAGCTCGTAGTTCTCGTATGAGAACCCGTAGAGCGGAACGGCCGCGAGCCACTCAGTCGCCCCGTAGACGGCGTCGATCACACGCGTAGTCGGTGACGAGATCGTCATGAGCAGATCGACGATCGCCGCCGTCTCTTGCCCAGCGAGCGACGTAAGCTCATAGCTCCGCGCGCTCGTCGGCTCGAGCGTGAGCGGATCGTGCTGCTGACCCCAACCCGTCAGCTTACCGCCGATACGGACCTGCGAGTCCAGAATGCACTCGATTCCTTTGGCCACTCCGCGCGCCGCGCGGCTGCGCTGCGCCGACGGCGAGTACGGAAATGCCCCGAGCGAATCTTCGCGAAGCACATCCAGAACATTGACCGTGGCGTTGTCGTTGAAGCTCACTGCGTCGTGATAGCTGCCCTCGAGCGGATAGACCTGCGGAAAGCATCCATTCGGATACTGCGACTCGAGCAGATAGTCGATGCCTTGCACGACGGCACGCTCGTAACGCGCATCTCGATGGGCGCGATCAGTCAATGCGAGAAAATGGATCTGTTCCGTCGTCTGATCGTTGTCGATCGTCGAGATCCACTCCCAGTCGGCGCTCTCGGCGAAATAACTCTCGCCCGGTTGTCGAAGATGCTTCGCGAAGTCGACGTGCTTCGACCAACCACCGTTGGGCGCTTGAAAGCTGAGAATGATCGCGGCCATGCGCTGCGCCGAATCGGTCGCGAACCAAGCCGGCGTCATCTCCGGTTTCACCGAGAAATCGTGCGAGTATGGCCCGCGCGTCATGGCGTGAAGGCCAGCCGCGCGGAGCTCTCGGCCCATCGCGGCCGTGTCGCGCGTGTATTGCTCGCGAGATCGGTCCAGGTACACCGTCCAGGCGTGCTGCAGTTTCGGCGCGTACTTGGCGATGCGCCCCGCCGTCAGTAGTTGTACGGTGTCGTGTGTCGGCCGATATCCCGGAAGCTTTCGAATCGAGTCCATGGGATTCGGGTTCACGTTCTGCCCGTCGACCGCGGCGAACGCGGACAGCAGCAACGACGCGACCAACCGCATCACGCGGTCGCTCCAGGAACGAGCGTTACTCGCTCGAGCCGCGGCACCAAAAGATGGATGATCAGCAGCGCCGTCACGTAGGCAAAACCACAGGCGAGAAACACCGGCGTGTAGTTGCTTCCGTTGTGTTGCAGCACCCAGCCAGTCGCGCGCTGAAACAACACACCACCCGCGGCGCCGAAGAATCCACCGATCCCGACGACTGAGCCCACCGCGAAGCGCGGAAACATGTCACTCGTCAGCGTGAAGATGTTCGCCGACCACCACTGATGCGCCGCCGCGGCGACGCCGACGATTGTCACCGCGACCCACATGTTCGTCGCCGCGGGCGCAAACATCGTCGGGATGATGATCACGGCAGCGATGAGCATCGCCAGCTTACGTCCCGCGTTCACGGACCGGCCGCGTCTGATGAACGCGCCCGATAGCCAGCCACCATATACCGAACCAACGTCGGCGAGCAGATAGATCGCGACCAGCGGTGCCGTGACCTGCGCGAGCTTGATGCCGTAGCGGGCGTCGAGAAACTTGGGCAGCCAGTAGAGATAGAACCACCAGATCGGATCGGTCATGAACTTGCCGATCGCGAATGCCCACGTCTGCCGATACTTGAGCAGCTGCATCCAACTCACGGCGAACGACGGCTCGGAGGGATCGCTCCGAATGTGCGCGAGCTCGGCCGCGCCGACTTTCGGATGATTCTCCGGCGGTTGATAGATCAACAACCACGCAATGAGCCAGAGGAATCCCAAGGCGCCCGTGACGATGAACGCCGCGCGCCAACCCCACGTCAGCGCGATCCAGGGCACCATGATCGGGGTCAGGATCGCGCCGACGTTCGACCCCGCGTTGAAGATTCCGGTGGCGAACGCGCGCTCGCGCGTCGGGAACCACTCGGCGACGGTCTTGATCGCCGCTGGAAAATTTCCCGACTCGCCGACGCCGAGCGCGAAGCGAGCCGCGCTGAAGCTCGCCGCGCCACGGGCCAACGCGTGCGCCATCGCCGAGAAGCTCCATAACACGATCGCCCCGGCGAATCCTTTTCGTGTCCCGACGCGATCCATGATTCGCCCCGCGACGAGAAAGCCGAGCGCGTAGCCGATTGTCAGCCACGAGACGACGTTGGCGAACGTCTGCTCGTCCCAGCCGAGATCCTTCTGCAGCGATGGCCCGAGAATGCCGATGACCTGGCGATCGATGTAGCTGATCGTCGTCGCGAAAAACAGCAGCGCGCAGATCGTCCACCGATACCGTCCGATCTTCTCCTTCACCGCTGGACTCGGCCGCTTGCATCACCCGCCACCAACGTCTCGACCTCGGCAACGCTCACGCGATTGATGTCGCCGAGGACCGAGTGCTTGAGACATGACGCCGCGGTCGCAAACTCGAGAGCGCGCTGTCCATCGTTGTACGTGCGCAATCCGTAGATCAGACCGGCCGCGAACGAGTCGCCCCCGCCTACGCGGTCGATGATGTCAGTGATCTCATAATGTCGGCTCGATAAGAATTGCTTGCGGTCGAACATCACCGCGCTCCACCCGTTGTGGTCCGCGCTATGGCTCTCACGCAAGGTGATCACCTGTCGTTCGAGGTTCGGGAATGCGCTCAATACCTTGTCGGCCAGGGCGCGATACTTGTCCTTCTCGATCGAGCCACTCTTCACGTCAATGTCGATATCGATGCCCAGTGCCTTTTGGCAATCTTCCTCGTTCGCGATCCCGACTGTCGCGAATCCCACGAGCTCGCGCATTACTTCGGGCGCCGACTTCCCATAGCGCCACAAGTTCTTGCGATAGTTGTAGTCGCACGACACGGTGAGGCCTCGCTCGCGCGCAGCGCGCGCCGCCGCGATCGACAGCACCGCGGCCGACGCGCTGATCGCCGGAGTCACGCCGCTGATGTGGAACCAGTCGGCGCCTTCGAACACCGCGGCCCAATTGAAGTCGCTCGCCTTCGCCGTCGATATCGAGGAGCCCGATCGGTCGTAAGTCACGCGCGACGGACGCTGATTCGCGCCGTTCTCGAGGAAATAAATGCCGAGCCGCTCGCCTTGCCGTCGAATCATCGACGTGTCGACGCCGAAGCTCCGGAGCGTCGCGATGCATGCGTCGCCGACGTTGTTTGCCGGAATCGCGGAGACGAATCGCGCGTCGACGCCGAACTGCGCCAGCGACGCCGCGACGTTTGCCTCGGCCCCGCCAAACGTCGCCTCGAGTGTCGGCGACTGAAACAGCCGCTCGAATCCCGGCGACTTGAGTCGCAGCATCACCTCGCCGAGCGTGACGACGCGCGTCATACGGCGACTCCAGATGCGAGATCGCGCGCCGCAGTGCAGGCGCGACGTGACTCGTCGCGAATCCGATCGAATTGCTTGGCGGCGATCCAATCGTTCGGCGCCATCCACGATCCGCCACACGCCACGACGCGCTTGAACGCGAGATAGCTCGCGATGTTGCTCGCGTTGACGCCTCCCGTCGGGATGAAGTTCACGTCCACGTACGGCGCGGCGATCGACTTGAGATACGACAGTCCGCCCATCGGCTCGGCGGGAAAGAACTTCACCGTGACGAGGCCTCTCTCGAGTGCGGCCTCGACTTCGGTCGGCGTGGCGATTCCCGGATAGATCGGAATGCCTTGGTCGAGGCAGTAGTCGACGGTGCGCGGGCCGAAGCCGGGTGCGACGACAAACTGCGCCCCCGCGTCTCGCGCCGCTTTTGCCTGCTCAGGCGTCAACACGGTGCCCGCGCCGGCAAACAATTCCGGCACCTCGGCGGTGATTCGTCGCAACGCCTCCGCTGCTCGCGGCGTGCGAAACGTGATTTCAGCGCAGGCGAGTCCACCGTCCGTGAGCGCGCGGGCGAGCGGCACCGCGTCGTCGGGATCGTCGATCGTTATCACGGGAACCACGCGCACTGCGCGTAATCGGTCGAGCGCATCCGTCGCCGATGCGAAGACGGGAGTCATGTCAGGTCGTCGCCGGTTCAGTGAGGTGAGCGTCGAGCGCGGAATGGATGCCGTGTCGTATGATGCGCACGAGATGTTCGGCGACCACATCGGCGAATCCATTCAATGTGGCGAGATCGACGCCCCAGAGGGACACGTCCGCGCACACGCGGCGCGCGAATTCGCCGAGGCTCGCATCCGAGTGAGGATCCACGTCCAACCAGGCGTCGCGCATGCGCTCCCCGTCGTCGTCCTCGGGCACGGCGAGACCCGCCGTCCGGCGTTCGGCTTGAATCTCGCCGCGCATGAAGGCAATGTGCGCCGCGAAGCCGAAGGCAAGCGATCCAGGCACACGGCCAACGCGGCGATAGTGATCCACGATCGACGGAACGACGCGCACGCGCATCTTCGTCGTGCCGTACAGCGTGATGTCGATCAGCGAGTGGCGAATGTACGGATTGGCAAATCGCTCCAACACTTCGGTCGCGAACTCCTCCGCGCCCGGCGCGTCGAGGCTGGGCACGATGTCGTCGAACATCACGCGTCGAATGAAACGGCCGACGCGCTCATCCTCGACGGCATCGCGCACCGAATCGAGTCCGGCCAGCAGCGCGACGGGCACGCAAATCGTGTGCGTCCCGTTCAGCACGCGAACCTTCCGCTCCCGATACGGACGAATATCGCGTGCGATGATAATTCGCGAATCACCCCCGGCAAACCGAAGCTTCGTGCGAAGGTTTGCGTCGCCCTCGATGGCGAATAGCGCGTACGATTCGCAGACGGTGATCAAGCCATCGCGGTATCCGAATAACTCGGCCACTCGATCGGCTTCCTCCGGCGAGACAACGCCCGGGACGATGCGATCGACGAGCGTGTTGCAGAAGGTGACCGCGTTGGTGAGCCATCGTTCGAACCGCGGGTCGAGCGCCCAGCGCGATACCAATGCGAACACGATGTCGCGAAGCGCGTCGCCGTTGTCGTCGATCAACTCGCACGGAAGTACGGTCAGACCTCGTCGTTCGTCGTAATCGAATGCGCGCGCACGCTCGAAGAGAAAACGCGTCAGCTTCCCGGGAAACGAGCTCGGAGGAATCGCGTCGAAGCGGTCGGTCTCATCGAGCACGATGCCGACTTCGGTGGAATTCGAGACGACAACTTGGAGATCCGGAGAACGCGCGACCTCCAAGACGGACGACCAGTCATCACGCGCCGAGAGCGCGCGACTGAGCGACGCGACGATGCGATAGCGCTGACGCGCCGCGCTTCCCTCCACTCCCTGAATCGCCAGTGTGAACAGCCCGTCCTGCTCATTCAGCGCCGCATCACGCCGGCTGCCCGTCGACGAGATCGCGACGACCGAACCGCCGAAACGTCCTCTCCGGTTCGCGTCATCGATGAAATACTCGACAAAGCCGCGCAGGAAGGCGCCAGTTCCGAATTGCACGATTCTTTCGGGAAGCTCGAGTATCTCCAGCGGTGGAACCTCGACACCGGTTTGCTCCGCAAGCGCGAGCGACGCGACGAGCTCACGCGACAACCGTGGCCGCGCCGACATCTACAGGGTCACTCCTTCCTTCCACATCGCGATCTCGCGGTAGCCATTCTTCTCGTTGTTCGCCAACTGCTCGCCCGACGCGACCGCCAGAATCAGCGCAAAGAGATCGTCCTCGAGCTGCGCCATCGTCTTCGTGCCGTCGAGGAGCGCGCCGGCGTTGAAGTCGATCCAGTGCGGTTTTTTGGTGGCGATCTCGCTGTTCGACGATACCTTGATCGTCGGCACGGGGAAGCCGAGCGGCGTGCCGCGGCCGGTCGTGAAAAGCAACAGCGTCGCGCCGCTGACGACCATCGCCGTCGACGAGACGCCGTCGTTGCCCGGCGACTCGAGCAGCGCGAGGCCGCGATCGCGCAACGCTTCACCGTAACGGAGGACGCGCGACACCGGCGCGCGGCCGCCCTTCTGGATCGCACCGAGTGATTTCTCCTCGAGCGTGGTCAACCCGCCGGCCTTGTTTCCCGGCGACGGATTCTCGTACACGGGTTGATTGTGGCGCAGAAAGTACTGCTTGAAGTCATTGATCATCGCGACGATGTCGCGAAACACCGGCTCGCTCACGGCCCGGTTCATCAACTGCTGCTCGGCACCGAACATCTCGGGGACTTCGGTGAGCAGCACGCTGCCGCCAAAGTCAGTAACCCGATCGGCAATGCGACCGAGCAGCGCGTTGGCGGTAATTCCACTGAACCCGTCGGAGCCGCCGCATTTGTGCCCGAGCACGAGATCCGTGACCGAACACTCGGTGCGCCGATCGGTGCTCACGCGCTCGATCAGCTTGGCGACGGCGCCTGTTCCCTCCTCGAGTTCGTCGATCACGTCCTGCGTGTTGAAGAACGCGATGCGGTCACGATCGACGTCGCCGGCGAGCGCCATCAGTTCGCTCAGCTGGTTGTTCTCGCAGCCCAGTCCAAGAATCAACACTCCGCCGGCGTTCGGGTGGCGCAGCAGCCCCGCGAGCACGCGTTGAGTATTCTTTAAATCGTCGCCGAGTTGGCTGCAGCCGTACGGGTGGCCGAATGCGTGAATACCATCGATGCGTCCCGCGTACCGTTCGGCCGCTTGCTTGGCGATGCGCTCGGCGGCGTGATTGACACAGCCGACGGTGTTGAGCACCCACAGCTCGTTGCGCGTTCCGACGCGCCCGTCGTGCCGTCGATATCCCATGAACGTCGGCAGGCTGGTCGGTTGCGAGTGCTGGGGAGGCGCGACCGGGGCGTAGCGATAGTCGAGCAGACCGGAGAGCGCGGTGCGCAGATTGTGCGAATGCACCCAATCGCCTGGTTCGATCGCAGACGTGGCGAGGCCGATGGGTACACCGTACTTGATGATTTGCTCATCCGGTTCGAGCGACATCAGCGCGATCTTATGCCCCGGCGGAACGTCTTGGCGCGCAACGACCGTTTGGCCGCCGACCTCGACACGTTCGCCGGCGGTGATGGGCCGGAGCGCGATGGCCACGTTGTCGCGATCGGCAACGCGGATGAGCGCTGGCCGCTGGGCCACGCCCCGCACGTCGCGTTCAATGGTCGCCGCGTCGTTCATCGCGCTTCCATTGCTGCCGGCGCGTGAAATGATCGCGCCTCCGGCGGTGCGCCGAGCCGGTAGGTGTCGCGCGCCAGCTCGTAGGCCATGGCCCGCGCGAGCACCCGCGCGTCCTCGATGTCGATGACGTGCCGAGCGACAAGTCGGCCGAGGTAATTTGCGTCGACGCGGCGAGAGAGATCGTGCCGAGCCGGGATCGAACAGAAAGCACGAGTGTCGTCGTTGAACCCGGCTGTGTTGTAGACGCCCGCCGTCTCGGTCACTTGATGGCGATAACGCGTCATGCCTTCGACCGAATCGTGGAACCACCACGGTGGCCCAAGCCGCAGCGCGGGGTAGTGCCCCGCGAGCGGCGCGAGCTCGCGCGTATACGCCGATTCGTCGAGCGTGAACACGACGAACGTGAAACGCGGATCGTTTCCGTACGAGTTGAGCAACTCCGAAAGATTCCGCGTGTACTCCGTCGCGACCGGAATGTCGCCGCCCTTGTCCGCGCCGAAGCGCTCAGCCACGAAGCGATTGTGATCGCGATACGAACCCGGATGAAGCTGCATCACCAATCCGTCGTCGACCGACATGCGCGCCATCTCGATCAACATGTGCGCCTCGAAGCGCGCCTGATCCGCGGGCGTCGCGTCGCTCTGCAACGCGCGACGGAAGATGGTCTGCGCATCGTCGGGCGAGAGCCGCGCGGTTCGTGGCTCGACGACGGCATGATCGGTCGCCGCTGCGCCGAGTGATTTGAAGAAGCGACGGCGCTCCTCGAGCGCGGCGATGAAACCCGGAAAATCGGAGATCGCTCGCCCATCGACGGCGCGCAGCGAATCCAACTCGGCCCGCCATTCGGCCGACGCGATCCGGAAGAGTGCGTCAGGACGGAACGTCGGAATCACGCGGCCGTTCCACTCACTGTCGCGAATCGCGCGATGCGCGTCGAGCCGATCCGTCGCCTTATCCGTCGTAGCCAACACTTCGATGTTGAACCGATCGAACAACGCGCGCGGCCGAAATTCCGGCTGCTCGAGTCGCTCGGTGATCGCGTCGTAGACGTAGTCAGCCGACCCGCCATCGAGCTTGACGCGAACCTCGAACAGATCGTGCAGCTCGTGATCGAGCCACGCGCCGGTCGGCGTGCCGCGAAACAGATAATAGTGCTCGGCGAAGAGCTGCCAGATTTTTCGCGGATCGCTCTCGACGGGCGTTCCATCGCGCGTCTGAATCCCCAACGACTCGAGGGAGACGCCGCGCGAGTACAGCATTCGGAAGATGTAGTGATCCGGAATGATCAGGAGGGCCGTTGGCTCGGGGAACGGCGAGTTCTCAGCGAGCAGTGCCGGGTCGACGTGGCCGTGGGGACAGATGAGCGGGAGCTCTCGCGTCTCTTCGTAGAGCGAACGGGCGACGAATCGAACACTTGGGTCCGAGTCGAAAAACCGGTCCTCGTGAAGCACGAGCGGCTGGTAGATGCCGCGTCTCATTTCGCGGGCGCCGAACGGCGCATCTTGATGCCTGGCCACATTTGTTCAAATTAAGAACAAAATCCAGGTTTGGTTAGGGTTTGCCCGGGCGCGACGGTAGGCGCGGCCTCCGCGACCTCTCGATATGCCGGGCCCAGGGTTCCTGAGGCCTGAGTCCGTTCTTTCCGACCCCCGAATGCGAAAAATCAACACTCGAAGCTTCATCCGCGCCACACGGTCCACCCCCCGGGAGATCAACCGGCAGATCTTGCTCAACCTGGTGCGCGAACACCAGCCGATCTCGCGGGCGGACCTGGCGCGGCGCATGAGCGTGGGCCGAGGAATGGTGACGTCACTCGTGAGCGAGCTCTTGACCGAAGGCTCGATCTACGAGGGGACGACCGTGGAAGCACCGCGCGGCCGAAAGCCGATGATGCTCTACGTTCGGACGCATGATCGATTGGTGGTGGCCGTCGACGTCCGATTCAGCAAGACCTACCTAATGCTGAGCGACTTCAACGGGACGCCGATCGCCCTCGAGACTTTCGACACCGTAGTCGAGCCGGATGCGCTCGTCGCGACACTCGCCCGACGCATCCCACGGCTGCTCAAGACGCACCGTGCCATTGGCAAGTGCAATGGGATCGGACTCGTCGTGCCGGGAATGGTCGATCAGCACACCGGTCGAGTTCTCAACGCCCCCCAACTCGGCTGGCGAGACGTGGATGTGCGCAACGCCCTCGCCGAAGCGACGGGGTTCTCGGTTCAGATCGAGAATGCTCCCATCGCCTGCGCGCTCGCCCAAATGTGGCTCGGTCAGCGCGGCGGCGATGCGCCCCGAGATTTTGTCTACGTCACCGTGTCCGACGGCGTCGGGGCGGGCCTGGTCGTGAATGGGGAGGTTGTTCGCGGGCACAATAACACAGCCGGCGAGTTCGGGCATGTGCCGATCGACCCGCTGGGTCCAACCTGTTTGTGCGGGTCACGAGGTTGTCTCGAGGCGTATACGTCCAACTTGGCAACGTTGTCGCGCTACCTCGGACACGAGTTCTCACCGACTGAGACGCGTCATCTCCTCCAGGAATCCGGTCTGACGATCACCGATGTGCTGGCGCGTGCACGGTCGGGCGACCGCCGCGCGGTCGCAGCACTGCATGAGACCGCGGAACATCTCGGAGTGGGGTTGGCGATCATCATCAACACGCTCAATCCCGCTCAAATCTTCGTCGGCGGCGAGATCACCGAAGCCTGGGACCAACTCGCGCCGATCATGCGAAAGATCATCGCGACACGCGCGCTCACGTCACTCGCCGCCGCGACGCCGATGACACCGGAACCAGCAAGCAGCTATCCGCGACTGCGCGGAGCGACGGCGCTTGTCGCGGCGCCGATCTTTGCTGCGCCACAGGTGGCATAGTCCTCCGGCCGCGCGACTTCTTGCGCGGCACAATCACAGTGTCGCGGGGCGACGACGGAGCGAACGTCCCGCTGAATGTGATCAGGCTGTCGAGCTGCAGGATGAGATTCGGCCCGACGCCGCTCACGCGCCGGAGTCCGTCCTTGCTCATGAATGGTCCGCGCATCATCCGATCCGCGACGATGCGTTTGGCGATCGTCGGTGTGACCCCCGGCAATGAGTCGAGCTGCGCCGCCGTGGCGACGTCGACGTCGAGTTTGCCGCGGACGGGACTCGGATCGCCGGGCGCCGAGCCGCGCCCGCGTCGTCCACCGCCGCGCTGCTTGGAGCCGCTCTTGCCGCGACCCTGTTGGTTGCGCGAAGAATCTGCCGCGGCGAGCTGATGCTCGAGCGCCGGCTGAGCGACGACCGCTGGTTCGCCGGTTGCGGCGCGCATGACCCGCACGCCGGCTCCAAGAACTCCGATGGCGCCAATGAACGCCAAGGCTTTGTGATCGGGGCGTAGTGACATGGGCCGATACTAAGCGCACGCTTCGACGAACGTCGCACCGTTTTGTTGCGCCTCGGATCGAACGACCTCGCACGTCAGAGGCGGGAGTCGAATGCGCTCCCAACAAACTCCCGTAGCAACGAAAGCGCGCAGCATCGTGTCGAACCCCGTATTGGGATAGTCGACAGCCCTTGAAACCTGCCGCCGAGTGATTCGTAGACAGGTTTGTTGTGTCGGGCTTCCCCTTATCCCGCCCGCGACACATGCAGTCAAACGATGAGATCGAGGCCGACTCCATGCGCGTTCTCTCACCGCGCCCCAGCCACCGCGGCCCTTCCCGTTCCAGCCGCCTCTTCACCATCCTCTGCGCCCTAGCGCTCTGCACCTTCGGTCGACAAGCCGCGATCGCCCAGGACGCAACGCACGATCTGTTGCGCGGTCAGGTGCGCGGAGCCGACAGCGCGGGGGTCCGTAACGCGACCGTCTCGGTCACGCCGAGTACCGCGTCGGCCGGCGCGCCGCCATTCGTCGTGCGCACCGACTCGACGGGACATTGGTCGATGACCGTGACTGGAACGGCGCCGACGTACGCGGTCTCGATTACCGCGCTCGGCTACGCACCACAAAAAGTCACGGCGCGGCGAACCGGTGAGACGGCGATCGTCGTCAACGTGACGTTGTCGCGAGCGGTGGTGAACCTCGGCCCGGTGCGTGTAAGCGAAAGTCGGCGAGCGCCGCCGCCGCGCGAGGGAATCGGCACACCCCAAGAGCAAACATCGTCCGAACGTGGCGTCGACAACGCACCGGGCGCGATCGCCGCGGCCGATCAGGGAAATCTCGCCGCAATGGCCGCGTCGGTTCCCGGCGTGTCGCTCATTCCTGACGCCAATGGTGGGCCGCCCGGCTTCTCAGTGCTCGGTCTATCACCCGATCAAAACAGCGTGACGCTGAATGGCATGCAGTTCAGCGGCGGTGACATTCCGCGCGACGCGATCGCGTTCACACGCGTCGCGGCAACATCATACGACGTGTCGCGCGGCGGGTTCAGTGGCGGCCAACTCGCGATCGGCGCCTTCTCCGGTGGCAATTTCCATCAGCGGAACGCGCACGTGACGTTCGACTCGCCGACGCTCCAGTTCACCGATCCAGTCGGGCGGCAGCTCGGAAATCAGTACACGAACGGCCAGCTCAGTGGGTCGTTGTTCGGCCCGATCGTGTTCGACAAGGTGTTTTACAACATGTCATTTCAAGTCGGACGCCGGAGTAGCGACGTCCAGTCGTTGCTGGCGAACGACATCGGCTCGTGGGAGCGAATCGGCGTCGCGCCCGATTCCGTGCAGCGACTCATCACATCGCTGTCGCGCGCGGGCGTACCGTTGACGGGCGCCATTTCTCCTTCGGACAAACAGCGCACCAACGCCTCCGCGCTCGCGCGCATCGATTGGAACAAATCGCAGGACATGACGTCGAACATGGTGGTCTCGGTGCGTCGCAACACGTCGTCGGCATTGTTCCTCGGCGCGACGGCGGTCCCGGGCCACGGCGGCGACGAGACCTCGTCCGGCGCCGACATCACCGGCAACATGTCCGCGTACATTCACAAGAACATTCTGAGCGATCTGCGCGTCGGCGCGCACGTGAATCGCACGAGCGACGATCCGTATCTGAAACTTCCCGACGCGCGGGTCCTCGTGAGCTCGCAACTCAATGACGGCAGCACGGGCATTACGTCGCTAGCGTTCGGCGGCAACGCATTTCTCCCGCGTGCGGTCGACAATTCCGGCGGTGAGATCTTCGAGCAGGTGTCGTGGTTGTCCGAGGACGGCAAGCATCGCACGCGCGTGACGGCCAACCTGCGCGACGATGCGTTCTCCCAAGACCAATACGCCAATCGTCGCGGCAGTTATTTCTACAACTCGATCGCCGACATCGACGCGAACCGGCCGGCGAGCTTCAACCGCACGTTCGTCTCGCACAACGTCTCGTCGAGCGCCTTGAACAGCGCGTTCTCGTTGGGTGACAATTGGCGACCGACGGGCAGAACGCAGTTCTTGTACGGTGTTCGCGTCGAGGGCGTCCGGTTCGGCGACAAGCCCGACTTCAATCCCGACGTCGAATCGGCGTTCCATGTCCGCACGGACAACACGCCGAGCGAGTATCACGTGAGCCCGCGCGTGGGATTCTTCTGGGGTATCGGCGACCGCGGCACCAAAGGTCTGCGTGGCGCGCCGAAGGTTCAGTTCCGCGGTGGTGTCGGTGAGTTCCGCAACAGCACCGCCGCGACTCTCATCGCGCCGGCCATGCGCGCGACCGGACTACCCGACGCCGTGCGTCAAATCCAGTGCATTGGATCCGCGGTGCCGATTCCCGATTGGAACGCGTTTGCCAACAACGAGTCAACGATTCCCACGCAATGTTTGGGCGGAGTGAGCTCGTTCTCGAGTACGCAACCGAACGTCTATCTCATCGGACCGGGCTACGCCGCGCAACGCAGCTGGCGCACCAACTTCGCCATAACAGGACCGACGCCGAGCAAGTGGGTCATCTTCCAGGCGGAAGGGGTCTACTCAGTCAACTTGCATCAACAAGCACCGCTCGATTTGAACTTCACTCCCACGCAACGCTTCACACTCGGCGCTGAGGGGTCACGCCCTGTGTATGCGGCGCCCACGAGCATCGTTCCGGGCAGCGGCGCGGTCACGAATCGGGACTCGCGCCTCTTCTCGCAATTCGGTAGCGTCACCGAGCTCACGTCGAATCTACGTTCGGAGAGTAAGCAGCTGATCCTCACGCTGTCGCCGCTGCAGTTCGTTCCAGGATTCACATGGAACCTGAACTACGTGCATCAGTGGCTGCGTGAACAGGGACGTGGCTTCGGCGGGACGACGGCGGGCAATCCGCTGGACGTAGAGTGGGCGCGGAGCTCGATGGACGCGCGGCATCAGGTCAACGCGTCGATCACGATGCGCGTGCACGACCTATTCTCCTTCGCGGTCTGGTCTCGGTTCTCCTCGGGCTCACCGTTCACGCCGGTCGTATCGGGCGACATCAATGGCGACGGTCAATCGAACGACCGCGCATTCATCTTCAACCCCGCCACGGCGGATTCGGCGGTGCGGGCGGGAATGACGTCGCTGCTCGCCGGCGCGTCACCCCGAATTCGGAACTGCCTCGAGCGGCAACTGAATCAGATCGCTCAGCGCAATAGTTGCGAAGGACCGTGGACGGCGACCACCAACGCGGTCGCGACGCTCAACCCAGAGAAGCTCGGGATGCAGAACCGAGTCACGCTCTCGCTGTCGCTCACGAATTTCCCGGCCGGCTTGGACGCGATGCTGCACGGCAGCTCGAAGCTGCAAGGGTGGGGTCAGTCGGCATTCTCCGATCCATCGCTGCTCACCGTGCGGGGCTTCGACCCGACGACCAACCGTTACAAGTACGAAGTCAATTCGCGGTTCGGTGACACGCGTCTCTCGAGGACCGGAACGCGGAATCCATTCCTCGTCACGCTCGAGGCGCGAATGCAGCTGGGCCACATTTTTGTCGAGCAAGCGGTCGATCAGGCGATGGCGCCGGGCCGGACACGCGGCAAGGACAAGCTGAGCCCCAGCCAGATCAAGCAGCGCGCGATGAATAGCGTGTTCAATCCCGTGGGCCAACTGCTGGCCGTGAAGGATTCGTTCACCTTCATCACCAAGGACCAGTTGGCCGCGCTGGCGACGCTTCAGCGCCGCATCGGGGCCCAGCAGGACTCAATCTGGAATCCGGTGGCCGACTGGTTGGCCGCCCAGCCCGCGGAATTCGATCGGAAAGCGGTGCTCGATCGTGTCTACGACGCGCAGCTGAAGATGTTCGACGTGGTGGTAGCCGGAATCCGCGACGTGAAGCAGATTCTGTCAGCGGAACAGATTCGCGAGCTGCCACCTTTCATGTTGATTGCGTTCGACGAGAAGGCGCTGATGCAAACGCGGCCCACCATGGCGTTCTTCCCGAACTTCTGAGGCCTCACATGACTCGAGCGAGGACACGCGTTCGTCAGGCAGTGGTTGTCATTGCCGCGGTGATGGCGGGATCGTCCTCGAGCGCCCAAACACAAACGCAGTTCCTCATTCGCAAGGGCAAAGACACCGTCGCGGTCGAACGCTTCACCCGCGACGGCCCGACCCTGTCCGGCACGATCACCCAGTCGAATGGACTCCGCAGCGAGTACGTCGCAAATCTGCGTGCCGACAACACCGTCGAGCATATGGAGATGTCGCGGCAAGGGACGCAGGGTCCGGCCGCACTCATGTCGATCGACTTTGTCGACACACTGGTGAAAGCGTCGGTCACGGGCGGCCCGCAGCCTGTGAACCTCACGTTGCGCACGAGCATGAAGCCGCTGCCGTTTCTCATCCAGTCGTTCGCGCTGGCCGAGCAGATCGTGAAGGCAAGTCATCCGACAGCCGGGCAGACAGTGCGGTGGACGGCCATCCGACTCGGCGCCGGCGATACTGCGTCGCTGAGCGTGGCCCGCGTCCATGCCGACTCTGTGGTGATCTCGGTGCCACAGGGCGATTTGCGCATGGCGGTTAACCAGGCTGGCGAGGTCCTCGGCGCCGCGTTCGCTCCGCAGCAGTGGGTCATCGAGCGCAGCAAGGTCGCGGCGAAACCGTAGGACAGGCCCGGCAAAGCGTAGCCACAGACTCCGCGGAGGAGTTGCGGAATTCCGCGGAAGTCACCGTTTCATTTCTTCATTCCGCGTTGCTCCGCCGATTCCGCGGATTCCGCGGCTGAGTGTTCAGTTGCCGCCTTCCGATGACGATGCGCGCGAACCTCGACCGCGCGCCGATGGAAGTGTGCGAATTGCTCCTGAAGGCGATTGAGCTCGTCGTCCGATAGCTCCTCGAGGTCGACCAGGTCGTTGCGCGCGCTGTGGACGGCGCGGATCAACTCGTTCAGCTTGAGTTGCATCACCTGCGCATCACGATTCTGCGTGTGCTGAATCAAGAACACCATCAGGAACGTGACGATGGTCGTTCCCGTGTTGATGATGAGTTGCCACGTGTCGGAGTAATGAAAAATTCGTCCTGTGGCACCCCACACGACGATGATTGCCAGCGCCGCCGCGAACGCGACTGGTGATCCCGCCCCCTTGGCGACCTGGTGAGAGAATCGGTGGAAGGCATTGTTGGGCAACGTCAGCTCCTGTGTAGCGTCCGACTAAGGTACGTCTCTCTTCCCTCGGTGACGAACTTTGACGGCATCACCTAGCGTGGAGATCAATCATGCGCTTCGGCATACTCGGCACCGGGACCGTGGGCCAAACTCTCGGAACTCGTCTCGTTCAACTCGGCCACGACGTCAAACTCGGCTCACGCACCGCGGCAAATGAAAAGGCAGCGAAATGGGTGAGCGCTGCCGGCGAGCACGCGACGCACGGCACGTTTGCCGATGCCGCAGTGTTCGGCGAGATGGTCTTCAACTGCACCGGCGGAATGGTCTCCCTCGCCGCTCTGAATGAGGCGGGCGCGGAGAATCTCAAGAACAAGGTCGTAGTGGACGTCTCCAACCCGCTCGACTTTTCCCACGGATTCCCGCCGACGCTGACGGTGTGCAACACCGATTCCGTGGCCGAGCAGATCCAACGCGCCTTTCCGGACGCCAAAGTTGTAAAGGCTTTGAATACCATGACGGCCCCGTTGATGGTCAATCCAGCCGCCGTTCCTGGTGATCACGACCTATTCCTCTGCGGAAACGATGCCGACGCCAAAGCACGCGTGACCGAGCTCCTGCGTTCGTTCGGCTGGCGCGGCATACTCGACCTGGGCGACATCACCGCGGCGCGGGGTATGGAGATGATCTTGCCTATCTGGCTGCGGCTCATGGGTACGTTCAAGACTCCCATGTTCAACTTCCACATTGCCCGCGAATAGAACGCTGCCGTGATCGATGCGCCGCATTATTGTTCAACGAATGTTCTTCATCCAGGATCACCCATGAAGTCGTTGTCGTCGCCGCTCGTTCTCCTGTCGCTCGCGCTCGTCGCCTGCGGCGCTCCGGCAACCATTGCCACGTCGCCCACGCCAATGCCGGCGCCCGCGACGACACCGACGGTCTCGACGCCGAGCGCCTCGACATCGCTCACGACGATACCGCCCGCAACCGTCACTGAGGCGCCGCGCAACTGGCAGCTGCTCGACGAGACGGCGGATCACATTCCCGGCATCAGCGTCGAGCGCGCATACCGCGAGCTGCTCACGGGCAAGTCGCCCAAGCAGACGGTGCTCGTTGCGATCATCGACAACGGAATCGACACGTCGCACGTCGACCTCAAGGCGAATCTCTGGGTGAATCCGAAAGAAATCGGCGGCAACAAAAAGGACGACGACAACAACGGCTACGTCGACGACGTTCACGGTTGGAACTTCATCGGTGGACGCGACGGCGAGGACGTGCACTTTGACACATTCGAGGTGACGCGCGAATATGCACGCTGCCATCACCAAGCCGCGGCGAGCGGCGAGCCGCCGATCAGCGATCAAGCGTATTGCCAGAAGGTGGACGCCGATTACAACAAGCAGAAGGCGGACATCACGCGCAATGTGGACACGTACCGGCAGATCTCGGGCGCATTGCAGCAGATCATTCCGGTGCTCAAGCAGGCTGTCGCTCCCGATTCGCTGAGCCCCGATCGCGTGCGGGCGCTGCGTCCGTCGACGCCACAGATGACGCAGATGCGTCAGATGTATCTCGAGCTTGCATCGGAGGGCGCGACACCGTCGGTGATCGAGGACGGCCTCAAGTCGCTCGAGGGACAACTCAAGTACGCGCTGAATCCGGACTTCAACCCGCGCACGATCGTCGGCGACAACTACACTGATCTCTCCGAGCGCCACTACGGCAACTCCGACGTCATGGGCCAGGACGCGAAACACGGAACCCATGTCGCCGGAATCATCGGCGCGCTGCGCGGCAATGGCGTTGGCGTCGACGGAATCGCCGCCGCCGTCAAGTTCATGATGATTCGCACGGTGCCCGACGGCGACGAGCGCGACAAGGACATCGCCAACGCGATCCG
Organism: Gemmatimonadaceae bacterium; assembly: GCA_036002925.1. GTDB lineage: Bacteria > Gemmatimonadota > Gemmatimonadetes > Gemmatimonadales > Gemmatimonadaceae > JAQBQB01. Next base: position 3,970 of record DASYSU010000339.1, on the reverse strand, counting down.
CTACGCGGTCGACAACGGCGCGCAGGTCATCAGCATGAGCTTCGGGAAAGCGTACTCGCCGTTCAAGGTTGCGGTCGACGACGCCGTGAAGTACGCCGATGCGCACGGCGTGCTGATGGTGCACGCCGCGGGCAACGATGGCGCCGATCTGAGCAAGGGAAGGAATTTCCCAACGCCGATGTACTTGAGTGGCGGTCGCCCGCAGAATTGGATCGAGGTCGGCGCGTCATCATGGAAAGGCGGCGACAAGCTCGCGGCGCCGTTCTCCAACTATGGCCAGCAGCAGGTCGACGTCTTTGCGCCCGGCGTCGACATTCTCTCGACGATTCCCGGCAACGAGTACGAGCGCGATAGCGGAACGAGCATGGCCGCGCCGGTCGTGAGCGGTCTGGCGGCGCTCATCTTGGATTTCTATCCGAATCTCACCGCCGGCGACATCAAGAAGATCATCATGACGTCGGTGACGCGGACCAATCAATCGGTGTCGCGCCCGGGCTCGGACGACAAAGACAGCGTGTCATTCCAAACGCTGTCGGTCACGGGCGGAATCGTCAACGCGTACAACGCGCTCAAGATGGCCGAACAGGTGAGCAACGGCAAAGCGCGCCCGTAGCCGCAACCGCCGCTCACTTCACCAGAGTCACCGCGACGTCGCCGACAATTTGCAGGCTCTTAGCCGACACTTTGTCGAACGTGTCCTGCATCGTGTGGTGATAGTTGGGATTCGGCGGCGTGAAGGCGTCGTGCGCCGGTGGGAGCGGCCCGTATTGAATGTCCAACACGTCGATCACGTGCATGCCCTTTCGTAAGAACGGCATATGGTCGTCCGTGATCGATTGGCCCACCTGATCGATGAAGTAACTGCCATAGCCAAGATCGGCCGCCGTTTGCCAAACGCGCCGAACCACTTCCGGCGCGCTCTGAACGGAATTCGCCTCTTGGTAGATTTGCAGATCGGCGTCGCCGATCATGTCGAACAACACGCCGTACAGCGGCTTGTAATTGGGCGAGGGCAGATGGTCGGCGAAATACTGCGAGCCGAACAGGGCATCGGGATATGCCCCCGTGCTGTCGGCGTCGAACGCGCCCCAATCCTCACCGTCGACGAACAACAGATCGACCCCGACGGACGGCGGCGTCTTCTTGAATACGTCGCCGAGCGCGAGAAACAATCCAACGCCCGATGCGCCATCGTTGGCGCCGAGGATCGGCCGCGCTTTGTTGCCGTAATTGGGATCGTCGTCCGCCGTCGGGCGCGTGTCCCAATGCGTGAGGTAGAGCACGCGCTCCGTTGAAGCCGGATTGAACCGCGCAAGGATGTTCCGCATCGGGAGTTTCACTCCCTTCGCCGTCGTCTGCGTCCACTGCTGCACCGTCACGCTGTCGGTGCGCTTCTTCATTTCAGCGACGATCCAATCGGCCGCTTTGTCGTGCGCCGGAGTGCCTGGTGTGCGGGGCCCGAATTCGAGATGCGCCTTCACGTACGCGAGCGCTGCCTGACCGTCGAACGCCGTCTTCGGTCCGGAGAAACGATCTTTGATCGTGCTGCAGCCGTTGAGAGCAACGAGAGCAGCGCACAGCGCAGAAAGAAGTGGCATTCGCACGAGAGTCGGCTCGACAGAAGATAGGCTATACGTTAGTCGGTTGCTTCGCAAACGGTGGAGCGGGAACCGTCAACGTGGCGTCGCGAAGAACTGCACCTGAAGCACCGCTGAAAAGAGCGTCTGAGCGAATCGGCGATTCAAGTTGTTGTCGAACACGATCACATGCGATCCTTGCAGCGTGAACACCATGTTGTCCTGCACGTTCGTGTCGGCGGTGAGATTGTATGATTGTCGCCCGTTGTCTTGCAGCCGGCTCTGCACGACGCCGTTGGCATCGAGCACGTGTGTCGTGTTATGACTCTGCTGAACGCCGATTCGCGTCCGGATGTCGTTGCGCAGTCCAAGCCCCAAGCGCTCTGGAATGCGAAACGCGCGACCGGCATCAAGGCTCAGCTCATTGCCGTTTGAACGCGCCACGCTGCCCGGCAGGCTGTCGATCTGTCGTCTGACGCTGTACCGCGCACCAGTGCTCAACCCGCCGCGCAGCGCCCAGGCGACGGTCCCACCAATCGGAAATGTTTCGACGTGGGTGTGTCGAATTTCCGGTGGCGCGTCATTGAGGATGTTCGGCAGCGAGATGAGGACGTCGGTTTTCACATAGCCGACGTTCGCGTCCAGATTCGTGATCGGCCCCGTTGCGGCGGCGGGTCGATACGTCCATCGCAATGAGGCGTCGGGGAATTGGGTCTGCGTTCCGTTCACCTGCGCCTGCGACAGATCCGGGCGATCGATCCAGTTCTCCGTGGTCGTGCGTCGATATCGATTAACCAATGAGGTGCCGAGCGGTAGTAGAAGCGAACCAGAGGCGCTCAACGTTCCCGTCTGGCCAGCGCTCGTCGCGTTGACGCCGTTCACCGTGCGGAACGATCCCGGACCGCCGAGTCCGAGCTGGAAGAGCACGGGCGCGCCGGTGGACGACGCGTCGAGTGTGGAGAGCAAGCTCCGCGTGTACGAGACGTCGAGCGGCGCGAACAATCCGCCGATCCGCGCGGCCATCGCCGAATCGCGCATATAGGTGGTGAACGCCTTGGCGACGTCGATCGTCGTGCCGGTGCTGACCGTCTGCGCACCCGTCATTCTCCGCGGCAACGTCGATGGTGTCGCCGCGGCCGCCGAATCGCGCGCCGCGAGCACACTGTCGATGCCCACCACGCCGGGCAACGTCGTGAACGAGCGAACATTGGGGTCGCGCAGCATGTCGTACTGGGTGCCGAGCTCCGCGCGTGGACGAAACCACGCCGAGAAGACCGGCGTCCATGACGCGCCGGTAATCAGGCTGCGCTCGCGCTCGAAGCCCGGCCGCACGTCGACCGGTCCACGTTGCTGATTCGCAGCGCCAAACGCGAACGCACTGGAGTCGCGGTAGTCGCGCATGTCTCGCAGTGACTGAATCTCCCATCGAAGATTCAGACCGTTGGTCGGTCTGAGATCGAGCACGCCACCGTTTCGCCACAACCGGCTCAACGCGTTGCTCTCGGCGGGCTGATCGTCGACCGTGCCCGATGGCTTGATGAACGACACGCGTCGATCGCTAGCGCGGACGATTCCGCTCGTGATGCGGAACTGCGTCGGATTCCAGCGGAACGCGCTCGACCGGAGGGCGCCGATCGGGCCGGCTTGGAGCACGGCGGGTAACGCGCCCAGCGTTCCATCCACCCACGAGGGCAAGTGCAGCGTGCGCGCGCTGTCGTCGGTGACGAGATAGTCGACCGCGACCGTGAAGTTGTGCGAGTTGCCGTCTTGGAACTCGGTGCGGTCGACGCCCGTCACGTAGGTGGACGTCGCGGACACGTTGTTGAGCAGCGGCCCCAGGATGCCGCCGTTCAGCGGCGTCGTTCGCCGCACGGTCAAGCTGTACGTCGTCAGATCGTTCTTGGGTTTTCGAAGACCTGGAATTCCCTTGCCGGAAATGTCGCTTTGCGACAGGAAGAGGGGGTCGGTCGCCAATGAAAGTTTCGTGATCGTGAGCGGCAGCGCGAGGCCGAGTGTTTTCGGTAGCAGCTTATCCAGTCGAATGGTCGACGCGATGTCGACGTTCCGCTCCTGCAAAAAAGTTGGTTGGTCGTTGAGCTGCCGAAAATTCGGGTCGCGGTTGCTGACGTTGACGCGGAGCTCGGCGAAATCGGCTGCGTTCAGGTTGAATCCGATCTGCCCCGCCACGCCCGACGAATTCACTTGCTGTTCGAGACGAATGTCATCGACCCAGAGCTCGAGCGTGTCGCTCGGAAGCAGCGCCGCCGCCGCGCCAACGCGAACGATGCCGACCGCCACCTCTTGCACGGCCGCAAGGTTGGGCGCCGTCACAGCGGGATCGATGGTGTAGACCATGTAGCCGTTGTCGCACGCCGCGAACCGATGCGCGACGA
>DASYSU010000338.1:0-15958 GCA_036002925.1 Gemmatimonadaceae bacterium | reverse complement strand
CCACGCGCGTACAACGTGCAATATTGGGACGGCGCGCGCTGGCTCGACGCCGAGGCGCTTGCACGTGCGCCCGAGCGTCCGACGACCTGGGCGCTCAACCGGGTTCGCATTCGTCCGGTGCGCGCGTCGAAGATTCGTGTGATCTTCGAGCACGAACTCCCTGCCGTGAGCGGCGTGACGGAATTGATGGTATGGGGGCCCGATCCATTCGCCATCGATCGATAGGACTGCTTGGACCACGCACGGTGGCCATCTCTTCCATCATTGCGTCGGTAGTTTCGAGTCAGGTGACGATTCATGCCCACCCTCTGACGATCGTCGGCATGCCGGTGGCGACGGTCGACGGCGAGGTGGCACTCGCACCACCGAGCTGTCGGATCGCATCCGACTATGTGCCTGTTGCGTTTCGGCCACAGTACGATCGACTCAGCAAAAAGTTGGGTCAACGTTGCGAGCCGTACGATGAGCGCTCCACGCAGTGCGATCAACGTATCGCACGGTAGGCTCAATTCTCGGCGCGGTGTAACCGTCGAGACGATCGTGTTGCCTCGACCTCGACACGCGACCGATGCCGTCGACCATCGTGTCGGATCATGTTTGCGCGAAGTACGATTCGCCGTGCGGGCCGACCGATCAATTCGTCGTCAGTGACGATCGTCGAAGAGTCGTGCACGATCGTCCATTGGTGCGGTCGAGTAAGCCATTCTCTTGGAGCGATGCGCGATTCGATGCGACGGATCGTCCGTTCACGTGGGACGACGCGCAAAACACGGGTGCGGGTCGTTCGCTCGATGCATATGCGTCGGCTTGACCGCACGACCGGGTGCGCTGATCGGGCGATTGCTTCGCGCATGCAGGCGATCGGATCGTCTATCCGAGCGATTGCCTTGCGTAACCAACCTTCGCGATCGACTACGCGCAACAGTCTGTAGACTTGGTGACACGGCACGGTCGTCTCAACACGTCGCACGATCGTCTCTTCATGCCGGACCATCGTCACGTGAGGCGGACGATCGTCGATCGACGCGGCGCGGTCGTCTCGCATGGTTGTTCGGTCATCTCACTGCGCGGCAGGCACGACTGCACGAATTTCTGTCTGCATGAGTGGGTGTCATTCACGAGCTTTTCTCGTGTTCGCGAGTGTCTTTCTCTCCGTCGCACAAATGAGGCCTAGCGGGACCTGAGCGGTTTGCGTGACTGGTTGTCGCGTGCGACGGGTGACGTAAAGATTACGGACTCCGCTGAGAAACTGTTGCTGCGTTGTTTAGCAATGACGTCCCGGGCCATGCGTTCGCGCCACGCAGACGCGACGCCCGTGGGCCTTCTCCCCGCCTATAAAAGTAAGACGCCGCGAATACGGAAATGCTCACGTCCTCATCCCTCCAACGGTGTACAATGTGAGAACGCTACAACGATAGACGCATCGGGCCGGCACCACGCGATGCCGTCATCGTGGACTTGGTCCGTTGGTGCATCGAGCGGTATTACCAGACGCCCCAGTCGTGGCCACCCGAAGCTACGCAACAAATCCAAATGTCCCTTCTCCGATCGAATACGACGTGGCAGCTTCCGCTCGGCGCGACGGAGCGCCATCCTTGGGAGTCCACTCCGCGGAGGCGACATGGTCGCTCGTTGCGTCGAAGGCGCAGCCCCAACCGCGCTGAGTTACCGATGGCGATAGCAGAGTCCAACGAGCTTGCACAACGGCTGCAGCGGACGCTCGGCGACGGATTCCGCGTCGAGCGCGAACTGGGCGGCGGCGGTATGGCGCGAGTCTTTCTCGTCGAGGACGTGCACCTCGACCGACGCATCGTCGTCAAGGTGCTGCCCCCGGAGCTAAGCGCGGGCTTGAGTGTGGAGCGATTCCGCCGCGAGATTCAGCTCGCGGCCAAGCTCCAGCATCCGCACGTGGTGCCGCTGCTCACGGCGGCGGCGAATGAGGGCCTGCTCTATTTCGCGATGCCGTACATCGACGGAGAGTCGCTTCGCGCGCGGCTGGCACGCGAACATGAACTGCCGATCGCCGACTCTCTACGTATTCTGCGCGACGTGACGGACGCACTCGCGTATGCGCACGCGCACGGCATCGTTCATCGTGACATCAAGCCCGACAACGTGCTTGTCTCGGGTCACCATGCCCTGGTCACCGACTTCGGGGTCTCCAAAGCGCTCGCGAATTCCGCCGGCGGTTCGAGCATAACGTCGGTCGGAATCGCACTGGGCACGCCCGCCTACATGTCACCGGAACAAGCGGCTGCCGATCCCGCCGTTGATCATCGCGCAGACATCTATTCGGTGGGCGTGCTCGCCTACGAGCTGCTCACCGGACGAACCCCGTTTGGTGGACTCCCTCCTCAGCAACAGCTCGCCGCTCACATCACAACGCCGACGCCTCACATTAGCCAGCACCGAGCGGCGCTGCCGCCGGCAGTCGCTGGCGTCGTCATGCGCTGCCTCGAGAAGAAGGCCGCCGATCGGTGGCAGACCGCCGACGAGCTGCTTGGGCAGTTCGAGGCGCTCGCGACGCCGAGTGGCGGGCTCACTCCGGCAGGATCGCCCCCACACCAGCGCGCACGCTTGATTTCCTTGCGTCTCGGCGTCGTTGCCGCAGTCGTCTTGGCCGTTAGCGCAACGAGTTGGCTGGTCTGGCGCCGGCCGAGCAGCTATGTGGTCGCTTCAACGACGCAGGTGACGACTACGCCAGGCCTGGAGCTCGATGCAACCATCTCGCCCGATGGGAAGCTCGTGGCCTTTGCCATGGGCCCGGTCGGCCACAGCCGCATTTACGTCAAGCAAATCGCAGGCGGGTCGGCACGAGCGCTCACCGAGTCCGCGCTCGAACCTCAGCGAATGCCGCGGTGGTCGCCCGATGGCCAGCAGATCAGCTTCGATGTGCGTCAGGCGCTCTATACATCGCCGGCTCTCGGCGGTACCCCGCGACAGCTGATGGACGCGAGCGAATACGAGTTCGCGAGTCCAACGCTGTCCCCCGACGGCCAGCGAATCGCGTACGCCCGCGAGGATGGGATCTATGTCCGCCCAGTGGACGCCGGCGACGCCGTGAAAATCGCGTCCGCGATTTGGCCGAATTGCCCGGTGTGGTCACCTGATGGGCATCGCGTCGCATTTGTCGAGAACAACCCTTGGTTTCTCTCGAGCGGCGCCATGCTCGGCAACATCGCGCCGAGTACCATCTATGTGGCAGACGTGAGTGCGCGAAGCGCAGTCGCGGTGACAGAACGGGCGCATCTCAACACGTCGCCCGCATGGACTGGAGACGGGCGAGCGCTGCTCTACGTGTCGAGCCGTGGCGGCAGTCGTGACATTTATCGTCAGGAACTCACTCGCGGCGGCGGAGCGCACGGTGCTCCGATTCGCCTCACCACCGGCGCAAATGCGCACACCGTCTCGGTGTCTGCCGATGGATCACGACTGGCGTACACGGCGCTCACCACACACTCGAACATATGGTGGGCACCGATCACCGCGAACGGCACCACCCCATTCAGCTCGGCGAAGCCGCTCACGAATGAGAATCAGACCGTCGAAGCGCTTTCAGTCTCACCGGACGGCAAGTGGCTCGCCTACGACTCGAATCGGGAGGGGCCGCAGCACATCTACAAGATTCCGGTAAATGGCGGCGATCCGATTCAACTCACGCGCGACACCGCTGATGACTTTAGTCCCGCATGGTCAGGCGATGGACGGTTCATCGCGTACCACTCCTGGCACACGGGAAATCGTGACGTGTTTGTCGTCAGTGCGGACGGTACGGATCCGCACGATATTACTCGCGCGCCCGGCAATGAGATGGGGCCAATCGTCTCGCGCGATGGCAAAAGGGTTCTTTTCATCTCCGATCACACCGGCCGCTGGGAGATGTATTCAAGCACTCGGCAATCGAACGGCGAGTGGACCGCGCCTCGCCAGCTCACCCGAAATTTTGGGTACCGGGGCCGATGGTCACCCGACGGCAGCAGTCTGCTCTACCTGTCACTGATCGATTCCACCTTTCATTTGGCCAATGCCGACGGCACCGGCGACCGGCTGTTCTTCGACGGCCGTCCGATGGGCCTCACACCCGAGGTCGCACAATACGATCCGACGGGTCAGGTGGTCTACCTCCGCGCCGTGGATCGACAGGGACGATACGCGTTTTATTCGATACCATCGCGTGGCGGCACGCCGCATCTCGTGTTCCAATTCGACGACCCTTCGCATCAGCCACGCCGCTCCGAGTTCGACACTGATGGCCGGCGGCTTTTCTTCACCATCGCGAGCGACGAGAGCGACGTCTGGGTGATGGAATTGATGCGGCGCTGAACGCCGCCGAAGAGGGCAACCATCGCGCGCACCGCCGATCCCCCAGGTCCGAAACTCAGCTAGTGTGGCCGCCCGCGACGTGCTCCTGGAGACTCTTGAGGAATGGCTGGACGATGTCTGGCGCCCCGCTGCCCGTCGTCCGCAGCTGTTTGGCCACGCTCGTGCGCGTGCCACCCTGGAGGGAATCGGCCGTCGTTGCGTACGCCTTCTTGTTCGCCGAGTAGTCGACCTCCCACTTGGTGCCGGCGATCTTGATGCCCGCGAACAAGCCCTTGCTCTTGGAGTACGAGTAGATCTCGGCCTGGCCACGGTAGTCGGTCGCCGCGGACACGTCCCTACCCAACGGTCCGGCCGCCACCGACACCTCGCCGCCGATGTCGAACGACGAGCCGGCGACTGTGCGCGGCGCGTTCTCGTTGATGAAGATGAGCACGACGTCCGCCGACTGTGCGCCGATCTGCAGGCCGAAGCTGCCGCCCTTGAGTCCGATGAACGACGGCCAGCTCCAATCGGTGCCGGTGCGGCAGCTCACGAGACCGAAGCCGGCTCGCCCGCCGATGCCCAAACCGGCCTGCACGACGCCGGGCACCACGGCCACGCACACGGCCTGATTCAGCAACGCCGTGGGCGGCGAGTGATCCGGCACCGACATGAGCTCCGACAGCACTTCGCCCGCACGCTTCGCGCGGTCCGCCAGCTTGTCGTCCTGCGCCTGTAACGCGGACGCGCCCATCGTCGCGGCCGCGCCGACGATCATCAACGCCACGCACCACTCGCACAGGATGCTTCTCATGTCTTTCATCGTATCTTCGATCTCGAGGGAGATGATGATTGGGCGGGTCCACGCGACGCGTGGAGCAAGTGAGGTGCCACGCATCGCCGGCTGAACCATGTGAGCGTTTCATGGGAGCGTTTCGTCGGGGACATCCGCGTTCCGTGAAACGAGCGCGCCGACGCGGGACTCGGCGACGACGCCTCCAAATCGCAGCGGACGAACGAGTTGCAGTGGATCCGTCCGAAGCGCACATCTCGGCGCTTCGATTGCCAATACGATGGAGTTGAGATGTAGCCCGAGCCATCTCCGACCAACTCCATCTTCAGCTCAATCGAGGCAATTCAATGCTCCGCAACGTAGTTACCATCGCGCCCATCGCCATTCTACTCGCGACGGCGGCGAACGCCCCTCGCGCCGAGGCTCGTTCATCGCACCACGCGACAATCACTCATGCGTCGAATGGCGATCAGGTCATCGTCTTCTCAGGCGGCTGCTTTTGGGGCGTTCAGGCAGTCTTTCAACACGTCAAAGGTGTCACCGCGGCCGTCTCAGGATATGCGGGCGGTGACGCGGCGAACGCGCACTACGATCGCGTGAGCGACGGCAACACCGGTCACGCCGAGTCGGTTCGCGTCACGTTTGATCCGGCGCAAGTGTCGTATGAGCAGTTGTTGCAGGTCTTTTTCTCCGTCGCGCACGATCCAACGCAACTCAACTACCAGGGGCCCGATCACGGTACGCAATATCGTTCGGCGATCTGGTACACGAGTGAGCAAGCGAAGAACATCGCCGTCGCATACATCGGTCAATTAACCAAGGCGAAGGTGTGGCCGAGTCCGATCGTCACACAGGTGTCACCGCTCGGCTCATTCTATCCGGCTGAAGCGTACCATCAGAACTACGCGACGCTTCATCCTAATCAGCCGTACATCGTCATCAACGACGCGCCGAAAGTCGCGGCGCTCAAGAGGCAGCTGCCGGCGCTCTATCGCGAAACACCGGTGCTCGTCGGCGAGGCCGGTCAGGAGACCAAGACGCGACAGTACACGAAGCCAAGTGATGCGCAGCTCAAGTCGCAACTCACGCCGATGCAGTACCGTGTGACGCAGCTCAACGGAACTGAGCCGCCCTTCCATAACGAGTACTGGGATAACCACGCTGAGGGCATCTACGTCGATATCGTGACCGGCGAGCCGCTGTTCAGTTCCCTCGACAAGTACGAATCCGGAACCGGGTGGCCGAGCTTCACGAAACCACTCGAGGCGGCGAACGTCACGACAAAGACGGACCGCGAGTTTGGAATGATCCGAACCGAAGTGCGCTCCGCGCATGGGAACTCGCATCTCGGACATGTCTTCGACGACGGCCCGCGACCGAGGGGTCAGCGGTATTGCATGAATTCCGCCGCAATGCGCTTCATCCCGGTGGGCAAGCTGGCCGACGAGGGATATGGCGACTACTTGAGACTATTCCAGGGTGAAAGCGCCAAGCGATAAACTCAGCCGAGGTCCGGCTCATCGGTCACCGTCGGCGTCAGTCCATAGAGCTTGAGCTTTCGCCAAAGCGTCGTCCGACCCATTCCGAGCAGCTCGGCCGATTGCGCAAGTGCGCCGCCCGTCTGTTCGAGCGCTGAAACGATCGCCGCTCGCTCTTCGTCGGCCGGGACCGTGCCGCGGTAGCGTTGCTCGCGGAGCTCGGGGGCGCCGTTGCTCGCCGGGCGAAGCTCGGCAGGCAAATGCTGCGCTTCGATCCGCCCGTAGCCGGCTTCAACCGCCGCTCGTTCGAGCACGCCGAAGAGGTGGCGGACGTTGCCCGGCCAGTCGTACGCGCGAAGCAGTCGCATCGCGAGCGGCGAACACGCGAGATGCTCGGCACCTTCGCGTCGCGCGCGGAGGATGGACAAGGCGTGCTCGACGAGCAACGGGATGTCTGCCCGCCGATCGCGCAGCGGCGGAAGCGCAATCGGGAAAACCGCGAGTCGATAGTACAGATCTTCGCGAAAACGTCCCTGCTCGACGAGCGACGCAAGATCGCGATTCGTTGCCGCCACGACTCGGACGTTCACCTTTGCCGGCCGCGATGCACCAACGCGTGTCACTTCTCGTTCTTGTAGCACGCGCAACAATCGCTGCTGCAGGGTGACGCTCATCTCTCCGATCTCGTCGAGGAAGATCGTTCCGCCGTCGGCAGCCTCGAACACACCGACGCGATCGCGCACCGCACCGGTGAAGGCGCCGCGCACGTGACCAAACAATTCACTTTCGAGAATACCTTCGGCCAGCGCGCCGCAGTTCACCGCGATAAACGGCGCGTGTTTCCGCGGTGAGAGATCGTGCACGGCACGCGCCGCAAGCTCTTTTCCGGTTCCCGTCTCACCGGTGACGAGCACCGTCGTATCGCCGACCGCAACGCGTGCGATCGCCGCTAGCGCTTCGCGCATCTTTGGAGATCGGCCGACCATGCCGGCCGGATTCGGCGCCGCACCCTCGAGCAACGGACGGCGCGCAAGCAGATCGGCAACGCGAGCGCTCAGCACATCGGGCTCGACGGGCTTCGTGAGAAAGTCGTCGGCGCCCAGGTGCAGTGCGCGCACGGCAGTGTCTACCGTTCCGAATCCGCTGATCATCAAGATCGGGACGCGCTCACCCCACATTCGCAGCGCTTCGACGACGCCAAGGCCATCGACGCCCGGCATGCGCAGGTCGAGCACGACGAGGTCGGGTCGCGTCTCGCGAAGTGCCTCGGCAGCGGCTGCGCCATCCGCGACCCCGTCGACTTCGTATCCATCGGCTCGAAGCAATGCGGCTGTCGAGAGACGAAACGCGCGGTCGTCGTCAACGATCAGAATTCGCGTCATGATAGATCGCGTGTATGCCTAGGCCGAGATGTGGGCATGATGGGTTGGCACATCCGGAAGCGCTGGTGGAGTCGGGAGCTCGATTCGGAACCATGCGCCGTGATCGTGATTCCCGCCAGCCGCGGTGGCCGACACTTGGCCGGCCGTGATGCGGCCACCGGCAGTTCGCACCAAACCTTCAGCAACGAACAGTCCGAGGCCGACGCCATGCACGGCGTCCTTCGTCGTGAAGAATGGATCGAAGATGCGCGACACGATCTCGGACGGAATTCCCGGGCCGTTGTCCCGCACTTCGATCTGAATTTCACCGTTCGCGCGCTCGACCGCGATCAGAATTCGCGCCGGCATGTCTGGGTGTGAGGTCCAATTCTCGTATGCCTCGCGCCCGTTCTGCACCAGATTGAGGAGCACCTGCTTGAGCGCGTCGGGCGACATCGCCGCTTCGAGCTGTTCGTCACCGCGGATCTCGACACTGAGCCGCTCTCGGCCGGCGCCGGCAATCGATAACGTCGCCACTTCGCGCGCAACGATTGCGGGGCGGCATCGTTGCGACCCGGGATCGCGCGGCCGGTTCAAATCGAGCATTTGTTCCGCGAGTTCGTGCATGCGGAGCAGCTCGTCGATGGCGAGATCGGCGAATTCGCGCGCTTCGGGATCGTCCTCCACACGACGACGAATCAGCTCGAGACAATTTCTGAGACTCGCGATTGGATTGCGGATCTCGTGCGCGAGCTGCGCGACAAGTTGGCCGGCGGCGCCGAGGCGGTCGCGTTGCATGAGATCGGATTGTAGCGCGGTCAGTCGGGCATTTCGATCCACCAGCGCGGCGTTCGCCGTTCGAAGCTCCTCGAGGCGCGCGGCGAGTGCGCGCCGCATCGAGTCGAACGTCGTCGACATCACATCGACTTCTTGCACGCGCGAGGTTGGTAACGGCGCCGCGAACTCGCCGCGCTCGACGGCGGCTGCCGCCATCGAGAGCTCGCGCACTGGGCGCGCGATGCGCGACGCGAAGATCGCGCCCAACACCAACGCAAGAAGCAATGCGGCAATCGCGGAGATTGCCGCAACGCGACGGAGCTCGGGAAGGACCGCGAGCTCGTCGTCGAGAAACCGCGCGAACACGACCGAGCCAACTCCGTCGAGCGGCGCACTGACCGCGATCAGGCGTCGTCGACCTCCCGAAATCTCCATCGGCGTCGATGCGAGTCGGTGTTCGGCCGCGGCCGCAACGATCAGGTGAGTGGACATGGTGTCGAGCGTGCTTACACTTTCGCGCCCCAAGCTGAGCACGACCACACCCGAACGCGTCAATCCGGACAACGCTTCGGCGGCGCGAGCATCCATCGGACTCACGAGACCAGCGGCGCCAGTCCACTTGTCGCCATTTGCCACCGGAGCGACGGAGATGTTGTTGATGAGCGACCCGGTCACGCTCAACGCGACAGGCATCTCACCCGCTCGCGTGCGTGCCAGGAGCGCGCTGTCCACCGGTGGCCCGATCCAACTGTCGCCCTGTGGGCCGACGAGCACGGCGTCGCCGCCACCCAATGTCGTTCGCGCATCTTCGACCAGCCGAATTGCACGCGCGCGGTCGCCGGCGGCGACCGCATCAGCGAGTCCGGGCACGTGCGCAAGATCTTTCGCGTGCATCATCAACGCGTCCGACATCGCGGCGACGCGATCGGCGAAGAGTTGCGGCGCCAGCGCGAGATCATCGCGCGCGCGACGTTCGAGGGCCGCGGCGAGCCGCTGGTCGAGCACAATGCCGGCGGGCACCAATCCGGCGAACAGCGCTGCGCCGACGGCGAACAGAATGGCGCGTTGGAGAGTGAGTCGAGAAGTCACGGGCCTATGCTATGTCTGGTGGTCCAACCGCTCAAGAGCGGAACTCGAGAGCAAAACGACGAAGCAGGGACAGCGCGTACGGTCAGCGCCGGTCCCTGCTCCGCCTTGTGTTCTCAGCCGCGTTACTTCGCGGCGATCCCCACCACACCCACGGGAACCGAGGCCGGTGCACCGGCGGCCGTGAGCTCACCCGTTGCCTGCGAGACGCCGAACGACGAGATCGTGTGCGAGCCGCCGTTGAGCGTGTACAGGAATTGGCTGTTCTGGCTGATCGCCTCATCGGTCGGCGCGGCACCCGTCACCGCGGACTTGCCGTCGGCCTTGAGCAGCTCCGCTTGTCCCTGGCGAACCGAGTACCCGGAGACTGACCCGCTCGTCGCGTTGGTCACGAACACAAACCGTCCATTATTTGTCGCGACGGCCCAGCAGGCGGAAGTTTCTGTCGTCGGCACCGACGCGCTGATCACGTGCAATGTGCCGTCGGCATTGATGGTGTACGTCGAAGTGGCGCTCGCGTTCGCGGCACCGCCGAACGCTTCGGAGACCGCAAGGATCCCCTGGTTCGTGAAGGTGAAGCCGAAGGGCGTGATGCCTGACGAGGCATTCACGACGCGTCCGGTGGCGAGACCATTCGCGCCAACGTGCCAGGTGTCGATCTTATTCGTGTTCTTCTCCGTGACGACGAGCCACGCACCGGTCGCGTCGAAGCGAACCTCGGCTGGTCCCGCAGACGCGGTGCTCAGGCCGCGCGTCGACGATGCGATCGGTGAGAGCGAGCCATCGGCAGCGAGCCGCAGGCCCGAGATGTTACCCGTGCCACCGGCATTGAGAACGTAGACCAAGTCGTCGTGCACCGTCACACTGATCGGCATTGTGCCGCCAGACGACGCTCTGCCGCGAAGGGTGAGCGTGCCGTCGCCAACCGAAAATGACGACACTTCGTTGCTCCCAGCGTTCACGACCAAAAGCCAGTTGCCATCATCCGAGAGCGTCACCGCTCCCTGCGAGCCGAGGCCGGCGCCGGTACCAGTTCCGCCCGTTGCGACGGAGCCGGCGGAGCTCAGCGAGCCGTCGGCGGATCGGCGATAGATCAGCACCGCGTTGCCGGCTGTTGCGTTGGTCTGTGTGAACACTGCGCCGGCCGCGCCCACGCCGACGGAGCGAGAGGCCGCGCCGCTCGGCGCAGGTGCTGTGGGCGACATTGCGTTTTCGCTGCACGCCGTGAGCAGTGATCCAAGAACGAGAAAGCGGGTCAGACGAGCCATTGGGGCCTCCGATCAGGTGGTAGTCGCGCCCCGATCGACCGACCGGGGATCGGCGACTCACTAGGGCAATGACCTGACCTGAGGTCGTGCCTCTTGGCTCGCGGTGCACAAACGCCGTTCCCTTCACTACTTGCACTGCGGTCCGAGCCGACGTGGAGCGTGCCTGCAACGTTTCGTGAAACGTTCGCAGGGGCCGAGGAACGTGGTGATGAAACGTTGGCTCGGCTTACTTCCTCTCGCGTGCCGCCGCGCCGTCGATGTGCATGACCGTCATCATTCCGGAGTCCAAATGCTCCGCGATGTGGCAGTGGAGCATCCAGTCGCCGGGGTTGGAGGCGTCGATGAGTAGATCGACCGTCGATCCGACGGGAATTATCGCCGTGTCCTTCCATACGAGATTCGTCGTCGGCACGCCGTCTCTCGCCACGACCAGCATTCTTTGTCCATGCAGATGGATCGGGTGCTGCATCGGATGAAACGACTTCGGATCGTTGAAGATCCGAAGCTTGACGACCGAGCCGCGCGCGACATGCCAATCGATGTCCATGTTTTCTTTGCCTGCCTCATCGCGCAGGATCCAGCGCACTTGCTTGCTCGTCGACAACCAGTTCATGTCCGGCATGCCGTCGACCCATTCGACCGGCGCGAAATACGCCGTGTCGACGTTCATGAACTGCACCGTCGCCAGCGGCAGTGTGTTTGTGGCGACCGTCAACGTCAGCGTCTTATCCGGCGGCCGATCGAAGTCCGAGCGATATCGCTCGATGTCGCGCGACACTGCTTCGTTGGCCCGCAGTGTCGACCACTGCGTTCCATAGTCGGGCGTGGTCGCCGCGGCGTCGACGGTCACGACGCCGAGCGTGTCGACCTCCGGCGAAAACTCACCGGCGTAGTGATTGATTGCCTGAATCGCGTTGACAATCATTAGCTGTCCGGGCCGGTCGAAGCGCACATCGACCACGTATCGCTCCGCCGGCGCGAGAACGACACTCGGTACTCGCTCCTCTCGTTCGAATCGGCTCACGTCTCCCGCGACGACTTTGATCGGCGCGCCTCCGAACGACACGTTATACGTTCGCGAGCTCGACACATTGGTGATGAAGAATCGAATGACTTCGCCCTTCTTTGCGCGCAGCGTGTATCTGGGCTCGCCGTTGACGAGCAACACGTTGCCGACCCGGCCCATTAACGCGTAGTTCGCCGCCTCTTTTCCGAACGGAATCAGCGTGTCGCCGTTCACGAGCAAGTCGTCGAGCACGAGCGTCTCTTCGCGATTCACCGGTGAGTAGTAGTCGCGCGCCGGCGAGTCCACGAGCATGTTCCCGAACAGACCCATTCCCTGCTCGATGTCTTCGCGGACGTGTGGGTGATACCAATAGATGCCGGCATCCGGAAAGTGGACTGTGTATGTGTAGTCGCCGCCGGCCGCCACCGAGTCTTGTGTTATCCCCGGCACTCCATCGAAACGATTGTCGAGGCGCACGCCGTGCCAATGGATGGTGCTCGGCAGGTCGATCCGATTGTGGAAGCGCACGGTAATGGTGGCGTTTTGCGGGACGCGGATCAGCGGACCGGGCACTTGCCCGTTGTATCCGTACATCGCAAAGGCGTGTCCCTTGATGGTGCGGCGAACCAGCATCGCCGTGAGCTCGAGTGTGTCGCCATTTTTCAGGCGCGCCACGCGAGTCGGCTTCACCGGTGGGAGTTTGGCGAGATCGACGGCCGCGCCGGGAAGAAATGGTGACACAGGCGGCGTGAGCCCGACGAGACCAGGAATCATCGGCATGCCCTTTGGCATCGGAACGGGCATGCCCATCGGCATAGCCATCGACATCGAGTCCGATTTGTTCGGCGAGCGACGCGCCGTTGGCGTTGCTCGTCGCGACGTGTCTGCTGTCATGCCGGGCATGCCCGGCATTGGCGCCGGCTTTTTTCCGGGCGGCGGCTTGACCGGCTTCTGTTGAGCAAACGCGACGTCCGTCAGCGCGAGCGCGATCATTGTCGCGACGACCAGTTGCCCGGGTCGGATCAAGGCGGAATTCCCCGGAACAATGGGTGGCTCAAGAACGACTGGAGCCAACTGCTCGGCGACGAACCGTGCAGCACCGTTGGACCCGCGTGCGCCGACGCGTTGCTGCTCGCCTCCGCGGACACGACAATTAGAAACTTGTTGAGCTCCGCCCGGCCCACGGTGTTCTTGCCGTTGGTAAGTGCACCGAGCCTGTGCCATTCTTTGAGATCGGTCGTCACTGCCCACGCGACGTACGCGGAGTACGCGCCGAGCGTCGATGCTTCCGGCAAGCCCGCGATTTCGAATTGCACGTCGTAGCTAGCGCGTCCGTCGGCCGTGACCGCGACGCCGAACGGTGAATGCGCGAAAACGAGGCGCGCATGTCCCTGCGCCGACGGCGCCTTGGCCGTGTTGAAGAGCGGGATGTCGAACGGACCTTCACTCGTCGTCGCGGCGCGCCCTGTAGCGGCTAACGACACCGCGACGAGAGCGGTCCTGGTCCATCGCGCAAGAATCACCGCGGCAGCGACCCGCCATGCGCGTCGTGCGGAACGACGGCCTTCACCATTTTGTCTGGGCCGTGGTCGTAGTCCTGAACGCTCGAGATGTTCGGCATTCCAACATCGTGGCCGTTCCATCCGTTGAAACCGTCGAGCTTGAACAACCAGAGTCCGCTACGCATGTCGGATAGCACGATGAGTCCATCATAGTTACGAACGTCCACGCCAAACGCGCCTTGCTCGACGCTGGTCGTGCTCTGCCAACCATTGTCCGGCGTGCCGCCGAACCCGTGCCCGTGCTCGCACTCGCACGTGTACCAGTAGCCCTCGGTCTTCGGATTCTTCGGATCCTTGAGGTTGAACACCTGCAACCCGTCTTCATACGCCGAGACGAACACGTACGGCCATCGCACTTCGTGGTTATGTGACAGGTCGCGCCAGTCCGCGGTCCACGCGCTGATCGGCAGATCGATATTTTGTGTCTTCCCTTCCTGGCCGGCGCTCAGGTCCCAAATGCGAAGCGGCGTGTACTGATACTCCGTCTCCGTTACCGCGTAATGCCCGTCGGGACTTGGAGTGAAGGTGTGCGCGATGTCCATCCCGAGGCTCGTGATCGTAAAGAGCTGTTTCGGCGTGGCCGGATGCGTCACGTCCCACACCGAGTATCCACCGAGGCCGGCTCCGTAGAACTTGTCCTGGCGCGTAGCCGGATCGTAGCCGACGTAGAAATCGTGATATCCGCCACCGCCGATCTGTCGGTACGGCGTGGGATTCGGCACCTCGCCGACGAGCCATGAGCTATCGGGTGCCCCGCTCACGACTTTTGAGAGATCGTAGATGAGTGCCTTCGATTGATTGATCGTTGCGAAGTAGAGTACGCGACCGTCGGAGTGTTTGTACGCGAACGTGTTGTGGAAGCCGCCCGGCGACTGCGGATAACGAATCCGCGCGACGACCTTCACTTTGGACGCATCCGGAAGTCCGGTAACGTCGAAGATCACCGCGCCCAGATCGGTGTCCGGACTGCCCTGCATGAATTGATATGACTGCGCGTAGTAGTACTTGTTCCCGATCTTGAAATACTTGCCGTCCATCGCGCCAATGCCGCGGTGCAGCTCAGGATTTTCGATTGTCCACTCGTACACTTTCTTCGGCGCCGCGGTGTTTCTGATATCGTAGATCTGGACGTCGAAGTTCACGAAGCCACAGAGATACACGTACGGCCGGTCGCGATCCTGCTCGAGCTCGACATCGGCGGCCTTCCACGCACTCGGATGACCGACGACGTGCCCGAGCATGTGCATCTTCTCGCTCCCCGCGTGTTTTTGATCGAACGACTTGAGCGGGACTCCTGGATCTTGGGCGCGAGCGATGGATGCGAACGCAAAACCAGCCGCGACGATGAACGAACGGCGCATTACGACTCCTGGTATGTGTGTGGATCGGGGCCGCGCTCGATGATCTGGCGACGCCTGCACCAACTCGGAGTATGGGAATCGGGCGTCATCAGGGCAAGGCGGTGGCCCAACGCAAGCTTCTTTACGACTGGGCAACGCGATTATGAACCAACCGTAATACGTTGTCGTGCGTCGCGGCGGCGCACGATGTCGGACGCGCCGCCCACAAGTCGCTCGCCAACGCCACCATTGCCGCGGCCGAGCTCTCTTCGCGGCGCGCTGTTGGGGGAATCGAAAGGAGCGCGCGCGCCGAGTCGGCTAGTAGAGATCCTCCCCGCGGCGTACACGGACCCAGCGTGGACATCGTGCGCGCGAGTAGAGCGCGACTCCTCACGTATCGCTCGTGCGAGCCGATGTCGCGCGCGGTTGGGTCGAGGGAAAGCACCGTATCGGCGAGCGAGAGATTTGTCGCGATTCCGACGTCGTCCGGCTTGAGCCGTGATGCCTGGGCCAAGTCGGCGCGCGCCGTACGAAAGTTGCCGAGCGCGAGCTCGGCTTCTCCCATCCCGGCGTAGGCGGCCCCGTCATGCGGATCACGAAGTACCAGTTGGCGAAATATTGCCGCTGCTCTCTCCGGCGAACCGGCCAGGATGAACAGTTGACCCAAGCGACGGCGAAGCGACGCGCTGTCGGGCGTCGTCTCCTCCAGTGGAAGTAATTCCGCAAGTAGCTCTCGAGTTGCGCCGGCACGAGCCAGTAAGTCGATGAGCTCGAAGCGGGCCTCACCGCGTCGGCGAAGCGAATCGGCGCCCCACCGACCGAAGACGGCGCGGTGAAGGTAGGCCTTCGCCTCCTGGGTGCGGCTTTCGCGCATCATGACGTGCGCCATCGTCAAGTTCACGGCACCGTCGTTCTCCACGCGACTTAGCAGTGCCTTCAACGTCGCCTCGGCGTCTGTGATTCGGCCCTCCTCGAGCATGGCTTG
>DASYSU010000337.1:0-2034 GCA_036002925.1 Gemmatimonadaceae bacterium | reverse complement strand
GCCGAGCGCCTTCGTCACGTCTCGCAGGATGCCGACGACCTCGGTGATCGCGAGTGGACCTTGCGCGAGGTGCGCACGCAGTGACTCGCCCTCGACGAACGGCATGGTGTAGAACGGCAGGCCGTCCGTGTCGCCGGCCGTCAGAATCGGGACGATGTTCGCCTGCTGTAGAGACGCGACGGTGCGGATCTCACGCTCGAAGCGATCGGCGCTAAGGCCTTGCGCCAGATCCGGCGAGAGGACCTTCACGACGACCTTGCGCCCGAGTCGCATTTCCTCCGCGACGAACACGCGGCTCATGCCGCCGCCGCCGAGCTCGCGCTCCAAACGATACGCGTCGCCGAGCGTGGTTTGCAGCTGAGCCAACAATGAGGTGCTCAATGGCGCGTCGTCGAATGTGGGAGAAAAGGCACTAGGGGATGTTAACTCTTGAACGTCGTCTCATGAACGCGCGCAAACTGAAGGTCTTCTTTTGAAACGCTGGTCGCTCGTCATGGCGGGACGCGGAAGCTGGCCGGGTCCAAACCACAGCCCCTGATCACCGTAGCGAGTCGTGCGCTTTGACGCGCGACATGCCGCCGTCACCGAGCTCGCGCTCGATGGTGTAGACGCCGCCCAGGGTTGCTTGGAGTTGATCGCGGACGTCGGCCACGATCAAAATGGGGTTTCGGAGGACGGGAAATTCAGCCCGAGCGAATCGCGCACGGGGCAAAGATGGCGTGCGTTCCGCCATCGCGATACTCCCGAAGCTTGCTCACCGCTTCGCCTCTGATCGCGGCAACCGGCTCACCCAATTCGTGACCATGGTCAGCGTCGTTGTCGTGACATCCTTGGGTCCGGCGATGAGGAGGTGGCGTCCATCCGGGGCAATGTCGTGCGATCGTCCCAACACGTTGAGGTACGGCCCGCTGAACAGGAATTTTGCGACGCCAGGCATCGCTCCCGGTTGGCTCGGCGGAGTGACACTCATCCAGCGGTTTCCCTCGCGATAGACGAGCTCACCCGCCGGACTCCAGACGGGCTCCTCGCCACCGCGAGGCGACGCCCTGTAGTGCTCGAACGGCGGCTGCGTGCGCGCCATGAAGACCACATAATCTCCCGCTTGTTTGCTGCGTGCAGTGTACGCGATCCAGTCACCGCCTTTCCGAAGTTGAAGACCCCACGCGTCTGGCTCTGGAGGCTGATAGCCATGTCGCGCGGCGGACGACCTCAAATCGGCCGCGGCGTGCGCGACGTACAACGAATCGCCGCGAGCGTAGAGGATACCGCCGTCGGCGGCGACATCGACCACCTGAATGCCGGTCAACGAATCCGCATGCTCGGGGTTCTCCGGCGGGTAGATGAACGTGGTCCACGCCGAATCGTTCGACCGCCGACGACGGTGGTCATACACTTTTTGTCCTCGGTCCCACCAGCCCAGCGCGCCAGTCGTGAGCGACGTGATGTACTCAGGCAGACTGACCCGGACCCCCTCGCGCAAGCTGAGCGCCTGTGGGGCGCACGTCCCTTGACTTGTGCAAACTCTAATGAGCAGTCGCAACCCGTCGGCAGACAGGTCCATGTAGCCGTAGTCGCCTCGGCCGAATGCTTTGAGCGTATCGACGTGGCCGCGGTCGTCGCGCCAGACGAGTGTGTTCAGGCGACCGTTCTCGCCGCGCGCGTAAATGAGCGTCCCGTCGCGCGTGACGGCGAGCTGACCGGCTCCCCAGATGCTCTCGAGGCGGACACCCGAAAGCACCGGAACCGGCCGGCCGCGCGCGCGGTGCGATCGCAAATCGAACGGAAACGCCATCACGGCGCCGTCGAGCGAGTGATAGAGGATCTGACCCGAGACGTATCGAGGATTGGTCCCCGAGAACAGCTCGGTCTTCTCAGTGACGGAATCCGCGGGGATCCCTCCGTCGGGACCCAACAGTTCGGCGTGACCGTCGATGGTCGACACGACGGCAAGGTGGCTGTCGGCGGTGGACATCAGAACGGCGCTGTCGCCAGGAAGCGGTTCCGGGAACACGCCTCGGAGTCTCCGTTGCGCGG
>DASYSU010000336.1:0-27723 GCA_036002925.1 Gemmatimonadaceae bacterium | reverse complement strand
AACGCCTATCGTCCCGAGCGGGTGATCGACGCGTACGCCGGATCGGGTTCCACGGCCGTTCCGCTGGCGAACTCCGGCGCGCGCGTCGTGGCGATCGAGTCCGATCGTGAGGCGGCCGCCGCTTGCGCGGCGCTGCTTCCCAATGGCTCGCGCGCCGTCGCCGAACGCGTCGAAGATGCATTGGCGAAATCGCTTCCCGCCGACGTGGTTCTGATCAACCCACCGCGTACCGGAGTGCACGAGCAAGTCGCGGCGACGCTACAGAACGCAGGCGACGCCCCGCGCGCCGTGATCTACGTCAGTTGCGATCCGGCGACGCTCGCACGCGATCTGTCGCGCATGCCACGCTATCGGATCGAGTCGCTCCGGGCGTTCGACATGTTTCCGCAGACGGCGCATGTCGAGACGGTCTGCGAGCTCGTGCCCGAGGGCGCATGAAATACCTCGTGCGCATCGGCGATGAGGAGCACGAGATCGTGCTCGATGGCGAGGGCGTGCACGCCGATGGTGAGGATGTCACCGCGCGCGTCGTTCCGATCGACGGAACACCGATTCGCATGGTGACGATCGGCGACAGCGTGCATCGCGTCGTCGTGCGCCCTGGCGCGTCGCGTGGGCTCTACACACTTTGGCTCGACGGTTATCGCTTCGAGGTCGAAGCCCTCGATGAACGCACGCGAGCGATTCAGGAACTGTCGGGCGCGTCAGGGGGACCAACGGGGCCGGCGCCTCTCGTCGCGCCGATGCCGGGACTCATCGTCCGTGTGCACGTCCAAGCCGGCGATCAAGTCGCAGCGGGGCAAGGCCTGGTGGTAATGGAGGCGATGAAAATGGAAAACGAATTGCGAGTGCAAGCCGCTGGGCGTGTCAAGGCCGTACTGGTCGCGGCGGGCAGCGTTGTGGAGAAGGGCGCTCTGTTGATCGAGTTGGAGTAGCGCAGGCAATCACGTCGGGCATGGAGGAGAGAATATGCGCCAGACAACTCTGATCGTCGCGGGGCTCATTGCCGCAACCGCATCGATTGGCGCTCAACAGCCGCCGTCGACCGACATTTTTCTCGCCCCGCTTTCCATCGAGAACGGACGACCGGTGATCGGGGCGCCGGTGAACGTCACGAATCGTCCCGGCTACGACAACCAGCCCTCGTTCACGCCCGACGGCCATGCCTTTCTCTTCACGTCGACCCACGAGGACGGCCAATCGGACATCTACCGGTACGACCTCAAGTCCAAGGAGATCACGCGCATCACAACCACGCCGGAAAGCGAATACTCGGCGACGGTGATGCCGGGCGGCCAGCGATTCTCCGTCGTGCGCGTCGAATCAGACTCGACGCAACGCCTGTGGAGCTTCGCGCTCGACGGCTCCGAACCGAAGCTCTTGCTCGAGACGGTCAAGCCCGTCGGTTATTACGCGTGGATCGACGCCAACAATCTCGCGCTATTCGTTCTCGGAAAGCCCAACGCGCTGGTCCATGCCGACATTCGAACGGGTCAAGCCGACACCTTGTCTCGCGATATCGGACGATCGGTGCAGCCGCTGCCGAGCGGCGGCGGATTCTCGTTCGTCGCTCACGTCGATTCGGTCTCGAGTGTGAGGGTCGTGCAGTGGCCGGCGAATTCGCGCCGCGCCGAGGTCGCGCTCCCGCGCCGCGGTGAGGACTTCACGTGGGTGACACGCGACCTGATCTTGGCATCATCGGGATCGAAGCTTCTCTATTGGCACCGAGGTATGGCCGCGATGGTCGACGCCGACGATCTCACCGCCGCGGGCCTAACGAACATCACGCGTCTGGCGGTAAGCCCCGATCGACAGTGGCTGGCGATCGTGGCGGTGCCGGCGCCGCCGAAATAGACGGCAGACGCGGCACGTTTTCGAGATTCCGCGCCCCTCCTAGTCGGCCGAGGCGGCCGCAGCCTGCTGTTGTTGCTCGGCGAGATGCTCGGCGTGGTGCTTGATCTGCTTGCCCTCGGCAAGAAACACGGCGTCCTCACCGATGTTCGTCGCAAGGTCGGCCACGCGCTCCAGATTCCGGCTCACGAGCAACAGCTCGAGCGATGGCGTGATTGTGCGCGCGTCTTCCATCATGTGCGTCACGAGAATGCGAAACACCGAATTGTGCATCGCATCGACTTCGTCGTCGGCCTTGCAGACCTCTCGCCCCAGGGCTCCGTCCGCCCGCACGAACGCGGTTAGACTGTCGTGCAGCATCTTCCGCGCACGACGCGACATCTCGTTGATTTCCGGATCGGGGGTGATCACGGTGCTCGTCGACGCGAGGCGAAGCGCCGACTGCGCGATATTCACGGCGTGGTCGCCGACGCGCTCGAGATCGTTGGAGACTTTGATCGACGCGATGATGAATCGAAGGTCGCGCGCCATCGGTTGTTGCAAGGCGAGCAGACCGATCGCCTGATCCTCGACCTCGAGCTCGAGCGCGTCGAGATCGCGGTCGCCGGTCAGCACGGCCTCCGCCATGTTGCTGTCGCGGCTGAGCAGCGCGTCGACCGACAGATCCAGCAGCGATGTCGCCAGATCGGACATGTCCAACAGCCGCTGCTTGAGCTGCGACAGTTGATCGTGGAAATGACGAAAGCCAATTGTCGCGGTGTCGGCGGGACTCATCCGAACCTCCCTGTGATGTATGCCTCGGTGCGCTCGTTCGTCGGGCTCGTGAACATGCGGTCGGTCGAACCCACTTCGACCAGCTGCCCGAGATAGAAGAAGGCGGTCACGTCGGAGACCCGCGCCGCTTGTTGCAGGTTGTGCGTCACGATGATGATCGTCAAATCACGCTTGAGCTCATAGAGCAACTCCTCGACTTTCTGCGTCGCGATCGGGTCGAGCGCGCTCGCGGGCTCGTCGAGCAAGAGCACCTCGGGCTCGTTGGCCAGCGCGCGTGCAATGCAGATGCGTTGCTGTTGGCCGCCCGATAATCCCAGCGCGCTCTCTCGAAGTCTATCTTTGACCTCGTCCCACAGCGCCGATCTCCGCAGCGCCGATTCGACGATCGCGTCGAGATCCGCCGACTTGCGCATTCCGTTCACGCGCGGGCCATAGGCAACGTTGTCGTAAATCGATTTCGGAAACGGATTCCACCGCTGAAACACCATGCCGACGCGCCGCCTGAGCGACACGGGATCCATCTCGCGGCTGTAGACGTCGGTATCGTCGAGCCGGATCGAGCCCGAATGTCGCACGCCTGAAAGCAAGGCGTTCATCCGGTTGATCGAGCGAAGAAATGTCGACTTGCCGCAGCCCGACGGACCGATGAGCGCCGTCACGCCACGCGGGTTCACGGTGAGCGAGATGTCGTGCAACGCCTGCTTCTCGCCATACCAAAACGAGAAGCGCTCGGCCGTCACGGCTCCGCGCGGAGACTCCTGTCGATCGGCCATCGGCTCCGACAGCGCTGCCGTCATCCAAACCGCCCGGTGATGTAGGCCTCGGTGCGCGGGTCGCGCGGCGCGGTGAACATGGCATTGGTCGCCGCGAATTCCACCAACTCGCCGGCGAGCATGAACGCCGTACGATCGGCGATTCGCGCCGCTTGCTGCATGTTGTGCGTCACGATGATGATCGTGACCTCCGACCGCAGCTCGTACACGAGCTCCTCGACGCGCTGCGTGCTGAGCGGGTCGAGCGACGCCGTCGGCTCATCGAGCAAAAGAACCGTGGGCGACGTCGCCAATGCGCGCGCGATGCACAGCCGCTGCTGCTGTCCGCCCGAAATTGCGACCGCGCTCGTGTCGAGACGATCCTTCACCTCGTCCCAGAGCGCGGCGCGGCGCAACGCGTGCTCCACCACGTCGTCGGTTTCACGGCGAGAGGGTGCCTCGTCGCGCGGAAGAATCTTGAGGCCGGCCGCGACGTTGTCGCGGATCGACATCGTGGGGAACGGCGTCGGGCGCTGGAACACCATGCCGATGTGCCGGCGCACGCTGATCGCGCTAACGGAGGCGCCATAGATGTCGCGTCCCTCGAACCGCACTTCACCTTCGACACGCGCGCCAGGAATCGTCTCGTGCATCCGATTCAGGCAGCGCAACAACGTGGACTTGCCGCAGCCCGACGGCCCAATGATCGACGTCACTTCGCCGGACCGAACGCCGAACGACACGTCGCGTACGACGCGCGACGCGCCGAAGTACGCGTCGAGCGACTCCGCGGCGATGCACGCCGGGACGGCAGCCGCTTGCGGCGATTGCTCCGTCATCGGATCCGCCGCGGTGTCCTCGCGTTCGCGTTCAATCGGCTCGATCGGAATCGGCACCTGTCGCTCAGTCGCCGCTCCCGAGTCCGAAGCGCGATCGCGTGGCAAAACGGGCCGCGACGCTGATGACGAGGACGAGTCCGAGGAGGACGAGCGCTCCCGCCCAGGCCTGTGCATGTTGGTCTTCATACGGTGAGATGGCGTAGGTGTAGATCTGCATCGGCAGCGCGGCGATCGGCTGTCCGAGTGATACCGACCAGAACTGATTTCCAAGCGCGGTGAACAGCAGCGGCGCCGTTTCGCCGGCGACCCGCGCCACAGCGACGAGCGCTCCTGTGACGATGCCCGGCAGCGCGGTTCGCAACACGACGCTGAGCGACGTCCGCCACTTGGAGTAGCCGAGCGCGAGGGCGGCCTCGCGAAGCGACACGGGCACGAGACGAATCATTTCCTCCGTCGCGCGCGTGACAAGCGGGATCATCATCGCCGCGAGCGCGATCCCGCCGGCGAGCGCGGAGAAGTGCTTGAACGGACGAACGAGCATCTGCCATGCGAAGATGCCGAGCACGATCGACGGCAAACCGTTCAGCACATCAGATAGAAACCGAACTACGTTCGCCAGCCGCGTGCCGCGTTGCTCGGCGAGATAAAGCCCCGCTCCAATGCCGATCGGCAAACCGAGCGCCGATGCGACAAGAATGAGAATGCCCGTCCCGACGATCGCGTTGGCCATGCCACCGCCCGCCTCGCCCGCCGGTGCCGGGAGTCGCGTGAAGAAATTCCAGTTGAGCGACGACGCACCCTGCCTCGCCAGGTGCCACAGGATCAGCAGCAGCGGAAGGGTCGCGATGACGGCCGCGATATACGTCAGTCCAACCATGATCAGGCTCTTCACGTGGCGGCGGCGCAGCGTACGTTCCGTGCTCGCCGCCAGGACGTCGCGATACGAGCGACTAACCGATGGGCGTCGTGGCATCCCGGGAGAAGTGGCCGACTGCGTGTGCGCGGTCATCAGACTTGATTCTTCCCGACGCGCCACACGAGCCAGCGTGCGATGATGTTCACGATGATCGTGACGACGAACAGGACCGCGCCGACCGCCATGAGCGCCGACACGTGAAGATCGTTCGTCGCCTCGCTGAATTCGTTGGCGATCATCGACGCCATCGTGTAGCCCGGCGCGAAGAGCGACGCCGAAATCTCGTGTCGGTTGCCGATCACCATCGTCACGGCCATCGTTTCCCCGAGCGCGCGACCGAGGCCGAGGATGATGCCGCCGATGATCCCCGATCGGGCGTACGGCAGCACGGCGTCCCAAATCATTTCCCACCGCGTCGCACCCAAAGCCAGTGCGGCTTCACGCTGCGACCGGGGCACCGCGAGCAATACTTCACGCGTCACGGCCGAGATGTACGGCAATACCATGATCGCCAGGATCAACCCGGCGGCGAGCATGCTGTAGCCGTACGCCGGCCCGGAGAAGAGCGGGAAGTCTCCGAGATGAAGCGTGTCCTTGATGAACGGAACGATGGTGCTCGTCAGGAACGGAACTAGAAAGAACACGCCCCACAATCCGTACACGACACTTGGGATTGCGGCGAGCAGATCGACCAGAAAGGCGATCGGTTGGCGTATCCACGCCGGCGCGAACTCGGAGAGGAACACGGCAACGCCGATCGCCAGCGGCGTCGCGATGATCAGCGCAATGAGCGACGACGCGAGCGTGCCGAAGATCGCCGGTGCGGCGCCGAAGCGGCCATTGACCGCGTCCCAATCGCTCGATGTGAGAAAGCTCAAGCCGAACTTGTGGAGCGCGGGCCAACCGGCGACGAACACGGCCCAGGCGATCAGCAACAGCAAGATGGGAACGACGAGCGCGAACGCCGTCGTTATCCACCTATAGATCCGGTCGCCGGTCGATGAGCCCTCGATCCGCACGCCGGTCGGCGTGTTCGTGACCGCCGGCGTGATTGGGACGATCGAGGCATCGATCACCTGCTGCCCGCCATCGTCAAGGAATCGATGCGGGGCATGAGCCTCGTCACGAGCGACGCTGGGAGCGGCGCGTACGCGAGCGCCTCCGCATCTTTCTCGCCGTTGGTCAATGCCCAGCGAACGGCGTCCGCGAGCTTCTTGGCCTTGGTTGCATCAGGCTGATGCTTGTACACGAGCAACCAGGTGAACGACGTGATCGGATACGTCGCCGCGCCGCCGCCGTTGACGATCGACACGCGATAGTCCGTATTCGCCGGGAGTTTCGCGGCCGCGTCGTCGGCAGCCGCAGTCGCCGCTTGGGCCGATGGCGTCACGAACTGGCCCGCTGAATTCTGCACAGCGGCCGTACTCAATTTGTTCTGTTGTGCGTAGGCGAGCTCGGTGTACCCGATGGCGTTCGGCGTTTGCTTGATCTGACCAGCGACGCCTTCGTTGCCTTTGCCGCCCATCCCGACCGGCCACTGCAAATCCTTACCCTTTCCGGGGCCGGCCTTCCACGCCGGGCTCACGGCGGAGAGATAGTCGCTGAAGATGTACGTTGTCCCGCTTCCGTCCGACCGATGGACGACGAGGATGTCGGCCGCGGGAAGTTTGACACCCGGGTTGAGCGTCGCCAATCGCGGATCATTCCACTTGGTGATCTTGCCAAGGAAGATGTCGGCGATGAGAGATCCAGAAAGTTTGATCGGCTGTGTGAGGCTGGGCAGGTTGTACGCGATCACGACCAGGCCGACGACCGTCGGGATGTGCATGATCGGACCACCCTTCGCCTTTGCCATCTCGGCATCGGTCATCGGCGCGTCCGACGCGCCAAAGTCGACGGTCTGTTCCGATATCTGTTGAATGCCCGCGCCCGAACCAACGGATTGATAGTTGATTTTGACGCCCGTCTTGGCGGCGTACTCGTTGAACCATTTGCTGTAAAGCGGAGCGGGGAAGGTCGCGCCCGCACCCGTCAGAGCCACAGAGCTACCAACGTCTCCGCTCGCCGTGGCTGGTGTGGTCTTCGATGTGTCACCTGTCTGTTTTTGCGACGACTGCGGGCTGCAGGCCCACACACCCAACGCGGCGACGACAAAAGGCAATCGTTTCACAAAGCGCTCCCAGCAAGAGACACGGTGAGATTCCTCAACTCACTAGCTCGTGCAGAACGCTCGCTCGGGTCTGCAACCATCCCGGTAACGTCATGTAACAACGGTGTAACGCCGCTCCTCCGAGGAGAGACCGCCAACGATGTCGAATTCTCGGTGACGCAAGCGTTACGTTAGCTCCACGGCTCCTTTACGAGGTTCGTCGAGCTTCCCGGCTCCGACACCCACTCAACAGGAGCACTACGTGATCGCACGCGTTTCGAAGTTTGCCGGTCTCGCCATCGTCGGCACCCTGGTAGCGGCCAGCGTTCGTCAGGCCGCCGCGCAGGATTTGAACGGCGCAGGCGCGACCTTCCCGGCACCGCTCTATAGCAAGTGGTTCAGCGACTATGCCGCCAAGACCGGCGTCAAAATCAACTATCAGTCGCTCGGCTCCGGTGCAGGCGTGAAGCAGTTCACCGAGGGCACCGTCGACTTTGGCGCCTCCGACGCGCCCATGAGCG
The DNA here is from genome assembly GCA_036002925.1 of Gemmatimonadaceae bacterium. Lineage (GTDB taxonomy): Bacteria > Gemmatimonadota > Gemmatimonadetes > Gemmatimonadales > Gemmatimonadaceae > JAQBQB01. The sequence goes on along the minus strand of DASYSU010000336.1, from coordinate 19,921 downwards.
ATGAAGAGATTGCGAAGCTCAAGAGCCCTGCATTCCACATTCCGACCGTACTCGGCGCCGTTGTCATCACGTACAACGTCCCGGAAGTGAGCAAGCCACTCAACCTCACGGGTCCCATCGTCGCCGACATCTATCTCGGCAAGATCACCAAGTGGAACGCGCCCGAGATTGCCGCGGCGAACAAAGGCGTTGCGCTGCCGAACAAGGACATCCTCGTGGTCCATCGGTCCGACGGCAGCGGAACGACGTACATCTTCACCGACTATTTGAGCGCGATCAGCCCGGCCTGGTCGTCAGGTCCGGGAAAGGCGAAGGATGTACAGTGGCCCGTCGGGTTGGGCGGCAAGGGCAACGACGGCGTGGCCGGCCAGGTCAAGCAGTTGCCGGGATCCATCGGCTACATCGAGCTGGCTTATGCGCGTCAGAACAAGCTGCCATACGCGGCGCTCAAGAACGCAGCGGGCAAGTTCATCATGCCGACCATCGAATCAATCACCGAGGCTGCGGCGGCAACCGCCGCGAAGCTGCCCGCGAATACTGACTTTCGCGTATCGATCGTCAATGCGCCGGCGGCTGACGCCTATCCGATCGCCTCGTTCACGTACCTGCTCGTCTCGCAGACGCAGCCCGACCCGGTAAAAGGGAAGAAACTGATCGACTTCATCAAGTGGGCGATCCACGATGGCGAGAAGGACGCCGCCGCGCTCGACTATGGGCCGCTGCCGAAGAATGTCGTCGCCATGCTCGATAAGCGCCTTAGCATGGTGAAGAACATCGCTTCCAAGTAGGACGACTCGAGATGCCCTGTTGCACTCAACGCCGGCGAGAAGCTTCGCCGGCGTTGCCTGTTGAACCGGGGTCTGCCGTCCGGCTGTTACCGCGACGTTACGCGCTTGTGAACTCCGTGCGATCAGACGCTGTGAGGATTCCCGCCATCACCGTGACGCAGTTGGTAACACCGACCGCGTCTACGCCTTTGGTTTCCACTTTTCTCGAGACACGGCTCTCCATGACCTCTCGCTTCGTGCGATTGATCGCTGCTGGCGCCGCGATCACCGTCGCGCCCACCATCGTTTCCGCGCAGCAGGCTCCAAGCACTCCGCCCGTCGTGACTCCGGCGCTCGACTTCTCCGGCGTCGTGTTCGGCAGCTACAGCTATCGAACCGACTCCGCCGCCAAGGCGGGACTCGGCGGTCAGAACCCAAATCAATTCAGCGTCGACCGCGCGTACTTGACGTTCCGCATGCCTGCTGGGAACAACGGCGCGATTCGCATTACAACCGATGTATTTCAGAATACGAATACCGCGCAGAACGCGTACTACCAGGGCTGGGCGGTTCGAATCAAGTACGCCTACCTGCAGTACACCGGCTTCAAGGATGCCTTTGGCGTCGGCTCGAGCCTTCTCGGACGAATCGGCATCTTGCACACCGTGGTCATCGATCACGAAGAGGGATTCTGGCCGCGCTACCTGCAGCAAACCGCGATCGAGAAGAATGGCTTCTTCTCGTCGGCCGACGCGGGCGTCGCCGCGCAGCTCACCTTGGGAAGCACGCCGAGCACACCGGTCGGCGCCGCGACGGGCACTCAGCGTCCCAACACATGGGGCGAGATCTACGGCACCATCACGAATGGTCCAGGCTACGCCTCTTACGAAAAGGATCGCTTTAAGGACTTCGCGCTCCGCGCCTCATTCACGCCGCTCACGAACGAGACCAGCCTTAGTCCGATCATCCGGAGCTTCACGATTTCGCCCTGGTACTATAAGGGCCAGGTCGGAAGCAACTTCGCGAGCGGTGGCACGGGGCAAGTTGGTCCGGGAACCAACGGCGCGATTGTCGACGGCCTGACGCGGGATCGCTACGGGATCTTTGCCGGCATCAAAGAGCGTCGTCTAATCGCCGGCGCGGAGTTCGCCCAACGCAAGGACGAGAGCGAGACAGGCGGCAACACCGCGGCGAGCCCGCGCGTCGTGCATGACTCGACCGGCCGCGTCATCGACGGCTTCGCCATCGCGCGGCCGGTCGAATGGTTCGACGCATCGCAGCGATCGCCGTTCAGCATCGTCGCTCGCTGGGACCATTTCACCCCGAACACGAGTCCGACGTCGGCGAACTACGTGGGGACGACTCCCGCCTACGACTACTACCTGCTCGGCGCATCCTACGATCTCACGCAGCGCATGACGCTCACGTTCGACTACCAGAACCAATCGCCGACAGATTTCCCGACGCCGACTGGAACGAACGTCAGACCAACACCACAGCAGACAACGATCTTCTTGCACTTCAACGTCGCATTCTGAACAACTAGGGGCGAAACTAACAAAGAGCGGGACTGACGAAGACCGGAAAGACAAAGCGGTCCGTCAGTCCCGTTCTTTATTTTCGTTTGTGTTAGCTCGTTGACACACCGTAAGTCATTGTCTACCTTACAGGTCTGTCAAAAAACGCCTTAGTTGGCTGCCGAAACCCGGGTTGCATTCCGCACCGGTGAGGCGAAGGACCCTCTTGTTGGGCTAGATCATGAAGACCTTTTCCGCCACTCCGAGTGACATCGAGCAGGAGTGGTTCATTGTGGACGCCGACGGCATGGTCCTCGGGCGTCTCGCCACCGAAGTCGCGCGCGTCATTCGGGGCAAGCACAAGCCGATCTTCACGCCGCACATGGATACGGGTGACAACGTCATCGTCATCAACGCGTCCAAGGTGAAGATCACCGGCCGCAAGGCCGAGCAGAAGAAATACTTCACTCATACCGGCTACATGGGGCACGAGCGCTTTACGCCCTACGCGACGGTGTTTGCCAAGCATCCCGAGCGTGTGATCGAGAAGGCCGTGTATGGAATGCTGCCCAAGACCGCTCTTGGCCGTCAGGTGCTGCGCCGCAAGCTTCGCGTCTACGCGAACGCCGATCATCCGCACGTCGCGCAGCAACCCAAGCCGCTGACCTTCAACAAGAGCGAGAAGTAATCCATGGCCGACATGCAAACGGTTCACGCCATCGGCCGCCGCAAAGAAGCGGTGTGCCGCGTTTTCATCAAGCCGGGTTCCGGCAAGTGGGACGTCAACGGCCGCACGCTCGGTGATTTCTTCCCGCGTCCGTCGCACGTCTCGTCGATTCAGCAGCCTTTTGTGGCGACCGACACCCTCGGTCGCTTCGATGTCAAAGCGAACGTCGACGGCGGCGGCAACACCGGTCAGGCCGGTGCGCTTCGCCTAGCGGTCGCACGCGCCCTCGTCAAACTCGATGAGGCGCACCGTCGCAAACTTCGCGACTTGGGCCTCCTCACGCGCGACGCACGTTCCGTGGAGCGCAAGAAGCCGGGTCGTCCGAAAGCTCGTAAGCGTTTCCAGTTCAGCAAGCGGTAGAACGGTGCTGGTTGCTGGTGACTGGTGCTGGTAACTGACAGCAACCAGTACCAGCAACCAGTACCAGCAACCAGTACCAGCAACCAGTACCAGCAACCAGTAACCATCCTTCAGGTAGCTCGAGTCTCGATCAGGTGCTGGGAAACCAGTTGATCAGACGCTGACGGCTTCCGACGTCCAAAACCAAACTGAGGTCCGTTCCACACATGGCAGAGCACCAACAGTCGTCCACCAACGCGCCGACGCTCGAGGCACTCCTCGCGGCGGGCGTCCACTTCGGGCACCAGACCCGCCGTTGGAATCCCAAGATGCGGCGGTTCATTTTCGCCGAGCGCAACGGGATCCACATCATCGATCTGCAGAAGACCCTTCGGCAGATCGAGATTGCGCAGAAGTTGGCGCGCGACGTCATCCTCCGCGGCGAGAATGTGCTCTTCGTGTGCACCAAGCCGCAGCTCGCGGGTATCGTGCGCGCCGAGGCCGAACGCGCCGGCGCGCTGTTCATCACCGAGCGCTGGCTCGGCGGGCTTTTGACGAATTATCAAACCGTCAAGAAGCAGGTGCGCCGCATGAAGGAGCTGGAGACGGGCACCGAGGAAGGTGGCGAATTCGAGAACTACACCAAGAAAGAACAGCTCATGCTTCGTCGTGAGCGCGAGAAGCTCTCGAAGTATCTGAACGGCATTCGCAACATGGGTCGCCTTCCGGGACTCATGTTCGTGGTCGACTCGAAGAAAGAGCGGATCGGCGTCAGCGAGGGGAACAAGCTCAATATCCCGATCATCGCCATCGTCGACACGAACGCCGATCCCGATCTCATTCAAGTGCCGATCGCCGGAAACGACGACGCGATTCGCTCAGTCGAGCTGATCACCAAGGCAATCGCCGACTCGATCGTCGAGGCGCGTCGCGAGGCGCCGGTGCGTGAGGAGACCGAGGAAGGCGAAAGTTACACGTACAGCTCCGACCGCGGCGCCGAGCCGGCCGGCGGTGAGGAAGAGCGCAAGAAGCGCCGTCGTCCGCGCCGCCGTCGCGCCAAGCCCGAAGCAATTGCCGCGCGGCTCAAGGGAACCGGCGAGACCGAGGGCGGGGAAGGCGCGCCTGAAGCGGCGGGTGAGGCGGAGTAAGGCGCCAACCGGCGGATCTTCACCCGCGTTTTGAGAACCGAGTAGTATTGATACGCCGCCGGACGCTTTGCCCGGCGGCGTTTCCACGAAACCGTACAGCTGGAAATCGACAAATGACTGCGACAATTACCGCGAAAGACGTGGCCGCCCTCCGTGAGCGCACCGGAGCCGGCATGATGGATTGCAAGAAGGCGCTGGAGGAGACGAGCGGCGATCTCGACAAGGCGGTCGAGTTGCTCCGATCGAAGGGCGCGGCGAAGGCCGACAAGCGTGCTGGGCGCCAAACAAAGGAAGGCGTTATCGGCAACTATATCCATCACAACGGCAAGATCGCCGTGCTGGTGGAGATCAACTGCGAGACGGATTTCGTCGCGCGGACCGATGACTTTCAGCAGCTTGGCAAATACATCGCCGAACACATTGCCGCGGCCGCGCCGATCGCCGTCGACAAAGATCAGGTGCCGCAGGAGAAGATCGACTCCGAGCGTCGCATCTTCGTCGAGCAAGTGAAGGCCGAGGGAAAGCCCGAGCACATGATCGACAAGATCGTCGAGGGCAAGGTGCAGGCGTTTTACAAAGACGTCGCGCTGATGCACCAGGCGTGGGTGCGCGATCCCAAGAAGACGATCGGCGACCTTGTGAAGGAGACCTCGGCCAAGACCGGCGAGAACGTGCAGGTCCGCCGGTTCGTCCGCTACCAGTTGGGCGAAGCGTGATCGTCTGTCATCCTGAATGAGCGATCTGAAATATCCCCGCGTGCTGCTCAAACTCTCCGGCGAAGCGCTCGCCGGCGACAAAGGATTTGGATACGACTTCGATACGGTGAGCCGCCTTGCCGACGAAGTCGTTTCCGTAGTGGGGACCGGGGCGGCGCTCGGCCTCGTGATCGGCGGCGGCAACATCGTCCGCGGTTCGCTCCTCTCGAAGACGGGAATGGACCGCGTCGCCGCCGATTACATGGGGATGCTCGGCACGGTGATCAATGCGCTCGCGGTGCAGGACGTGCTCGAGCGCAAAGGCATCGACACGCGCGTCATGACGGCGATCCGAATGGAAGAGTTGGCCGAGCCGTACATTCGCCGGCGTGCCGTGCGGCATCTCGAAAAAGGGCGGATGGTCATCTTTGCCGCCGGTACTGGGAATCCCTACTTTTCGACCGATACGGCGGCGGTGTTGCGCGCCATTCAGATGAAGGCGAACGTCATCATCAAGGCGACGAGTGTCGAAGGCGTGTACTCGGCCGATCCGAAACGCGAGCCCAATGCCAAGCTGTACGAAGAGATCAGCTTCCGCGATGTCATGATGGAGGAGCTCAAGGTGATCGACCAGACGGCGATCACGCTCTGTCGTGAGAACTCGCTGCCGTTGATCGTACTCAACATCAACCGTCCGGGCGCGATCGTCGCTGCGATCCGCGGCGAGCGCGTCGGCACCCTCGTTCGATGAGCTCTATTCAAGACATCATGAAGGACGCCCGCGCGTCGATGGATAAAGACATCGCGCACGTAAAGCACGAGTTCAGCTCCGTCCGATCGGGCAAGGCCAGCCCGAGCATGCTCGACGCCGTTCGCGTCGAGATGTACGGGCAGCAGATGCAGCTCAACCAGGTGGCGACGATCAACGCCCCGGAGCCACGCCTGCTGATCGTTACGCCGTTCGACAAAGGCCAGATGAAGATCGTCGAGAAGGCGATTCGCGAGTCCGGCCTTGGCCTCGAGCCATCGACACAAGGCGCCATCATTCGCGTCCCGCTGCCATCGATGAACGAACAACGCCGTAAAGAGCTCGCGAAGATCGTGCACAAGTACGCCGAGGAAGGCCGCGTCGCCATTCGCCACGCGCGAACGCACGGACGCGAAGGGCTCAAGAAGCTCAATGGCGTTTCCGAGGACGACGTGAAGCACGCGGAGAAAGATCTTCAGAAGCTCCACGACGACTACATCCATAAGATCGACGAGTTGATCAAGGCGAAAGAAGCCGAGATCATGGAAGTGTGAGCTCAGAGCTCACACGCCGCGTAGTCTTCGGAGTGATCGCGGCTCCGATCGCGATCGCCATCGTGGTGTACGGAGGAGCGCCCCTCGCGGCGCTCCTCGCCGTTGCGTCGGCTCTCGCCGCGTGGGAGTTGTTCCGAATCGCGCGCGCCGCGGGTCTCACACCGTTCGACGACATCGGCATCGCCATCGCGGGATTGATTCCGCTCGTCGTCCACGCCCGGTTTCTCCGCCTCTACGATCCCGACAGATTCATCGGGCCGGTGTCACTCGCCGTCGTTTGCTTACTCGTCTTGTTGGCAATCTCCATTTGGGCACGTGGTCCGAGCGGCAAACCGCTGGGGTCTGTCGCCTCCACCGCGTTCGGCGTCGCGTACACGGGCGGGGCTCTCTCGTATGCCTACGCTGTTCGCTACCATGACTATGCGTTCGCGCCGGCGGCACTCTCGCTCGGTGGCGCGACGCTCGCGGTGGCGTCCGGCGGATTGTTGCTCGTATTGCCTATTCTCTTGACGTGGGCCTCCGATACCGGTGCGTACGCGTTTGGACGGACGTTTGGCCGCCACAAGCTGATCCCATCGGTGAGCCCGGGGAAAACCGTCGAAGGCGCGATCGGCGGACTCGCAACGAGCATGCTGATCGCTTGGCTCTACACGCGATTCGTTCTTCATCCGGCAACGAGCCTTGACTTTCGCTGGCGACCGGCGGGCGTGCTGCTCTTCGGCGCGTTGATTAGCACTGCCGCGCAAATCGGCGATCTCGCTGAGTCGCTGCTTAAGCGAGAGGCTGGAGTGAAGGACAGCTCGGCTTTGATTCCGGGAACCGGCGGTGTCCTCGATCGGATCGACAGCTTGCTCTTCGTCATGCCGGTCGCCTACGTAGTGCTCGGATGGCTACTGACGTGGGCTCCAACGTGAGCGACGCACGAAGGCCACGGGGCGTCGCGATCCTCGGTTCGACGGGGTCGATCGGCACGACAGCATTGCGCGTGCTCGACCGCCAGCGCGAGCGCTTCCGCGTCGTCGCGCTCACCGCGTTCAACAACGCCGCGTTGCTCGCCGAACAGTCGGCGCGATTCCAGCCGACCTTCGTCGGCCTCGTGCAAAATGGCTCGGAGCCGCACGCCGAGTGGGGCGTTGGCACAGCATGTCTGATCGAGGCCGCGCGTCGCGATGACGTCGACATCGTGCTGAATGCGATCGTCGGCTCGGCGGGTCTTGATGCGACGCTCGCCGCGCTGGACAAAGGCAAGCGAGTAGCACTTGCGAATAAGGAAACGCTCGTGATGGCGGGCGAGCTGGTGACCGCCGCCGCTAAAGCCGGCGGGGGAGAGATCGTTCCCGTCGACAGCGAGCATAGCGCCATTCTACAGTGCATCGCCGGCAGACCTGGCGTCGACGTCCGCCGGGTCATCATCACCGCCTCGGGCGGTCCGTTTCGTGAATGGACGCCCGATCAACTCGCGAGCGCGACGATCGAGGACGCGTTGCGCCATCCAACCTGGCGCATGGGCCGCAAGATCACGGTCGACAGTGCGACGCTCGTGAACAAGGCGCTCGAGGTGATCGAAGCCCATTTCTTGTTCGGGCTACCGTACGATCGAATCGAGGTGGTGGTTCATCCGCAAAGCGTCGTTCACTCGTTCGTGGAGTTCGTTGACGGCAGTGTGTTGGCACAACTTGGGGTACCAAGTATGGAGCTGCCGGTCCTCTATGCGCTTTCGCATCCGGACCGCATCTCGGACAGCGGTGTACCTCAGTTCGATCCCGTTGCGCTCTCTCCGCTCACGTTCGAGCCGATCCGCGCCGAGCAATTCTCGGCGTTCTCGCTCGGCGTCGCGGCAGGGCGGAAGGGCGGGGCCGCGCCGGCCGTGTTCAACGCGGCCAATGAAGCGGCCGTGGCGCTCTTCCTCGATGCACGAATCCGCTTCGGGGACATCGGCGTAGGGATCGCGGGCGCGCTCGATGCACTTGGGGATTTACCAGGCGACACTCGCGAGGCGATCCTCGCCGCCGACGCCGCCGCCCGCCGCTTCGTTCAGGAAGGGTTTGCATGCTAGCGATTCTGGCTCCCATTCTGGTGTTCGGGCTCGTGATCTTCGTGCACGAGCTCGGCCATTTCATTGCGGCGAAGGCCGTCGGCGTTTACGCCCCGCGATTCTCGATCGGTTTTGGTCCGTCGATCTTTCGTTTCCGCCGCGGCGAAACCGAATACATCCTCGCCTGGCTCCCGTTGGGCGGCTACGTGCGGATGGCGTCGCGCCACGACGCAGAAACGGCATTCCTCGAGGGCGGCAACGAGGAGCAAACCGCGCGCTCGCAGACCGACGCCGGCTACGATCCGAATGCGATGATTCCGTTCGGTCCCAAGCCGGTGCCCGAGGATCGATGGTTCGAGAGCAAGCCGCTCTGGGCGCGGATCGTCATCATGATCGCCGGCGTCGTCATGAACGCTGTGTTGGCAATCGTCGTCGCGACCGCGCTTGCGTTCCATTACGGACAGGTCATCTACCCGTCGACAGTGATTGGCAGCGTGCGCGAGATCGCCGAGGCGCCTGGGCTGTCCCGGCTGCACCCCGGTGACACGATCCGAGCTGTCAACGGCTCACCAGTTCACACGTGGAATGATGTGCGGAAGGAGATTCTCGCCAGCTCCGATGTCATCACGATCACGACGCAGAGAGAAGCGGTTCGAGTTCCGTTCAATCGAAAGAATGTCACGCCTGAACAGGTTGCGGACGGCCTCGTCTATTATCTGCCGCCGGTGATCGATTCTGTTTTCGCTGGCGAGCCGGCGGCGGGCGCGGGATTCCAACGCGGGGATTCAATCGTTGCCGTCGCCGGGCAACCGGTGCATTCGTGGAGTGACATGGTCGCTCAGGTGGGCGCGTCACCGAATCGAGCGATCACGTTCGTCGTTCGTCGCGGCGCCGCAACGGAGACGCTGACCGTCACGCCGAAACCCGTCAGCGAGCCCGACCCATCGACTGGCCACGAACACATGGTTGGAAAGATTGGCGCGGCGGCACGCGATCCATCGATTCGGGAATCGCTCGACCTCGGCGCCGCAGTGGCGTGGGGCTTACGAATCACGCGCACCAATGCTGGCGCCGTCTTCAAGGTGTTGCACGACATTGGTACCGGCAGTGTGTCGGTGAAGGAGCTCGGCGGGCCGGTCGCCATCACGCGCGCGTCGGTCAGCGCCGCGAGAAACGGTGTCGATGAGTTGTTCTATCTGATTGCCCTGCTGAGCATTAACGTCGCGGTGCTCAACCTCCTTCCGATCCCTATTCTGGACGGCGGACAGATCCTCATCAACGTCCTGGAGTCGGCGAAGGGGAGTCCGTTCAGCATGCGAACGCGCGAGTACATCCTCCGGTTCGGGCTGTTCGCGATCGCGTTGCTTTTCGTCATCGTGATGTACAACGACACTCGAGCCGGGTTTGCAAAGGTGTTCGACTGGATCGGTCACCTCTTCGGCGCATGACGGTGGAACCTGTAAGTGCCCCCTTTACATCACGTTAGTAAACCGCTACGATTCACAGCTATCACATAATGCGCACAACGAACGCCGCCAACGCGGCTTGAGAATCAGAGAAACGTCAGGACATGGCTTTCGAAAAAAGTTCGACCGTCCAAAAATATCGGACGCATGAGACCGACAGTGGATCGTCCCGCGTTCAGGTCGCGCTGCTCACCGAGCGGATCAACTATCTGACCGATCACTTCCGCCTCCACAAGAAGGACCACCACAGTCGTCGTGGACTCCTCAAGATGGTCGGACGTCGTCGCCGTCTCTTGAACTACCTGAAGCGTACGGATGTCAACGGATACCGGCAGATCGTCCAGGAACTGGGCCTCCGGTACTAATTCGAGTATGAGCATGGCCGCGCGGGCGCAATGGTTGCAGCCCGCGCGTTTTGTTATCCCCTACAGGCTTTCCAGGCAAACCAGCAATGATGCAACGCGTTGAGAAGACGTTTGCAGGGCGGAAGCTCGTCATCGAGACGGGCCGCATGGCCAAGCAGGCCTCCGGATCAGCACTCGTTCAGTTTGGCGACACGATGGTCCTCGCCGCCGTCACGGTGAGCGACAACCAATCACCGCTGCCTTTCTTCCCCCTGCTCGTCGAGTACCGCGAGAAGACATACGCCGCCGGAAAGATCCCGGGCGGCTTCATCAAGCGCGAAGGCCGCCCGAGCGATAATGAAATCCTCTCGGCGCGCATTATCGATCGCTCCATCCGGCCGCTCTTCCCCGAAGGCTTCAAGAACGAAGTCCAAGTCTTCATTTACGTGATCTCGGCCGATCAAGAAAATGATGCCGACGTCCTCGGACTCGTCGCCGCGTCGTTCGCGCTCAACGCGTCGAAAATCCCGTTCTCAGCGCCCATCGCCGGCGTGCGCGTCGGACGAATCCAGGACAAGTGGGTCTTGAATCCCACCTTCCAGCAACTCGAGTACAGCGACATGGAGCTCGTGCTCGCGGGCTCGCAGGATTCGATCGTCATGGTCGAAGGCGGAGCGCTCGAAGTGCAGGAAGAAGACGTCGTCGAGGCGATCACGATCGGACACAAGGGAATCCGCGAGCTCATCGCCATTCAGAATGAGCTGCTGAAGCAAATGGACAATCGTCCGGCAAAAATGGAATGGACGAAGGCGGAGATTCCCGAAGACCTTCAGGTCAAGGTCAAAAGCCTCGCCGAAGGCAAGATCACCGAAGCGCTCAATCAGAAGGACAAGCACGGACGTATCGAGGCCATCGAGCGCGTAAAGCGCGAAGTCGCCGAAGGACTGCTCGCCGATTTCCCGGATGCCGACAAGGACATCCACGCGCTCTTGGGCGACGTCGAATACAATCAGCTCCGCGCGCAGGTGCTGAACTCGGGGCATCGCGTCGACGGCCGCAAGCCGAACGAAGTCCGCGCGATCACGGTCGACACCACTGTGCTGCCACGGGCGCACGGATCGGCGCTCTTTACGCGCGGTCAGACACAAGCACTCGTTGCCGCGACGCTCGGCACCGCGAACGACGTCCAACGTCTCGATTCGATCGACGAAGCGCAGGAGACGACGAAGTCGTTCATGCTGCACTACAACTTCCCGCCATTCTCCACCGGCGAAGTACGCCCCATGCGCGGCACCTCGCGCCGAGAGATCGGTCACGGCAATCTCGCCGAGCGTGCGCTGCAAGGCGTGTTGCCGGCGTTTGAAGAATTCCCATACACGATTCGTATCGTCTCCGACGTGCTCGAGTCGAACGGCTCATCGTCGATGGCCTCTGTCTGCGGCGGCTCGCTCGCGTTGTTCGATGCCGGCGTCCCGATGCGCGGCGCCGTCGCCGGTGTGGCCATGGGCTTGATCAAGGAAGGAAAGAAGTACGCGATCCTCACCGACATCCTCGGCACCGAGGATCATCTCGGCGATATGGACTTCAAGGTCGCCGGCACACGCGCGGGCATCACCTCGATCCAGATGGACATCAAGATCGAGGGGCTCGATCTCAGCATCATGAAGGAAGCGCTCGCCCAGGCGAAAGAAGGCCGACTCCACATTCTCGGCGAGATGGACAAGGCGCTGGCGCAGCCGCGTGGCGATCTGTCGCCGTTCGCGCCGCGCATCGTCACGTTGCAGATCAGCCCCGAGAAGATTGGCGACCTCATTGGTCCCAAGGGTAAGACGATCCGCGGCATTCAAGACGAGACGGGTGCCGAGCTCACAGTCGATGACAGCGGTCTCGTGACGATTGCCGCCGTCGGCGGCGACTCCATGGAACGTGCACGTCAGATGGTGCAGGCGCTCACCGCCGAGCCGGTTGTCGGCGAGACGTATGAGGGAACCGTCAAGACAACGACGCCGTTCGGGGCGTTTGTCGAGATCATGCCAGGCACCGAGGGGCTCGTCCACATCTCGGAGATGCGTCACGAGCGCACCGAGAAGACGGAAGACGTCGTGAAGAAAGGTGATCGCGTGAAGGTCAAGCTGATCGATCGCGACGAGCGCGGACGTCTTCGCCTGTCGATGAAGGCGCTGCTTCCACGTCCCGAAGGAATGCCCGAGCCGGAGAACAATGGCGGCACCGGCGGAGAGGGCGGCGAACGTCCTCGTCGCGAAGGCGGTGACCGCGGTGAACGCGGCGGGCGCCCGCGCGGTCGCGGCGGAGAACGCTCGCGTCGCGAGTGAGTGACGGAGCAGTGGGAGGAGTCGTAGCGGCCGACGCGGCGCTTCGCCGTACCGTTCTAGCGAATGGACTGACCGTACTCTCGGAGCACATGCCCGGAGTACGGTCGGTTGCCATTGGCGCCTGGGTGCGCGCCGCGTCACTGCATGAGCCGCGCGACCGCATGGGCATCTCGCATCTCCTCGAGCATATGGTGTTCAAGGGGACCGAGCGCCGCAGCGCTCATGAAATCGCCCTCTCGCTCGAGGCGTTGGGTGGGTCGCTCGACGCCTACACGTCGCGAGAACACACCGTGTATCAAGGCCGAGTCCTCGACGAGCACTTGAGCGAAGCCGCCGACGTGCTCGGCGACATCGTCCTCCATCCGACGTTGCGCGAGAGCGATCTCACACTCGAGCGAAAGGTGATCCTCGAGGAGATCGGAATGGTCGAGGACACGCCCGACGACCTCGTCTTCGAGCTGCATAACGAGCTTCTCTGGGGCGATCATCCCTACGGCTACTCGATCCTCGGGACGCGCGACACGGTTGCGACGCTCGGCGTGCGCGAGCTGAAGGAGTTACATCGGCGGGCGTACCATCCCGCGCACTTGGTTGTCGCGGCCTCGGGCAACGTCGAGCACGATCGGTTGTTGGACGTCCTCGACGAAACGGGCTGGCTTGCCGCGGACGCCGGCGATCCGTCGCCACTCGTTGCGCAGCCGCCGCGCGCCGAGCCGCCGCGATCGCACCACGTGCCCCGCGAGGGAGCCCAGACTCACATCGTCGCCGGCACACGCGCCGTGGCGCACGGCAACCCGCAACGTTTCCCCTTGTTGTTGCTCAGCATGTTGCTCGGCGGCGGCATGAGCTCGCGCCTCTTTCAACGGGTGCGCGAGGAATTGGGGCTCGCGTATTCGGTCTACACCTACCAGTCGTTCCACGCCGACAGCGGAATGCACGGCGTGTACGTCGCGACGGCTCCTGAATCAGCCGGTGCCGCGCTCGATGCAATTCGCGACGAGCTCCGCACCGTCGCGCGGGAAGGTCTTCCCGCGTCGGAGATCGCCATGGGCCGCCAGCAGCTCAAAGGCCAAGTTACGTTATCGCTCGAGAGTGTGTCCTCTCGTATGTATCGCGCTGCATCGGTGGAGTTATACGGCGAGCCCTATCGCACGCTCGACGAGCTCCTCGTGCTGATCGACGCGATCACGGTGGAAGACGTGGCGGGCGTGGCGCGGGAGTTCTTCGATCCCGACCAGATGAGCGTAGTGAGCCTGGGTCCGAAAGGCGCTTTGTAATTCGGCTCCAGTTACCTTCCAAGCGCCAGTCAGACACGTCTCCCTCCATTCAGCCATATCGCTACGATGAAGATCGGCGTTCCCAAAGAAATCAAAACCAACGAGAACCGTATTGCCCTCGTTCCAGCCGGCGCCGAGTCGCTGGTTGGCGCTGGACATTCCGTGTTGATGGAGACGGGAGCTGGGCTCGGAAGCGGGTTCCCCGACGAAGCATTCACCGCGGTCGGCGCCAAGATTGCCCCCGACGCTGCGACGACGTGGCGCGACAGCGACATGATCATGAAGGTGAAGGAACCGATCGAGCGCGAGTGGCCGAACATGCGCCGCGGCCAGCTGATCTTCACGTACTTCCATTTCGCTGCCGACGAGAAACTCACACGCGCCCACCTCACCAGCGGGGCAACGTGTGTCGCGTACGAGACGGTCGAGCTCCCGACGCGCGAGCTGCCGCTGCTCACGCCAATGTCAGAGGTTGCGGGACGCATGGCGGTGCAGGAGGGAGCGAAGTACCTCGAGAAGCTGTACGGCGGTCGCGGCGTGCTGCTCGGCGGCGTTCCCGGCGTCGCGCCGGCCAAGGTCGTGATTCTTGGTGGCGGGATCGTCGGCATCAACGCGGCCAAGATCGCGGCGGGCATGGGCGCCAAGGTCACCATTCTCGATCTATCGTTGGAACGGCTCCGCTACCTCTCCGACGTCATGCCCGCGAACTGCGTCATGATCCACTCGAACCGCCACAATATCCTCGAGCAGATCGAAACGGCCGATTTGGTCGTGGGCGCGGTGCTCATCCCGGGAGCCAAGGCACCCAAGCTCATTCGGCGGGAAGACCTCAAGTTGATGCAACCTGGCGCCGTAATCGTCGATGTAGCGATAGACCAGGGCGGGTGTGTCGAGACGATCCACGCCACGACGCACGAAAACCCGACCTACGTCGTCGATGACATCATCCACTACGGCGTTGCCAACATGCCCGGAGGCGTACCCCGGACATCGACGCTCGCCTTGACCAATGCCACCCTGCCGTACGCCCTGCAACTCGCCAACAAAGGCTGGAAGAAGGCGCTCCGTGATAATCCCGCTTTGCTCAAAGGACTGAACATGACGGAAGGCAAAGTGACTTATCCCGGTGTCGCGGAAGCCTTCGGTTTACCGTGCGAGTCGCCTAGTGCGTTCATTGCGTAAGTTCTGATGCCTCAATACCTTGTAATCAATGCGCTGGCCATTTAACAAAGCGGGATCGCTCTTTCCGGCAAACGCGATTGGCGTCGATCTCGGCACGGCAAACACCCTCATCTATGTCAAAGGCGAGGGAATCGTCCTGAACGAACCGTCAGTCGTCGCCATCGACCGCGAGACCAAGAAGATCAAGGGTGTCGGGCTCGAGGCCAAACGCATGCTCGGACGCACTCCCGACGGGATCATCGCCGTTCGGCCTATGAAGGACGGCGTCATCGCCGACTTCGACGTGACCGAGAAGATGCTGCGCTACTTCCTGACGCTCATCATCGAGAACCACGTCTTCAAGGTGAAGCCGCGCGTCATCGTCTGCGTGCCGTCGGGTATCACGGAAGTGGAAAAGCGCGCCGTTCGCGACTCGGCGCTGGGCGCCGGCGCGAAGGAGGTTTTCATGGTGGCCGAGCCGATGGCCGCCGCAATTGGCGTCGGACTGCCGGTCGAGACGCCGACGGGCAACATGGTGATCGACATCGGCGGTGGAACGACCGAGATCGCCGTCATCGCACTGTCGGGCATCGTCAGCGATACCTCGATTCGCACGGGCGGTGACGAGCTCGATACGTCGATCGTGCAATTCATGCGCAAGAATTACAATTTGCTCATTGGCGAGCCGACGGCCGAACAGATCAAGATCAATATCGGCTCGGCAGCGCCCGTGGGCGAAGAGCGGGAAATGGAAGTGAAGGGACGCGATCTGGTCTCCGGCATTCCGAAGACAGTGCGCGTGCACTCGAGCGAGATCCGCGAGGCGGTGCAGGAGCCGATCCAACAGATCGTCGACGCGGTGCGACGCGCGCTCGAGATCACGCCGCCCGAGCTGGCGAGCGACATCGTCGATCGCGGCATCGTGATGACCGGCGGCGGCGCGCTGATTCGCGGTCTCGATCTGCTCCTGAGTCAGGAAACGAGTCTCCCCATTCACGTCGATGAAGACCCACTCACGTGCGTTGTCCGCGGCACGGGCCGGATTCTCGACGATGAGGAGAAGTACTGGTCGGTCCTCAGCACGTGAGGTAGTCGGTGGCAACGGCGGCACGATATGGAAGTCGCGTCGATGCCGGCCTTTTGGTCGGCTGCGTCGTCTTGTCCCTCATCGCCGTAGTCTTGAAGGACGAAGATCGCGAGCCGGTCGCGAGTGCGCTGCGACGCTCGGTCGTCGCGCCGCTGGTCAGCCTGCAGCGAGGCGCCGAGCGCTGGCGCAGCGCGTGGGTCACCAGCGAACAGCGACAGCTCGTTGCCGATTCGGGCGCGATTCGCGGCATCAAGGAGCACGCGCTCCTCGTGGAGAATGAGCAACTTCGTAAGATCGTCGGATTGGGCTCGCGACTCGAGTGGGGTTTCGTCCCCGCCGAGGCAGTTCACAGCGCAGCGCCGAGCGAAGACGTCGTCACAAACATGACGCTGACCGCTGGTAGTGTCGCCGGCGTGCAGCGCTACAACCCGGTCGTCGCGCCGGAAGGCCTCGTCGGTGTCGTGCAGACCGCCGACCCGACGATGAGCGTTGCCATTCTCTACACCAGCCCGGATTTTCGCGCGAGCGCGATGTCGGCCGACGCCTCCGCGTTCGGCATCGTGTATCCGCACACCGGTCGCGGATCAGCGGCGTACATGCTCGAGCTCCGCGGCGTGCCCACACGCGTCCAGCTGAAGCCCGGGACGCAGATCTTCACCTCGGGGCTTGGCGGTACCTTCCCGCGCGGCATCACCATCGGGACCGTCGTCTCGGAGCTCAAGACGACCGAGCCGTGGACGCGCACGTATCTGCTACGCCCCGCGGTCAGTCCTTCACGCGTTACGACGGTGCTCGTCCTCACGGCGCAGCGAGTCACGCAGGGAACAGGCAACGTGTGGGGCGTCGCCGTCAACGCCGATTCGGCGACGCGACACATCGCCGCCGCCAACGATTCAATCGCGCGACAAGCCGCGCTCATCGAGGCGCAGGCGCGGAGGGCCGCATTGGATTCCGTCCGCCGCGCCACGATCGACTCGGTTCGTCGCTCGCTCGGCGCGTTCGTGTCGCCCGAGGCGCCCGATAGCGCGAATCGCGCCGCTGGAATCCTCCCCGGAGCGGCACGGGCACCGGTTCAGCGCCGCGACACGACGCGCGCACGACGCGATTCGATTCGGCCGGATACCACTCGCAAGTCTCCGACATGAACTGGACCGGCGCCGTGCGGACGATGCTCGTCTGCGCGATTCTGATCGTCCTCCACTACACCCTTCGACCGCTGCTCGCCTGGCGGGCGTCGATCGATTTCCTGATCGTCGCGTTGCTGCTCGGGTCGGTGCGTCTTCGGCCAGGCGCCGCCGCCGTCTACGGTTTTCTCCTCGGGCTGGTCGCCGATTCGATTGCCGTGAGCCCATTTGGCGCCGCCGCGCTCGCCATGTCGATCGTTGGATTCGGCGCGTCGTGGCTCAAAGCAGTATTCTTCGCTGATAACCTCGCGTTGAACGGATTCTTTCTGTTCCTCGCCAAATGGATCTTCGATCTGATCTTCCTGATCGTTGGCCATCGGGCGATCGATCCCGAGCTCGCGATGCAGATTTTCGTCTGGTCTCCACTCGCGGCGGCGGTGACAGCGGTGGCTGGTGTGATCGCGCTGTCGCTGCTCAAGCCGTTGATGGAGGTGCGAACGACATGAGCTTTCATCCGAACGACGTCGTCCGACGGGGCCGTGCGGCTGCGGTCATCGTCTGCGGTGTGCTGATCTTCTTGCTCAGCGCGTTCTTCCGCACGCAGGTGCTGCGCAACCAGCAGTACTCGCTCCAGTCGGAAGAGAATCGTCTCCGACAGATTCCGACCGCGGCGCCGCGCGGTCCAATTCTCGATCGCAACCACAAGCCGATCGCTGAGAACGTGGTGGGATACTCCGTCGCGCTGTTGGCGCAATCGGAGGATTCGCTGCGCGCCACGCTGACGCAGTTGCGTAGCACGATCCAACTGACCAACAAGCAGTTTCAGGACGCGATCAATCGTTTTCGGCGCGATCGTACGCGGCCGGCGGTGATCATTCAGGATGCGTCGTTCGATGTCGTCTCGGTACTCGAGGAGCATCGCATCCAGTTCCCGAGCCTGATCATTCAGTCCGCGCCCAAGCGGATCTACCCCGACGGTGAGGCGGTCGGCGCGTTCGTCGGCTACATCAGCGAAATCAACGAACGCGAGCTCGCGAATTTGGCCGGCTCGGGCTACAAGCCGGGACAACTGGTCGGTAAGACCGGACTCGAGAAACAGTACGAGGCGCAGCTACGCGGCCGTGAAGGTGTGCAGTTCGTCGAGGTCGACGCCCGCAACCGAATCGTGCTCAATGGCCGCGCGCGCGAGGACGTGACGCCGCAAGAAGGTCCGCCGCTCTACACGAACATCGATCTCGATCTTCAGGAATACATCCATCAGCTGTTCGCCGACACGCTCGCCGGCGCCGTCGTCGCCATGGTCCCTCAGACGGGTGAAGTGTTGGCGCTGTATAGCTCGCCCACGATCGACCCGAATCGGTTCGTCGGCGGCGTCTCGTCGGCATATTACGATTCATTGAACACCGACCCGCGGCAGCCGCTGTACAACAAGGCGCTTCAGGGACAGTACCCACCGGGCTCGACGTTCAAGCTGGCGACGTCCGTCATCGCGCTGCAGGACAGCCTGATCGACTTCAAGACGCGCATGCCGCAGCCGTGCACCGGCTTCTACTATTTCGGAAACCGCGTGTGGCACTGCTGGCGGAAGGAAGGTCACGGCAGCCTCGATCTGTCCAACGCGATCGCCCAATCGTGCGACGTTTACTTCTACCAGCTCGGACAGAAAATCACATTGTCCCGCTTGGTCGGCGGCGGCATCGGACTCGGCTTCGATAAGAGAACTGGCATCGATTTGCCGGAAGAAAGTCGCCCACGGTTCCCGACCAGCTTTCCCGATTACTTCAATCAGAAGTACGGCGCGCGCGGCTGGACCCCCGGCGAAAAGGAACTTAATCTCGCCATTGGGCAAGGCGAGAATGCGCAAACGGTGCTCAACATGGCTCGCTTCTACAGCGCGTTGGCCACCGACGGGAGCGAGCCGACGCCAATGATTCGCCAGGGCGCTGCGAAGCGAAACAAGGTGGTCTCGCTCTCGCCCGACCAGCTCGTGACACTGCGCAAGGCGATGATGGGCGTCGTCCAGGAGGGCGGTACGGCAGCGGCAGCGGCGATCAAAGGAGTGAAAGTCGCCGGCAAGACAGGAACCGCGCAGACCCTCAAGTTCGACAAGAACGGCAAGCCGCTCTACTTCGCGTGGTTCGCCGGCATGGCCCCGGCGGAGGAGCCGAAGATTGTCGTCGTGGTCATGGTTCCAAACGTGACCTTCGAGGGCGCGACGTCGGCCGGGTTGGCGACGAAGATCATCGGGCACTATCTGCACGTGCAGGTGGCGAACACCATCCAGAATACAGGCTGATGGCGACGAGCCGCCGGATCAACGTCGATCTGTCGCTGGTCACCGCCGCTGTGCTGCTGTCGCTGTACGGCCTCGCCATCGTGTACTCGGCGGGCCAAACCGACGTCAGGACGCTTGCCACGGGCGCGTACAAATCGCAGGCCGAGTGGATCGTCGTCGGCATCGTCGCCGCGTGGGCGGTGAGCCGAGCGTCGGTTCGCTTGATCGAGTGGCTGACGGTTCCGGGTTACGTCTTCACAGTTCTCTTACTGGCGGCGCTGCTCGCCGGGCTCGGCTCGGGCGCGGGAACGGCCACGAGCACGA
>DASYSU010000335.1:0-12883 GCA_036002925.1 Gemmatimonadaceae bacterium | reverse complement strand
GTTCAGCCAGCCGCTCGACGTGCTCAAAGATCCGAACACGACCGTCACTGACGCGGACATTCGTGCGTCGAACGCGCTCCTGACCAACATGCAGAGCGATATGAACTCGACGGCCGACATGCTCAACACGATCGAGAACGTGCGCGCGCAGATTGAAGCCCTCAATGCGCCGGCGGACGTCCGCGGCCCGGCGGATTCCGTCGAGCACAAGTTTATGACGGTCGAGGGCAACATCGTCGATCTGCGCATGACCGGTCGCGGGCAGGACGAGGTGCGGTATCCGGTCAAGCTCGGCGGGCAGCTCAATTATTTGGCGGGCGGGATCTCAGCGTCAGACTTCACGCCGACGGCGCAGCAGCGCGAGGTGGATGGCGTGCTGGCGAAGCAGGTGAAAGACACGCGAGCCGCGCTGCAGGCGGTGATTCAGAATGATTTAGCGAAGCTCAACGTGTTGCTGCGGTCGAAGGGATTGAAGACGATCGACGCCGGCTCGGTGGTGTTCTAGTCGACAATCCCAGGTCGTCACGAGCGCAGCGAAGGACCTGCTGTCGTTTTGGCGAATAAGAAATGGGCCCGGCCGTTTGGCCGGGCCCATCTCGTATCGGAGTTCTCTAATCAGCCTTTGGACGTGCGCTAGAACGCTCCCGAACCGTTCGGCGTCCCGAGGCCGGTGGGACCATCCCAGCCGATCCCCGCGGTGCAGAGTGTCTGCGTTCGGTGGCAATGTCCGTTGATGCCGGACGTGACGTCGAACAGCGACGATGTATGCGAGTACGGGAAGGACCCATAATTGACGGTCCCGGCATTTCCGGCCAGCGCATAGACCGACGCGATGATCGGAGATGAAACGCTGGTGCCACCGAACACGAGCCAGCCACCTACACCGTACGAGTCGTAGACGGAGACGCCGGTATTCGGATCAGCAACGGCGGAAACGTCGGCAACAGCCCTGTTATTCGGACAATCTATGCCCGATTGCCACGACGGCCGGGGGATATAACGGCTGCAACCGCTGCCTGCGCCGCTCCACGCCGACTCCGTCCAACCACGACCGCCGGAAGATCTCGAAAGACTCGTCCCGCCGACAGCCGTTACATACTGTGAGGCTGCGGGGAACTCCACGCCGAAGCCGCTGTCGCCTGAGCTGACGGTGACCGCGACGCCCGGGTGGTTGAAGTGGCTGTTGTAGGTGGCGCTACCCTCGGTGGAGAACTCGGTGCCGCCGTATGAATTCGAGATGACGGTAGCGCCCATCGTCGCTGCCCTGTCGACGGCCGCGGCCAGATCAGTGAACGAGTTCGATTTCGCCTCAACTAGAAGGATCTTGCAGCCTGGGCAGATGGCGCTCGCCATGTCCAGATCGAGCGAAATCTCTTCGGCCCAACCCGTATCGCCGGACGGATAGTTGGTTCCGCCGTTCTGATCGGCCTTTCTGAAGCAGCCGTTTGCTGTCGAGCAAACAGGCAGTCCGAATTGGGCGCGATAGACCGCCAGATCGGCCTCAGCGTTCGGATCGTCGAAGGCATCGACGATGGCGATCACTTGGCTACTGCTACCGGTTGCCGTGAGGTTGTACGCTGCTCGCAGATCGGCTGGGTTGTATCCGCTTGGGCCGCCGGCCGCCAACGGCCTACCCGACGACGGATCGATACGGACCCACGAGTGACACCGCGCCGCATTCGGCCCAGCAGTCGGACAAACCATCGCGTGCGTGAAACGCATTTCGACGCCGGTCGCCGGACTCCCGTCGCGCGACGCGCTGCCGCCGGTGACCGCCGTCGGCGTATTCTCGGTCGAACACGCGGCGAGTGCAGCCAGCGCGGTGATACTGAACAACGTACGGGTGCGAAGCGACATGCCTATCTCCAGCGATAGTGGTCGCGCTCAACTAAACGCGATGAGCGTAATCAGGGAGGCGCCGCGTCAGCGCAGCGGTTCGTAGCGGCTCTCTCGAGCCGCCAACGGGACTCGGCGACGTTAGCGATTGAAACAACCGTTCACAAGAGTCGATTTTACCGAGCTCAGGCGCGTTGCATTCTGCACGAGCGAGTGCCCTGCTCGTCCGGTCACTTTGCCTAAATTTTGCGCGCGAGGAGCCGGATCAGGCCGATGGCATCGGGCCGATTTTGAGGAACCGTCGTCCTCGGCTCTGCATTTGTGAATGGTCTATCGGCGGCGCGGCGCGTCGACCGATCGCAAGCGCACGATCACATGATCACGCGGAGGAAGACTGATGACGCGAATGAACCGATCTCTTTCCTTTGCTGCGGCCATCGCATTCGTCGCAGCATGTACTTCCGATCGCCCCGCACCGACGGGCGTCGAGATTCGGACGCCGCTGTACGTACGATCCGCGGCAAACAACCTCGGAACCCATCTCGACGGCGCCGACGAGAATCCGCCGAACGCAAGTCAAGGCCAGGGTCAAGCGATCTTCCGCGTGAGCGACGACGGCACGTCCGTCGATTACACGTTGATCGCGTCGAACATCGACAACGCATTCATGGCGCACATCCACATCGCTCCTGCCGGAGTGAATGGACCCATCGTCGAGTGGCTTTTCCCGAGCACGGCACCTGTGCCTGGACCGCTCGGCAGCGGCCGCCACGACGGCGTTTTGGCGGAAGGGCACTTCACCGCGGCCGATCTCGTTGGCCCACTCAAAGGTCACCCGCTCGCGGAACTCATCGCGGCGATGCGGAGCGGCGGCGCCTACGTCAACGTGCATACGAACGACGGAGTCGCGCCGGTCACCAACACGCCCGGCGATCTGCCAGGCGGCGAGATTCGCGGGCAGCTCCACGCGCCCGGATCGAACTGAATACGGGTGCTGGTGACTGGTTGCTGGTTCCTGGTAACTGCTTTGAACGAGCAACGAGCAACCACCAACCAGCAACCGCTCATGGCGAAGGGAGGGTCGGGAACGCAAGATTACTTGGTTCCCCTCCCTCCCTCGCATGGAGAGCTGGTTCATGACCCGTCAGTACGCTCGAGCTGCTATCTCCGTATCGCTGGCGCTCGCCGGTGTTACGACCGTTTTCAATCTCACGCGCGCTGCCGAACGCGGCCGCCAGCGTGTGCTCCTGCCAATCGACAGTGTCCTCTCAAAAGCGTATCGGTGGCGCAGCGTTGGACCCGAACGCGGGGGCCGTTCGATCGCCATCAGCGGAGTCAAAGGCCAACCAAAGGTCGGATACTTCGGGGCAACCGGCGGCGGTCTCTGGAAAACGACCGATGGCGGCGAGACGTGGGCGTCGGTCACCGACGGACAAATCAAGAGCGCCTCTGTCGGCGCGGTCGCCGTCGCCGAGTCTGATCCGAACATCGTTTTCATCGGGATGGGCGAGTCGTGCATTCGCGGCAACATCATGCCCGGCGACGGCGTTTACAAGTCGACCGACGCCGGCAAGACGTGGACGCACGTTGGATTCGAGAACTCTGATGCGATCTCGCGTATCCGCATCCATCCGACCGACCCGAACATCGTGTTCGTCGCCGATTTTGGCAAATATGGTACGTCGAGTGAAGAGCGCGGCGTCTTCAAGAGCACCGACGGCGGCAAGACCTGGAAGAAGGTGCTGTACAAAGGTCCCGAGACCGGTAGCGCCGACATTTCGATCGATCACAGCAATCCGAACATCATGTACGCCGCGTTGTGGGAGGCGTACCGCAAAGAATACCAGATGTCGAGCGGCGGCCCGGGCAGCGGGTTGTACAAATCGACCGACGGGGGCGAGACGTGGACCGACATCACGCGGGCCCAAGGTCTACCGTCGGGCATGGACGGCAAGATCGGTGTCGCCGTGTCGGCGGCCGATCCGAATCGCGTCTTCGCGCTGATCGAGAACGAGAACGGTGGCCTCTTCCGCTCCGACGACGGCGGCACGACCTGGGCGCTGGTGAACAACGAGCGGCGCTTCCGGCAACGCGCGTTCTATTACACGCACGTCTTCGCCGATCCGAAAAACAAAGATCTCGTCTACATCGGCAACGTCGGCACCTATCGGTCGCTCGACGGTGGAAAGACGTTCGCTCAAGCGCAATTCGCCGGCGGCGATTCGCACGATTTGTGGATCGATCCCGACAACACCGATCACGTGCTGCACGCAAGCGACGGCGGCGGCGCAATCACGTACAACGCGTCGAGCGACAATCGCACGTGGACGTCGCGCGACTATCCGACGGGCCAGTTCTATCACGTCGTCGCCACACCACGCGTTCCGTACGACATCTGCGGCTCGCAGCAGGATGCGAGCGAAGTATGCGTGCCAAGCAACACGGGACTTGGCGGATTCGGCGGACGTGGCGGCGGCGGTGGACGCGGCGGCGCGCCGGCAACGTACAGTCCCGGCGGCTCGGAAGACGGCTACATCGCGCCCGATCCCAAAGATCCCGACGTCTTCTACTCGGGCACGAACGCAAATGGTGGCGGCTTCCTCACGAAGCTGAATCGCCGCACGGGCGAGGTGCGCGAGGTGAGCCCGTATCCGCGCATGTTCTCGGGCGAAGAATCCGCCGTGCTCAAAGAGCGCTGGCAATGGACGTACCCAATCATGTTCTCGCCCGTCGATCCGAACGTGCTTTATGCATCGTCGCAGCACCTGTTCAAGACGACGAATGGCGGCCAAAGCTGGGAGCGCATCAGTCCCGATCTCACACGTCACGATCCGAAGACGATGGGTCCGTCCGGCGGTCCGATCACGCGCGACATGAACGGCCCCGAGGTGTACGCCGTCATCTTCGCGCTCGGCCCGTCGAAGCGAACGACCAACGTCATCTGGACCGGATCGGACGACGGCATCATCAGCGTCACGAAGGACGGTGGCAAATCCTGGAGCAACGTCACGCCGAAGGACATGCCAGACTTCGGTCGCGTCTCCATCATCGACGCATCGGCGTTCGACTCGGCGAGTGCGTACGTCGCGGTCAAGCGTCCGCTGCTCGACGACAAAGCGCCCTACATCTATCGCACGCACGATTTCGGCAAAACGTGGACGAAGATCGTGACCGGCATTCGCGGCGATGACTTCGTGCACGCGGTGCGCGAGGATCCGACGCGCAAGGGCATGCTCTACGCGGCGACGCAGCATGGGGTCTATCTGTCGTACGACGACGGCGACCATTGGGAATCGCTGTCGCTCAACTTGCCCGACATTCCGATCGCCGACCTGATCGTCGTCGGACACGATCTCGCAATCTCGACGCACGGCCGGGGCTTTTACATCCTCGATAACATCGAGCCGCTGCGTCAGTATCGTGGTGCAATGGCGAGTGGGAGCGATCCGATTCTCTTCAAGCCCGCCGACGCGATTCGCGCATCCTCACCGGCAGTGATTCAGTATATGCTCAAGACGCCGGCGCAGAACGTTCGCATCGAGATTCTCGACGACAAGGGTCAGGTCATTCGCTCGTACCCTGACACAACGAACGCCGCCGGCCGTGGTGGTCGAGGCGGCGCCGGCGCCGATTCGGCCGCGGGTGGTGGGGGCGGCGGTGGCCGCGGTCGTGGCGGATTCGGCAACGCCGCAGTCGCCAAAACCGCCGGGCTGAACACGTTCATGTGGGATCAGCGCTACGCGTCCGCCGTCACATTCCCCGGCATGATTCTCTGGGGTGGCAACACGAACGGTCCGCAAGCACCGCCGGGGAAATACGTCGTGCGACTCACGGCCGACGGCAAGACCGTCACGCAGCCACTCGTCGTCAAGCGCAACCCGACGCACTCGGCGACCGACGCCGACTTGCAAGCACAGTTCGCCCTGGCGATCCAGTTGCGCGACAAGGTGAGTGAGGCGAACGGCGCCGTGATTCAGATCCGCGACGTCAAGCGCGAGGTCGCCGATCGGCTCGGCAAGTCGCAAGACGCGCAACTCAAGACCGCCGGCGACAAGCTGACGAACGACTTGAGCGCCGTCGAGCGAGAGATCTATCAGGTGAAGAATCAGAGCGGGCAGGATCCGCTCAACTTCCCGATCAAGGTCAACAACCGCCTCGCGGCGCTGCTCGGTGTCGTGTCAAACCCCGATGCGAAACCAATCGCCAGCGCGTATCCGATCTTCAGCGATCTCAAATCGGAGCTCAAGGTGCAGACGGACCTGTTGCAGAAGGTGCTGAGCACGGAATTACCGGTATTCAACACCGAAGCAAAGCGCGCCGGGCTCGAGCCGATCACGGTGAAGAAACCGGTCGTGTTTTAGAACGGTGGAACGGTGGAACGGTGGAACGGTGGAACGGTCATCGACGGACGATCAGAGTCAAGTCATTCCGATGTTTGATTCGCGAACATTCGCGGATATTCGCGTCATTCGCGTCATTCGCGTTCCAGCAATTGCGAACCAGGTTCGGCGGGGACAGAGGGAACAATGTGAAACGCGAATTGCAGCGAATTCACGCGAATGTCCGCTAATTGCAAACGCAAATGGGAGGGATTGATTCTGGGAGTTTTTCACGCGTTCTCGCGCGTTTTGATATTCAAAATGGTTCCACTTGTCCCCGGCGGTTGGAACCGTTAGCGCGACATCATGCGAAAGCGTGCAAGAACCGGCGAATCCAACTGGGCAGAGAAACGATCCTCAGCGCCAGTCGCGCACTGCGTTCCACCGTTCCACCGGTCCACCGGTCCACCGTTCCTCCGTTCCTCCGTTCCTCCGTTCTACCGTTCACTCCGCCCGCATCGCGCCGAGCGGATCGATCCTCGCGGCCCGGATCGCCGGAACCGCTCCCGCCCCGAGCGCGATGATGGCGATGATCACCGGCGCGACGACGAATGTCAGCGGATCGTGCGCGCCGACTCCGTACAGCATGACGCGCAAAGCGCCCACCAATACGGTCGCGCCGAGCAACCCGAACGCAATGCCGACTGCCGTAGTCTTCGCAGCCGCCAGGAGCACCATCGTGGTGACGTCGAGTGCGCGAGCGCCAAGCGCCATGCGGATTCCGATTTCACGCGTGCGTTGTGACACACCGTACGTCATCACGCCGTACACGCCGGCCATCGAAAGCGCGAGCGCGAGGGAGGCGAACGTGCCGAGCAGTGTGAGAAGGAGGCGGCGGCTCGCCAGCGACGTCGCGATCACGTCGTCCATCGTCTCGATCTGATAGATCGGTTGGCGCGGCGCGACGGAGTGAACCGCTTCGCGCGCCGCGCGGGCTAATGTTTCGGGCGGTCCCGAGGTGGCGACGACGAACGCCATCGCGTTCGTGTTGTATCGCTCCTGCGTCGCCGGCAAGTAGAACTCGGCGAGCGCCCGCTGATCGAGACCAATTTGTCGGACGGATTTCACGACGCCGACAATCGTCAGCGGTCCGGTGCCCATGTCGATCTGCTTTCCGATCGGAGCCTCGCCCGGGAAATACTGGCGCACCAGTTCGTCGTTCACGATCGCGATGTGCTCGCTTGCGGCCATGTCTCGATCATCGACGTCGCGGCCTGCCAACACCGGAATACCGAGCGAGCGAAAGTACCCGCCGCTCACGACTCGCATCTGGGCGTCGGGTCGGTGACCCGATGTGCTATCGACTGGCCGACCGACGATGGTGAAGTACCGATCGGTCGCGCCGTCCTGAATCGGAAGTGTGCTGATGATGCCCGCGGACCGAACTCCCGGCGTTGCGCGGAGGCGCTCGAGCACCGGTTCGTAGAACTGTATGTAACGCAGGCTGTCGGCAACCGTGACGCCACTCGGCGCCGATGCGTGGAACACCAGCACGTGGTCCGACCGAAACCCGGTGCCGGTGTCGAGCAGCGCGACGAAACTGCGGATCATCAGTCCCGCGCCGACGAGCAACACCAATGACAACGCGATCTCGGCGGCAGCAAGGACGTTGAGACTTCGCTGGCGCGCCGCGCCGCCGGTGGACTTGCCGGCGCCGTCGCTCAGGTCGGGACGCAAATCGACGCGACTCGTCTGCAACGCCGGCATGATTCCGACGCCGATGCCGGTGAGCAGCGCGAGTAGTGTCGTGAAGAGGAGCACCGGTGCCTCGAGCCCGATCTCGTCGGTGCGCGGAAGAATACTCGCGGCGAGGGCGAGCAAGAGTTGCAGTGCGCCCCACGCCACGAGAAGACCCAGCGCGCCCCCGATCAGCGCGAGGAGTGTACTTTCCGTCAACAGTTGCCGGACGATTCGCGCGCGCTCCGCGCCGAGCGCCGTACGAACAGCGATTTCTCGACGGCGGCCGGCCGCGCGAGCCAACGTCAGGTTCGCGACGTTGGCGCACGCGATCAGCAGCACGAGTCCCACGGCGCCGAGCAGCACGAGCAGCGCCGGCCGAATCTTTCCGACGATGTTGCCGGAAAGGCTCATGAGCAAAACGCCTCGACCGTTCTGCGCGCTCGGAAATTCTTGCGCGAGGCGCCCTGAGAGGACGCGCAGGTCGGCGGCGGCACGCGCGGAATCGACGCCGTTCGTGAGGCGCGCGATGACCTCCAACGAATGATTCGACCGACTCGTCGCGCCGCCGATATCGGGCCATCGAAGCGGAATCCAGATTGACGTCGGCGTCGTCGCGATCGGAAATGCGAACCGGGACGGCATGATTGCGACGACAGTGTGCTTGACGCCGCTAAGAGTTATCTGCGAGCCGAGAACCGCCGGATCCGCGCCGAAGCGTCGTCGCCACAATCCGTCGCTCAGAATGACCATGGCCGGCGCCCCCGGCTCGGCGTCGGCCGCTTGGAACGCACGACCGAGCGCTGGCTTCACGCCGAGGACATCGAAGAGATTCGGTGTGACGCGAAGTCCGCGCAGTCGCTCGGGGTCGCCGGCGTCGCCCAGATCGCGAAAGCTGACTTGATACGCGGCGACGTCATCAAAGATTTGACGCTGGCGCCCCCATTCCAGGAAATTGGGCGGAGCCACCGAACCGGTGTGCTGTTCCCCACGAGAGGTATACGTCTCGTACAGCTTGACCAATCGCGACGGATCGCGATACGGCAGCGACTGGAGAAGAACCGCGCGAACGACCGAAAAGATCGCCGTGTTGGCGCCGATGCCGAGCGCCAAGCACAGGATGGCGATCGCGGTGGTGGCGCGTGCTTTGGCGAGCGAGCGCCAAGCGAATCGGACATCGAGGAGAAACGAATCCATGGCTCGAGCGGTGAAGTGAAGAACCTGCCCTGTGCCGATGGATTATTCGACAGCCCGGCCGCGTCCAGAGTTTGAGCCGGCGTTCGCCGAGCTCAATCGCCCGAGTCCCTCCTCTTTTTGAACGGCGCGAGCGCGTCGCGAATCTCACTCGTCAGCTCGATCGGCTGCCCCGTCGTGTATTCGAAGTGCACCACGACGGAGCGGACGTCTGCCGCAAGCTTTCCGTCGCCGTGTATAGACTGACCGAGCGTGATGCTCGTTCGACCGAACCGATCGACCCATGTGTCCACCTGAACCGATTCGCCGTACGACAGCTGGCGTCGAAAGTCGATCGTCAGACTGGCAAGAATCAATGACCTGATCGCCTTCCCGAGGAAGGCCAGGAAGTCAAGCCGCGCGACCTCGGCGTAGGTGGCGAAGCTTGCGTTATTCACGTGGCCGTATGCGTCCGTGTCGGCGAAACGCATCTGGACGAGCGTGCGATGTGGCGGCATGGACAAAAGATGGGGGCCCAGAAGCCGAGTCGGCAACCATTGCGCCGGTGGTGGTGTCTACGTCTATACTCAAGATGAGTATAGACGCTACCAGGCCCAAACACAGGTCGTTTCGATGACGCGTTTCACACTCGAGCGGGATCCGAAAGAGATGCTCCCACTCAAGCCGATCGAGCTGCTGGTGCTGACCATGCTGAGCGCCGGAGAACGGCACGGCTACGGGATTCGACAGGACATCGTCGCACACACGGGCGGCCAGATCGCGCTCGAGGCGGGCAATCTCTATCGACACATCCGCCGACTGCAGAGCGAGGGGCTCGTCGACGAAAGCGGACCGCGGTCGGTCGCGGGCAACGACGACGAGCGGCGCATCTACTATCGCCTGTTGCCGTTCGGGCGCCGTGTGCTGGCCGCCGAGATGACGCGACTTCGCGCGCTCATGCGGATCGCCGAGGCAAACCATGTCATCAGCCCGGCGCGCGCATGACCGATCGAGACGATCGGTTATATCGCGCGCTGCTGCGACTCTACCCGGCGGACTTTCGTGCGCGATACGGACGCGCGATGCGGGACTTTCATCGAGACCGCTTTGCCGTCGCTCGATCGAGCGGCGAGTCGATCGCGCTACTGTGGCTCCGCACGTTCGCCGACGTCGCGGTTTCGGCGACGGCGGAACACATGCACTCTTTCTTCTCGGGAGACGCCGTGATGGAAACGATCGTGCAGGATCTCGCATACTCGACGCGCAGCTTGGCGCGGCGTCCCGGCTTTACCGCCATCGTGATTGCAACGATCGCGCTCGGCGTGGGCGCGAACGCGGCGATCTTCAGCGTCGTCAACGGCATTCTGCTCCGTCCGCTGTCCTATCCACACGCCGAGCGCCTGTTCTTGTTCGGACACGAGCCGCCCCAGTGGCTCACGTCGCAGCCGGATTTCGTCGATTACCACAACGGGATGGGCACACTCCAAGGACTCGCGGCCTACACGCGACTGGAGGGGACGCTGACCGACGGCGGCGAACCGGAACGCGTTCGTGTCGTACGAGGAAGTGAAGAATTCTTTCCCGTGCTGGGTGTCGCACCACTGCTCGGTCGCGGATTTGCCGCCGACGAGTTCGTGCCGAAGCGCGCGCCGACGGCGATTATCAGCTATGGCCTCTGGCAGCGTCGATTTGGCGGCGATCGATCGATCGTCGGCCGCAAGCTGTCGATCGAGGGTTTTCCACGCACGGTGGTCGGCGTGATGCCGCCTCGATTCGATTTCCCCGAGACACGGACCGACGTGTGGATGCCGCTCACGCGTTTCAATCTCGATAGCCTCGACGATCGCAACAATCACTACTTGTTCATGGTTGGCCGACTGAAACCCGGCGTGCCGTTGCAACGCGCGTACGCCGAGGCGACGACGATCGCGCAGCGCATCATGCGAACGTATCCCGCCCAGTTCGACCCCAAGGCGCCGTTGCACCCGCACCTGACCAGCGTGACCGAGGAGCTCGTCGGGAAGACGCAGCCGTACCTGCTCGCGCTGCTCGGTGCGGCCGCCTTCGTATTGCTGATCGCGTGCTCCAACGTGGCGAATCTTCTCCTCGCCCGCGGCGAGACGCGCCACAAAGAGATGGCAGTGCGAAGCGCACTCGGCGCGTCGGGATTCAGGCTCGTGAGTCAGGTACTGAGCGAAAGTGGACTGCTGGCGATTATTGGTGGCGGACTTGGATTGTTGCTCGCGTGGGCGGGTGACCGCGCGCTCATCGCGCTCGCGCCGGCCTCGATACCACGACTCGACGCGGTCGGCATCGATTGGCGAGTCGTGACGTTTGCCGCCGTGGTGGCAACGATCACCGGGCTTCTCATTGGACTGATTCCAGCTCGTCGCGCCGCAACCGGAAACACCGCCGAGGCGTTGCAGGACGGTGGACGTGTGGTCGATTCGCGCGGTGGAGCGAGGGCCATGCGTCGAACGTTGGTCGTCGCCGAGATCGGACTCGCGGTCGTGACGTTGTCGGGCGCGGGAATGCTGCTGCGTAGCCTGTGGAATCTTCAACATGCCGACCTCGGGTTCGAACCTCACGGCGTTCTCACGGCGAAGATCGCGTTACCGGCGAACGCGTATGACGACGCGCGGACGCCGATTCTGTTCGCGCAACTGCTCGACCGAGTGCGCGCGTTGCCGGGCGTCAAGTCGGCCGGCGCGAGTGGCTGGCTTCCCGTTGTTGATGCAGGAGGCTTATGGGGATTTCGTCCCGAGGGCGGCAACTATCCCGACGGTCGTTGGCCGCAAGCCGTGCCGCAGCAGGCGACTCCCGGATATTTCGAGGCGATCGGCATCCCGATCATCGCGGGGCGTGGCTTCACCGCGAGCGACGCGGCCGACGCGCCGCTTGTCGCCGTCGTGAGTAGACGCTTCGCGGAGCTTTCATGGCCCGGAAAGAATGCCGTCGGCCAGCGGTTCAGACTCGCCGGCGACTCGCCACTCATGACAGTTGTCGGCGTCGCCGGCGACATTCAAATGCGCGGGTTCGGTGACATTCCCGAGCCGACGATGTTCTTTCCGCACGCGCAATCGGGCAAGAGCGCGTACTTCACGCCGCGCAGCATGGCAATCATCGTGCGAGTGGGCGGTGACCCGTCCGCGTTCGCCCCGTCGCTGCGAAACGTCGTTCACTCGCTGGATCGAAACATCCCGGTGTCCGAGATGCGGACGCTCGACCAAGTTGTGGGAACGTCGGTGTCGAATCGCCGCTTCAACACGGCGCTGCTCGCGGGCTTCGCGGCGCTCGCGCTCTTGCTCGCGGGGATCGGGACGTATGGTGTGATTTCATACGGCGTGACGCAACGAAGCTTCGAGATCGGCGTCCGCATGGCGCTCGGTGCCGAGAACCGCTCGGTGCTTGCGCTCGTGATGTCGGAGGGAATGCGGTTGACGTTCGTCGGACTCGCAATCGGTCTCGTCGTGTCGGCCGGCGTGGGCCGGGCGATACGCTCGATGCTCGTCGGCGTGCCTCCCGTGGACGTGCCGTCATTGGTTCTGACCGCTGTGCTGTTGGTCCTCGTTGCGACGGTGGCGTCCGCACTCCCCGCGCGCCGGGCACTGCGGGTCAGTCCACTCGATGCGCTTCGGAGCAATTGAGCGGTCGAACGGTGGAGCGGTGGAACGGTGGAACGGAGGAACGCAGTGCGCGACTGGCGCTGACGATCGTTTATGTGCTCCGTTTGATTGGCGGGTTCTTCACGCTTTCGCACGATGTCGCGCTAACGGTTCCAACCCGCCGAGGACAAAGGGAACCATTTTGAAGGTCAA
>DASYSU010000334.1:0-1663 GCA_036002925.1 Gemmatimonadaceae bacterium | reverse complement strand
CCGCGATTCCTTCCGCATTGGCGATCTGTCGCAGTGCGCCCTTCTTGGGATCCGTCACGAAGACGACGTGCGCTCCGACGTCGACCTTGGCCTGCAGAAGACGCTCCCGAATGATCAGATACTGCGCCATCGTCTCGGCCGTTCCGCCCGACTTGGACGTCACCACGAACAGTGCGCGCTCGAGCGACACGCGCGCGAGGAGCGCCGAGATCGCGTGTGGGTCGACGTTGTCGAGGACGTGCAGGCGCGGCTGGCCGCCACGTTCCGCCGAGGTCAACGCGTTCCACGATGGCTCGAGGAGCGCCGTGCGCAGCGCGATGGGGCCGAGCGCCGACCCGCCGATCCCGAGCACGACGACGTCGTCGAATTGGCCGCGCGTCTTGGCCGCGAAGTCGGTCGACTGTCGATGCAGCGCCTCGTCCGTGGGAAGCGCGAGGAATCCCAGCTCGCCCGCATCGCGTCGTCGGTTGAACCCCGACTGCGCGCGACGAAAGGCCTCGGGCGCCGCAGACCAATCGGCCGCGGCCACGCCGCCGTCGACGACGTCGCCCATCATGTTCGTGTAATCGATCCGAAGCGTCATGTCAGTCGATGCGAACGGTGAGTCCGTCGAACGCCGGTGCGATGCCTCGTGGTAGCTCGGCCTCGAGGTCGGCGTGAAAATTGTCGTGTGTCAGGTGTGTCAGATAGGTCCGCTCAGCACCGATCTCGCGTGCCGCCTCGATGGCTTCAGGAAAGCTGAGATGGGTCGGGTGCTCCGTGCGAAACAGCGCATTGATGACCAGCACGCTCGCGCCGCGCAGCAACTCGATCGCGTCGGGCGGAATCGATTTCGCGTCGGTCACGTAGGCGAGCGGTCCGATCCGGTATGCAAAGACTGTGACATTTCCGTGCGGCACGCCGACGGCTGTGATGTCCAGGTCGGCGATGGAGAACGCATCGCCCGCTTTGATGACGTGCGCCTTGCCTTCGGGCTTGGACGTCCCGGGCAACGGCCGCATCGCGTCGTCGAAGATGTATCTGAATTTCTTCGCGAGGTCGTCGAGCGTTTGCTTGGACCCGTAGATCGGGAGCGGCGCCTCGCGATTCACGGTGATCGCACGGAGATCGTCGATCCCGTGCGTGTGATCAGCGTGTTCGTGAGTGAACGCCACGGCGTCGACACGATCGATGCCGGCGGCGATCAGCTGCAAGCGCAACTCGGGCGGTGTATCGATCAGCAAGCGCGTGCCGCGATTGCTTTCGACCACCGCGCCGACGCGATTCCGCTTGTCGCGCGGGTCCGGCGACCGGCACACGTCGCAATAGCACCCTACCTTTGGAACGCCGAAGCTTGTACCGGTTCCGAGGAAGGTGAGCTTCATGGTTGCTGGTACTGGTTGCTGGTGCTGGTTGACATACCGATGGCGCCGACGGATCCTGCTCCGCTCTGGCGTGGCGCTATCGATCGTCTCGCCACGCAAGTATCAGCAAACTGGCCGCGGATCACCACGGATTTGAATGGATCGGCGCAGAACAACGTGGAGGCGTGACGAGTGAACTCTTTTTTTTACCTCCCCTCGGGACGCCTCGAGCGTCAAGTAACTCGACACTGTGATACTCAGCGCATCCCGTGAGTTCCGCGGCCAGTTGTTCCGGTTCGCAACCAGCAACCAGCAACTAG
>DASYSU010000333.1:0-13324 GCA_036002925.1 Gemmatimonadaceae bacterium | reverse complement strand
GGTTCGGAGCACCCGAACCGCGGCGGGTGACGGTGGCGGGGAGTTCGGAATTCGTCGGCCTGCGGGAGCGGTCCGACCAGAGCTCGTCGTCGTTGTTGATGACGGAATGCTCGCGATGACGGTTGCGAGAATCGTTTCGGGCGATACGCCGAGGCTCGCCGACGTGCAGCCGGCGATCGAGAGGAGAGATACTGCGGCGATCGCGCCGACTCGAGTAGGCGAGGGCGTGATCATGCAGACGGCGAACGCAGATTTGGCGCCCAAGCGATCGCCGATCGAAAAGCGATTGCCGTGCAATCTGTTAGCGGAACCCTGTCGCGAATCCGAGGCCGTCCGCCGTCCGACGACAAAGACAACTCAGCGTCGTAAACGAGGACACATCGCGTCTAGCGGCATTCCTCGCGCGATCGACTAGAGCACCTGCTGCTTCAGCTCGTCACGCGGCGGAAACAACGGCGCCGATCGTCGGATAGGCGTCGACCTGAGCGAACAACGAATACGATCGGCCGTCCGCGGCAGAAAGGGCGAGAGCCAATACGCAACGGAATGAAACCGTGCGACGAGAGGCTCGAGTGTCGCCCGTGCCTCGGCGACTCGCCCTCGCTTGATGTCATCCCACGGTCGCGCGACGCCGAGCTCTCGGTTGAGTCGCGCGATCTCGTCCCACAGCGTCGAGAGCGCGAGATCGAACCGAAACGATTCGAGGTGCTCGTGGTAACCTGCCGGCGCCGCCGGTGGCAAGCACGGAGAAACCGCGGACAGATTCGCGCTTGCACAGAGTGCCGTGAGTCGCGATGTGAGATTGCCGATGCCGTGTGAGAGGTCAGCGTCGTAGGCCGCCTCGAGCCGCGCGCGAGAGAAATCAGCATCCTCGAATGGGCGTACGTGTCGCAGCAGAAAATGTCGCACGGCATCGGCGCCGAGCTGCTCGACGTATTTGATCGGATCAGGCGCGTCGCCGCTCGACTTGCTGATCTTTCGTCCCTCGCTCGTGAGAAACCCGTGAGCGACGATCTGGTCGGGCACGGGAAGGCCGGCAGACAGCAGCAGGGCGGGCCAGTACACTGCGTGAAACTTCCACACGTTCTTGCCGATCACGTGACATCTCGCGGCACGGTTCCAGAAACGATCGACGTCGCCGGCGTCCGGAAATCCGAGGCCCGACAGGTAGTTGACGAGCGCCTCGATCCAGACGTACACGACCTGCGTCGGGTCGCCCGGGTAGGGAACACCCCAGCCTGACGAACGAGCCGCATCGCGCGAGATCGAGATGTCGGCGAGGCCGCGCTCGATGAAGCTGAGCACTTCTCGCTCGCGCGCATCTGGAACGACACGCACTCGTCGCGACGCGATGAGGTCATGCAGTTGCGCCTGATATGCGCTCAAGCGGAAGAACCAATTGTGCTCCGCGATCTCGATGAGCGCCGTGCCGTGCTCCGGACAACGGCCACGCTCAGCGTCCGTCTCGAGATAAAAGTCCTCGCATCCGGTGCAATACAAGCCACTGTAGTCGGCCGAGAAGACGTCATCGGGTCGAAGCCGAGCGAAGAAGGCGTCGACAGCTCGGTGATGCGCGGGATCGGTGGTCCGCTGAAAGTGGTCGAGCGACACGTCGAGCGAGTCGGCCAACGCGTGAAAGCGAGCCGAGTTTTCGTCGACCAGTTGCTGCACGGCAATCCCGCGCGCCTGGGCCGAGAGGACGTTCTTGAACGCGTTCTCGTCGGTGCCGGTTTGCAGTCGTACGGTGCGGCCGACGAGCCGATGATATCGCGCGACGACGTCGGCCTGCACGAGCTCGAGCGCGAAACCGATATGCGGCGGCGCGTTGACGTACGGAATCGTCGTTGTGATGTAAAGGGGTTTGGACATGGGACTACCTCCGATAAAAGCAAAAGGCCCCAAGTCAGAGACCTGGGGCCGGATTCAGAAACCTTAAGGCGTTATGACGAAACTACAAAGCTCGCCTCGGCACCGAATGGGCCCGGGCGTAGCGCATGCTGATGGCGCGAAGAGAAGAGGTGAGCGAAGTCGACATGCTCGTAAGCTAATCTGGAGATCGGCGCGACGCCAATAAACGAAGCGTCGCGGGATCGCGTTCGCCTGAGTAGAACTTGTCGAGGACTCGCTCGAACACAGATCCTGGCGGAGAGACGTGAGCGAACAGCGTCGCGCACGATCTCAGTTTCAAATCGTCTGGAGATCCCAGGATCGCCGTCGCCGATTTTCCGTCGACGGCCAGGATCGCCTCGGCGCACTGTGTGAGCCGCGGGCCTAGGACGGGGTGCGCGAGATACGCGTGTGCTTCGTCTTCACTCTTGATCGAGTAGAACTTCGAGATCGGAGTCGATCCGAGACCGTCGAGTTGCGGGAAGATGAACCACATCCAATGCGACTGCTTTCGTCCGCGTTCGAGCTCCGTCAACGCCCGCTGGTAGCTCTCGTCCTGCGCGCGGACGAAGCGGTTCAAATCGTACGGGTCGGTCATGTCATCCAGCACGCTCGAGGCGGCGCCGGACCTGCCACGCCTGCCACAAATGACGTCGCTGGTGGGCGGTGATGACATAGAGGCCTGTCGCAATACTGAAACGAATACCGCGGACGAACGGGTTTGGGAATCGTATGCTCGTGAGATCGAGATCGGCCTGCGCAAACAAAAAAGCCCGAAAGTCTCCTTGCGACGCCACGAGGTCGGCGAAAGCCTCGGCCAGCGATCGCTCCGCGCGCGGTCGAATCTTGCGCGGCGCCTTTCGCCGAGACCACCATGCCGGCGGCGGCTCGAAGCTGCGCGCGAACAGGTGACCGATCAATCCAGGCTTTACCCGGCGAGATCGGAATTGGCCACGCGCTCTCGCACGAGCAGCCGGCTCCTGCATCGCCGCGAGATACACGTGATTCCCTGTTGCAATGTGGTCAAGACATTCGGCAATGCTCCACGATCCGACTTGCGGTTGCCAGATGCCTTGTTCCTGAGTCAACCCAGCCACGAGCGCATGCGCATCGCGCTCAGCCGCGTCGAGCTGATCGTGCAAGCTCTGCAAGTCC
Source organism: Gemmatimonadaceae bacterium (assembly GCA_036002925.1). GTDB lineage: Bacteria > Gemmatimonadota > Gemmatimonadetes > Gemmatimonadales > Gemmatimonadaceae > JAQBQB01. The sequence continues at coordinate 10,282 of DASYSU010000333.1, read as the reverse complement.
GGGGATAGATTCGTGTCCATCGCGCCCACCACGATGCTCGAGTGTGCGGCACAACTCGGGGTTCAAGTCAACGACTGCCTCCGACACACGCCCAGCCCGCGGCAAGAATCACGACACCTGTAATCGCGAATGCCAGCTTGCGGCGACGCAGCGCGACGAATGGCAACGCGGCCATCGCCACTGCGGCGACCCACTGGGCGGGCGTGAGGCCGGCGTAGCGGATATCCGCGACGCGTAGCATGTCGAAGGCGAAGCGAACGGGAAGGTAGAGCGCAGCGAACGCCACGAGAAAAAACCCAGCTGGCCTACGGCGGCGATCCCACTTGATGAAAAAAGGAACAACAATGAGCGAGAGAAAAAGGAACTCGTAGAGTCCGAGATCATGAAAACCCATCGTCGACGCGCCTTGTGGAAGATCGCGGCCCGCATCGCGGTACACGCTACTCAGGTAGTCGAGCGCTGCGTTGGTTCTGAGACTGATGGCGAGCGGGAACGTTGTCACCGTTCCGGGATGGTCGTGCGCGAGAGCACATCCAACCCGCCCGATCGCGAGAGCTCCCGGAAAGACAAACGCAATCGCGTCGAGATAAGCGATCCTCGCTTGCCAGTTCTCCCCGCGCTCACGCGTGGCGAAGAAGAGAAGCGCCGCGGCAATTCCGCCGAGCAGGCCTCCGAATGAGCTGATGTCTTCCCAGACACGAACGATGAGCCACGGGTCGTCGCGCAGTTTGTGCGGGAAGTAGAACAGTACGGAGAAGAGATGTGCGCCGAGGAGGCCGCCAAGAAGCATCCATCCGCCGAGTCGCTGGCCGACGACCGGATCGAGCCCAAGACGACTGAAGCGCCGCTGAACGAGGGTGAGTCCGAACCATGCCGCGACAGCTACGGCGACGCCGAACGCATGAATGGCAATCGGACCAATGCGCCACACTGGCTGCTCGAAATACGGAAGCATTGCGATTAGTCCTCTCTGTCGTGAGCGCCCTATCGTGGCAGAAGACGCCGGACGGCGGCGTATATCTGTTTGACCTGCGTGTCCGCCTCCACTTCCGGTCGCTCGAGCTCTTCGATTTCGGTGGCTCGATACTCGTCGCCGCGGCGCAGTTCGACCACATACGTAATAGCGGCGTCCACCGTCCCACTTCGCTTCACGCGCCCTGGTAGCTGAAGTACTCCCGCACTCAGCGCATCGTTCCACACCGTTTCGATTTCCGACTCTGGAACTTCGAGCTGCTGGACGACCAGCGTATCAGCGGTGATGATTCGTGAGCCCGCGCTCACGTCGGCGACTGATGTCCCGCACTGTCGTCGTGCTTCGGCGGCGTAATGGCGCATGGTCGTCGTCGAGGCGGTGTCACCGACCGATTTTGGAATTTGAATCTCGCATCGGATGACTCGACCAAGAGTCGCGGACCAGTGACCGTCGGTTCGGCGGAGAACAATCGCCTGTGTCTCCGCTGCTCCGAACCCGCGCCACACCCGAAGCTCGAGATAGTCGGAGCGATTTCGCAGCGCCAACAGATCGCCGAGCGTCGAGGCGCGCGCCCAGCCCGTCGTCAAGTTGAGCAACGATGGTTCGGACGGAGCGCTCACTACTCTCGCTTGGCTGAAGGCCGGCCGTGAGACGAGAGCAAGTACGGCGGCAGTAAGGAGATTGGAGCGCGTCATTGCAGCGGTCCGCGACGCTAGGCCTTGTTGGCCACGCGATACGTGAGAAGCACACAACCAGTCTTGAACTGACGGACATCCTTCAGCTCCAAGTTGACCTGGTGCGACATCCGGTGGAAGGCTGGTATGCCTTCGCCAAGCAGGACGGGATGGACGTTGAGGCCGACCTCGTCGATCAGATCCGCCTCGAACAATGATCGCGCGAAATCTCCGCCGCCCATGAGACAGATGTCTCTGCCCGGTTGCTGTTTAAGTCGACGGATGAAGTCGACGGCATTCTCTCGGACCAGCGTGACAGCCGGATTGGGCGAGGCGATCCAGGAACGCGAAAACACGTAGTTCGCGACGCCTGGATATCCAGCGCCCTGCCCCGACGTAGCGGCGATCTCATACGTCTTTCGGCCCATGATGACCGTATCGACTCGCGGCCAGAAATCCGACATGAACTGCGCCACCTCATCGCTCCACCTGAGCCAGTCCACGCCGTGATCCGGGCGCGCAAAAAAGTTGTCGAGAGTGCTTGCTCCGCCGAAAATGATCTCGCGCATTCCTTACCTCTGGAAGCGTCCGTGGCGTCGGCCGAACCTGACACCGAAATCATACGACGTGCACCCGACAAGCGCGACCGCGAGCTCGACCGCGACAGCTACGCGACGCGCGTCAGCACCACGCTCTCGCCGATCCGCACGCCGTCCACCACCGACGTCGAGATCTCCGCGTCGTCGTACGCGTGCTCACCATGCTCGCTGAGATCCACGCCGGTCAGCTCGTCGGGCAGCGGCACGCGCAGCGAACCAACTGCCGCGAGCCGTCCCAGAACAAGCGCCGTCAGCGGTGCGGTGAACGCGATCGTCACGATGACCGCGAGTGTCTGCACACCGAACAGGCGGATGTTGCCGGACAACAATCCGTTCGCGCCGGAGGGATTCACCGCCGTTGTCGCGAACACGCCGGTGAGGAGCGCGCCGACGATTCCCGCAACGCCGTGGCACGCGAACACGTCGAGCGCATCGTCGATCTGCGTGCGATTGCGCAACTGAATCGCCGCGTAGCTCGCGCACGCCGCGAGGACGCCGATCGCCAAAGCCGCGAGCGGCGTCACGTAGCCGGCCGCGGGCGTGATCGCGACGAGTCCCGCAACAGCGCCCGTCGCGCCGCCAACTGCGGTCGCTTGGCCGGTGCGCAACGAATCAATCAGAAGCCACGTGATCATCGCCGCCGCGGCTGCCGCGTGTGTCGTGGCAAGCGCGTTCGCCGCCACGCCATCGGCGGCCAACGCCGACCCGGCGTTGAATCCAAGCCATCCCACCCAGAGTAGCCCCGCTCCCGTCAGCGTGTAGACCAAGTTGTGCGGACGCAACGGCGTACGCCCCACACCTCGGCGACGCCCGACCATCGTCGCCGCGACGAGTGCCGCGGTGCCCGCGGCGATGTGGACGACGGTGCCGCCCGCGAAATCGAGCGCGCCGAGCTTGTGCAGCCACCCGTCGGTGCTCCACACCCAGTGCGCGAGCGGATCATAGACGAGCGTTGTCCAGACGACAGCAAAGATCGCGTATACATGAAATCTCATGCGCTCGACCATCGCGCCGGAGATGATCGCCACGGTGATCCCGGCAAACATCGCCTGGAAGCTCGCGAACGCGATGTGCGGGACGCTCGCGCTGTACGGGCCGGCGGCGGCGCCGACGCCCGACAGTCCGATCCACCGTCCCACACCCACCAACGGGCCAGGGCCGAACGCCAATGAGTAGCCAATCACGACCCACTGCACGCCGACGATCGCCAGCGCACCGAACGTCATCATCAGCGTGTTGAGCGCCGCGCGTCCACGAACGAGCCCGCCGTAGAAGAGCGCCAGTCCCGGAACCATCAGCAGGACGAGCGCAGTCGAGACGAGCAGCCACGCAGTGTCGCCGGAATTCACGGCGGTCGTCGTCATACCGATGCCCTCTCGCGCGATTCGTTCGCTCGCATCTGCACCTCGGTGGCCGTGATCGGCGTGAGCGCGTCGACGTTCTCTTCTCCAGTCCGAATGCGGATCACTCGCTCGAGCGGCTGGACGAAAATCTTTCCGTCGCCGACGTCGCCGGTTTGCGCGGCTTCCAAAATGGCTCGCACAGTCGGTTCGACGAACGGCTCCGACACGGCCATCTCGATGCGCACCTTATCGCGGAACTCGAGCACGACCGACGAGCCGCGATAGTGCTCGATGACCTCGTGCTCGCCGCCATGTCCGCTCACGCGCGTAATCGTCATGCCAGTCACGGCGACACGAAACAGTGCTTCTTTCACCGCGCTCAGCCGCTCCGGTCGAACCACCGCCACGATGTACTTCATCCGTCGTCTCCGGGTGAAAGTCGGCGATCGGTCGCCCACTGGCACCATATGCGTCAGGTTCGTGGGTGTCAAGCGAGACGTGTAAATCTCGCACGCACGCGTCGCCGAATCCCCGCATTTGCACGCCAAAGCTACAAAAGCGCCAGAAAATATTTGCGCAAAACGCACGATCACGAATACATTGCTCGCGGCAAGGAGACAACACCTCTTCTATAAAAGGGAGACATGTCAGCGCCCGCCACCGAACCGTACGTCGCCGCGACCACCGAACCGCGCCTCGCCGCGACCCACCGCCTCGACGACATCTCGTTCGGCAAAATCGTCCAGATCCGCGAAGTCCTGCTCCGCGCCCAAGCCACCGGCGCGAAAGTGATTCGATTCGAGTCGGGCGACCCCAGTTTTTCCGTCGCTCCACATGTTCTCGAGGCGATCGCGGCGGCCGGCGCCGCTGGAAAGACGCACTACGTTCCCAATGACGGGATCCCTGAGCTGCGAAAAGCACTCGCCGACAAGGTTCGTCACAAGAATGGCATCGCCGGCGCGCGGCCGAACGACATCTTCGTCACCAACGGTGCGATGCACGCGCTCCACGTGGTCTTCGGCGCGCTGCTCAATCCCGATGACGAAGTGATCATTCCCGATCCGATGTGGACCGAAGTCGCCGAGAACATTCGATTGGCCGGCGGCGTACCGGTCCGCGTCGCGGTGCGATCGGTGACGGACTACGTCTACGATCCGGAGAACATCGCCGCCGCGATCACCCCGGCGACACGCGCGATCTTCATCAACACGCCGCACAATCCGACGGGCGCGGTGATGTCGCGAGACGCCATCGAGGCGATCGTCGCCCTTGCCCGCGATAACAATCTGTGGATCGTGTCCGACGAAGCCTACGAGGACGTCCTCTATGAGCCGGCGGTCCATCACTCCGCGGCGGCGCTCGCCGGCGATTGGGCCGAACGAGTCGTGAGCATTTTCTCATTCTCGAAGAGTCACGCCATGGCCGGCTTGCGTACGGGTTACATCGTCACGCCGGCGCCGATCCTTCAGGATCGCATTCAGAAGTTGCTGCGCTGCACGATCAACGGTGTGAACAGCCTCGCTCAGTGGGCCGCGCTCGCCGCCGTCACGGGCGACCAGTCACATCTGCCCGCCATGCGCGCCGAGTACGGACGGCGCCGCGACCTCCTGCTCGACGCGCTGCGCGACGTCCCCGGCGTCCAAGCATTTGCGCCACGCGGCGCCTTCTACCTCTGGGCCGAGCTCGATCCGGCGATCTACCGTCGCCTCGGCGTCTCCGACGCCGGCGAGCTCTCGGAGCAGCTCGCGGCGCGCGGAATCGGGAGCGCACCGGGCGACGCGTTCGGTGTCGATTGCGCCGACGCGATTCGGTTCGCGTTCAGCTGCGCGACACCAATGGTCATCGAGGGCGCATCGCTGCTGCGCGCTGCGCTCCTCGGCGAGTTGACGTAGGCGTCCGCGCTACATCCGCTTTGGTTCCGCGGCGACGCGCGCCATCATCGGCAACGCAAAGGCGAGCAACTCGCGCGCGCTCAGAAGATAGGACTGGGCATCTCCGACGGTACCACCGCGATTCGACGTCGCGTCGAGGTGAGCATCGGTGATTGTCGCGAAGAATCCATCCGGCCAGTTGGCGTGAGCCCCGTCGCCCGCCGTGTTGACCTCCGCCATGTCGCGCCAGACACGCGCGCCGTTCTCGAGGACCGGAACCTTGAATCGCGCGATGCGCTTGTCCGGAATGTCCACGATATGCTCGGCGTAATGGAGAAACGTCACCGTGTCATGATCGCAGCCGAGCAGGAGAATCTTTCCATTTAACTCAACGAATCGATCGAGCGCCGAGTCGCGACCAAAGGCATAGTCCCACGGTTGACGCGAGAAGAGATAGTCCGTTTGCGCGCCCCAGGCGACGAAGCGCGCCACGTGATGGTTGACGCGAGACTCGGGAAAGGTGCGTAAGAACTCGACGAGCGTTCCGTTATCTCGATCGGCTCGCGCCGTTTCGGCGTCGAACGCCGGAAGCTTGTCGAGCACCTCTGATTCCTCTTCGGCCGTAAGGTTGCCGCGACCGACTTCGTCGCAGTACCGAGGACAGCCGGCGTACATCAACAACGTTCCGCGAGACGTCAGCGCATCCTTGAGGGCGAGATGGATTTCGTCCGGGCCGCCGGCAATCTTGCCCACGGCCCGCACCGACGCATGCACCATCACGACGTCGCCTGGCGCGACGCCGAGGGCGCGGAAATCAGCGGTCAGCCGGCTTCGCGAGTGCATCGTCGGTATGCGTCGAGTCAGGTTCCCATTCGATCCGATCGCCGACGCGGATCGTTCCGCCGACGACCACTTGAGCGAATACACCGCCGCGCCATTCGGGTCGCATGGCGTCTTGCAGTCCCGGCACGATTTCTTCCATGCGCTCGCACGGTGTGAGCTCACCACCGACGACGATGCGAGCCGATCCGATCACGAGCACGCGGCCTCGCGTCCGTGCGAGACGAAGTCCACTGACCAGAATATTCGCTCGGCGTCGCGAGGGGTCGGCCGTGCCGCCAACCTGTGCCTCGCACCGCTCCCACGCTTCGCGCTCGAGCAGCGTCACTTGACGTCGCCGACTGCGATCGACGCTTCCCTCGAGGCCGCGACCCGCGATCAAGTTTGCTTCGCGCATGGCGTCCATGGGTCCGCGATGCGCCCGCTTGATCCAAATGGCTTCGATTCGTCCAGAGTCCTCGATCATCGGCACCGCAATGTTGCAGGGTCAGTGCCGGAAAACTCTCACTACTCGGCCGTCAATGCGATCAGCGGGTCGATGCGTGCCGCGCGTCGCGCCGGAATCACGGTGGCGGCGAGCGAGGCTAGACTGATGATAGTGGTTGCGCCGGCAAGCGCCGTCGTGTCGAGCGCCGTAACGCCGAACAATACTCGCTCGATCAGATGGCTGACCATCCAAGTTCCAACGAGGCCGATCGTGAGGCCCGTGACCAGCAGATACATCCCGCGCGCGAGGAACCGTGAGCCGATCTGTCGAGGCTGCGCGCCGAGCGCGATGCGCACACCAATCTCGCGTCGGCGTTGTGCGACGGCGTAACTGAGGACACCGTACGTGCCGATCGCGGCCAACATCAAGGCCACTGACGCGAAGATCATGGCGAGGAGCGCCGGAGACCGCCGACTCTCCAGGCTGTCGGAGACGCGAGCCTCCATCGATCGCACGTCGGCGACAGCAAGATTGGGATCGAGTTGCCTCACAACCTTGGCCATGGTCGTTCCGAAGCCCGTCGGATCGCGGCGAATGCGAGTGACGAGGAAGATGTCGCCGTCGGCGCGCCACTGAAATGGAAAGTACACCGCGCCCTGCGCCGACGTCTCGGTAACGTTCGCCTGTCTCACCGAGCCAACCACGCCGATGATGGTGAAGGCACGCGCGGCGCTGGTATCGTCGCCGGCCTGGAAGACCTGATGACCGATCGCGCTCGCGTGCGGCCAATAGCGTCGCGCGAAATTCTCATCGACGACGCACACGCGCTCCGATCGTTGGGTGTCGCCCGATCCGATGATCCGGCCCTCGAGCAATGGAATGCCGAGCGCCGTGAAGTAATCGCCAGCCACGCCGTACGTGTAATGTCCCTGCAGGGATTCGCCCGCACGAGGTACGTATCCTCGCACACTGACGGCGCTCTTGATGTTGTTGCCGCTGAGCGGAATGTTGGTGATCACACCCGCGGCGATCACACCGGGTTGAACGCGCATTGCTCCGACGACTCGTTCGGAGAAGGCAACGAGCGACGGGACAGTGCGGTAGGCTGTCCAAGGCAGGCTGATTCGTCCGCTCAACGCGCGATCCGCTCGAAAGCCGAGTGGCGTCTGCATGGCCCGTCTGAGACTCAAGGCGAGCACGATCGATCCTGAGAACAGCACAAAGGCGAGCGCCACCTGCGCGACGATGAAGCCGCTGCGAAGGCGCGTCATTGCGCGCGACGCCGTGCTGCCGCGCGTCTCTGATTTCAGCGACGCGGCAAGATCGCCGCGCAGATGCAACCAGGTAATGGGAAAGGCGATCAGAACTCCGAGAGCAATCGCGGCCGCCAGTGTGACCGCCACGACACGAACGTTGAGCGCCACATTCGCCCCGAGCGGAAGTTGCTCGACGCCGAGCACGCCAATGAGACGCACACCAACCGCACCCACGACGACGCCCAGCACTCCGCCGGCGATGGTGATGCAGAGTGTCTCGACCAACATCTGACTCAAGAGGTGGAGTCGCGTAGCGCCAATCGACTGGCGAATCATGAGCTCCTTGCCGCGCGCGCCGGCGCGAATCGAGAGCAGGTTCGCGAGATTCACCGCGGCGATCAATACGAGTAGCAGCACCCCGGCCTGAAGCAACAGCAGCGTCGGTCGAATCGAAGCAACGTGATCGCCATGCAACGAGACGACAACGGTCTTGAATCCCGCGTCAGCGATTACCTTCGCCTCCGGGTCGTCTTTCTCGAGCTCGGCGTTCTGCATGTCGAGTTGTGCTCGGGCGTCGGCGATCGACGCGCCGGGTCGCAAGCGCGCGATCATCTCGGAGTTGCTTCCGGAATGCCGCTGCGTCGAGCTTCGCTGCTCGGCGCTCGACGCGAGCGGAAGAAACAGCGTCGCCTTCGACGAAAGAAATCGGAATCTGGAGGGCAGCACCCCAACGACTGTCTTCTGCACGCCGTCGATGCGCAACGTCCGTCCCACTACGCGCGGATCGCTGTTGAACCGGTCGCGCCAGAATTGGTTGGACAGGATGACGACGTCGCTCGCTCCGGCATCCATCTCGCGGTCAACGAACGCGCGGCCGCGCACGGGCGGAACGCCAAGCGTTGCGAAAAAGTCCGACGTGACGCGCATGATGTCCGCGCGCTCCGTGGTCCCCGTCTCGCCGACCGTCGCCGCACCATACCGATAGAGCGAGACACTCGAAAACGCAGCTATCCGGCCACGGCGCTCGTAATAGTTCGCAACCGAGCTCCCATCGCGGTCGACGCCTGCTTTCGGGTAGGTATTGAACGCCGCGATGAGTCGATCGGGGTCAGGGAAGGGAAGCGATCGCAGGAGGACCGAATCGATGACCGCGAAGATCGCGAGGTTCGCGCCGAGTGACAGCGCGAGCGTGAGGAGTGCCGTGATCGTGAAACCCGGCGTGCGGATGAAGCCGCGGATGGCGATCTTGAGATCGCGCGCCGCGAGAATCGATGCGACGATGTTCTCCCATCCGTAGTCGCGCACCTGTTCTCTGACGTTCGTCACGTTGCCAAGCTCGAGGCGAGCCGCCCGGCGCGCCTCATCGATCGAAAGTCCGTGCGCGACGTGAGCCGCGGCCGCCTGTTCGAGGTAGTGCGCGACTTCGTCGGCCACGTCTGCATCGGCGGACTGCCGATCGATCAGCGTGCGCAGACCGCGGACGAGCTGACGCCAAGGCGACACGGATTGACTCGGATTGGGATGCTCGATCATACGCCGGCTACATCTTGTCTGTCAAGATGTGGCGTTCAACGGGACCCGCTCGCTAGGGTTCCATCACCGCCGCGAGAAGTCGCTGGATCATCCCGTCCATCGAAGATCCTTGGTGCCAGTGCCACACGAAAACGATGTCGTGATCCGGATCGATCCAGATCGTGTTAGAGCCGTTGCCGATCGCCGCAAAGCTCGACGCCGGAGCGCTCGGCCATTGGCGTTGCTTCGTGTTGAGCCACCACAGATAGCCGTAATCGGGCCCGTGCTCACTCGGCGTGACGGCGTCACGAAACCATTGTTCCGACACGAGCTGTCGGCCATTCCATTTGCCGCGGTTGAGCGCGAGGAGCCCAAACCGCGCCAGGTCCTCAGAGTTGATCCAGAGACCACCGCCCCACCGGGTTCCACCACTCACCGATCCGATCCGTCGTCCGCCAATCTCGACTTGCGAGTTGTCATATGGAACCCAACGCCAGTCTTTTGACGCCCCGATCGTATCCATAATTCCGCTCTTCAGCACGTCGGGCAGACCCGTGCCGAACAGTCGCAACAGCGAAAGGGAGAACCGGTTGATGCGAACGTCGTTGTACTCGTAGAACGCGCCGGGAGGTTGAATCGCACGCGGCTTACGCTCGCCTGCGCCAAACTCTGTCGTGCCGACGAAGTCCGAGTTCTTCCCCCACATGTCGCCTTCCCACTCGCTCTCCTGCTGGAGATGGTTCTTCCACGTGATGCGGCGATTGTGTGGGGAGTCGTAGCCGCCGTC
>DASYSU010000332.1:0-4010 GCA_036002925.1 Gemmatimonadaceae bacterium | reverse complement strand
ATGGGACGACGGACGGGCTCCCGGCGGAGCGGATCGGCGTCGATCGGTTGCTGAAGTGTCTTCCTATCCGCACGCTCCGCGCCGTGCCGATGACATCGGTTGCGTGGCGCAAACCGGGCGGCGTCAATCTTGAACAGAGTGCATGCTTCGCAGTGCCTGGTGTTTGACAGTGCCGCGCTCAATCACCAGCAGCCGCTGAGTGGCGAGCTCTGCCAAACGCTCCGCCGTAACGATCGAGTACGTTCGAAAGAAGAGTTTTCGTGAATCCGATTCTGAAGAGTGCACCGCTCGCCGCATTGCGGGACGACGCGGAGTTGTCCCGCGAACCCCGCGTGTTGGTCTCCGTCCTCAACTACAAGTCGGTGGACGACACGGTGGTCGCGATTCGCAGTCTGCAACAACAAGACTACCCGAATTTCCGGTTGCAATTGCTCGACAATGCGTCGCCGGGCGATTGCGTGGCGCGAATCCGGTCGCACGTCCCCAATGTCGAGATCCACGTCACCGACGAGAACCTCGGCTACTGTGGCGGCAACAACTACGCGCTGCGCCAAGGACTCGGCGAGGGATGTGAGTACGTTATCGTCTGCAATCAGGACATCGAGGTCGGGCCCGACGCAGTTCGTCGACTCGTAGAGACCGCCGAGTCTCATCCGGATGCCGGCGTGGTAGGGGCGGTTGAACTGTGTCATTACACGGACTCGGTGCGCGCGGCGCGCGGCGCCGGGTTTTCGTACTGGACCGGGCGATGTACCTGGTCTGACGACATTCCGGCTGGCGCAACACTGCTCCGCGCCAAGTACGTGCAGGGCGCGATGGTGTTGTTCACTCGTCGCGCGCTCGAGGCCGGCGTGTTCATGAATGAGGATTTGTTCATGTACGGCGACGAAGCCGACTTGGGATTCCAACTCGCGCGCGTCGGGTTGAAGGCGTATGTCGACACGCGAGTGGTCGTGCGGCACAAGAACCGTGAGAAGTACTACAACTCACGCGCCGGATATCTGCATCAGCGAAACCGAGTGTACTTGGTCCGCAAATATGGAAAGTGGTATCATCGCGCCGGCTTTCACTTGGGCGTCGCGCTGCTCGAGCTTCCAGCCAAGGTGGTCGTGCGAGCGCTTCAAGGGCGGGCGCGGTTTGCCTGGGCGTGCGTTCTCGGGTACGTGGACGGAGTGACCGGTCGAATGGGTGCCGGGCGCGCCACGAGTCTGTGAGCATGATCGGGCGCAACACCGTCTGGAATCTGTTCGGCCAAGTTGCGCCGGCGCTCGCCGCGGTGTTCACGGTTCCGATTCTGATTCACGGACTCGGAACTGAGCGGTTCGGCGTCCTCACGCTGATCTGGTTGGTCGTCGGCTACTTCAGCATCTTCGACCTCGGCCTCGGGCGAGCGTTGACGCAATCCTTGGCCGAGCGCCTCGGTCGCGACGACCACGAATCGGTCCCGCCGCTGGTGTGGACGGCGCTCGGCATGATGGCGTTGCTTGGTCTCGTCGGCGCGGCCGTCGCGACTCTCGCGGCGCCGGCGCTCCAGCATGGGCTCAAGATGCCGGACGCGCTGCGTGTCGAGACGCTGAACGCGATCTATCTCTTGGCGCTCTCGGTCCCGGTGGTCGTGAGCACGACGGGGTTGCGCGGGGTTCTCGAGGCCAGACAGCGATTCGACCTGGCGAATGTCGTGCGTCTCGCGTCGGGCGTGTTCACATATGTCGGGCCGGTCCTCACGCTCGCATTTTCACGAAGTCTCGTTCCAATCACGATCGTGTTGCTCGCCGGTCGTGTCGCGACGTGGGCCGCGTATCTCGGGATGTGTCTGCACGAGTTGCCCGAGTTGCGCAGGCGCTTGACGTTCGATCCAAGCTACGTGAAGCCGCTGCTGCGCGTCGGCGGGTGGATGACGGTGAGCAACGTCGTCGGTCCATTTCTCGTGTACCTCGATCGTTTTCTGATCGCGACGATCATCGGTGCGGCGGCGGTGGCGTACTACGTGACGCCGTTCGAGATCGTGACACGTCTGCTCATGCTGCCGTGGGCGTTCGCGGGTGTGTTGTTCCCGCTCATCGCATCGACGTTTACGCCCAACCCGCAGCGCAGCGCACGACTGTTCTCGCGCGGTATGCGCTTGATCTTCCTCACACTGTTCCCGTTCGTCCTGTGCGCGATCGCATTCGCGCACGAGGGGCTCGCGCTTTGGGTGGGTGAATCAATCGCCGCGCACAGCGATTCCGTGCTTCGCTGGCTGGCAATCGGCGTGTTCATGAACGGGATCGTCCAGGTCCCGTTCGCGACCATTCAAGCCGCCGGCAGGCCGGATCTCACCGCGCGAATACACCTGATCGAGCTGCCATTGTACGTACCGACGCTTTGGTGGATGGCGCATCGATGGGGAATCGAGGGTGCCGCCGTGGCGTGGATGCTGCGTGGCGGTCTCGACCTGGTGGTGCAGTTTGTCGTCGCGACCACATTGCTGCCAGCGAGGAAGCAAGCGGCAGGTGTTCGCGCTCGCACGTTTGCGGTCGCCGGTTTCGCCGCCTCGGCGTTTGCGGCGGCGGCGTTCATTCCCGGGTTGGCGACACGGGCGGTCGTCGTCGCGGTAACGCTCCCGGCGTTCGGAATTCTGGGTTGGACTCACATGCTCGACGCCGACGATCGCTCGTATGTGCGCGCGGTCGTGACGCGGGCGTCGGCGCGGTTCCGGGTTGCTTGAGACTCGTTCAATGACTGACACGCTCGGCCTGCTCTACGCCGAAAAGGCCACGACCTACTTCGACCGCGTTCGGACGCAGATCCTGCCGCTCCTGCCGGCGGGTCGCGTCGACCGCGTCCTCGAAGTGGGATGTGGAAGTGGCGACACGTTGGCGTATCTCCAAGCGAACGATCGTTGCCGATGGACGGGCGGCGTCGAGCTGTTTCCGGAAGCGGCCGAGATCGCGCGCGGACGACTCGATGACGTTTACGAGGGCAACATCGAGCAGATTGAATTGCCGATCGCGCCGGCGTCGCTGGATGTCGTGCTGTGCTTGGACGTCCTCGAGCATCTCGTCGATCCATGGAGTACGACATCTCGGCTGGCGAGGCTGCTCAAGCCGGGCGGCGTGCTGATCGCCAGCATTCCGAACGTGCGACATTTCCGCGTCGTGCTGCCGTTGTTGTTTCGTGGGCGCTGGGACTATGCACAGTTCGGCTTGATGGATCGCACGCATCTTCGGTTCTTCACCGAGCATACGGCGAGACACCTATTGCGTCAGGCCGGATTGCGCGTCGACGCGGTGCACAAATCGGGACTGGATTCCGCCCATAAACGGGCCGCGGTCGTGCTGTCGGCGGGGCTGCTCGAGCCCCTGCTCGTGTTTCAGTATCTCATACGCGGTGTCCGCGATGCCTGACGGATCGCGGCCCACCCACACGCTGCTGATCCATCAGGCGTTCACCACACCGAACGACGCCGGAGGCACGCGTCATTACGAGTTGGCCCAACGGGTGATCGCAAACGGCGACCGCTTCACCGTCGTGGCAAGTGACTTTGGCTACTTGTCGGCGAAGCGCACTGCGGGGTCACTGACCGGTCGTGAGGAGATCGTCGATGGAATTCGCGTCCTCCGCGTCGCGACGTCACGCTCGATGCACCGCGGCATCGCTGGACAGCTGCTTTCGTTTCTGACGTTCGCCGCATCGTCGCTGATCGCCGCGCTACGCGTTCGCGACGTCGACGTCGTCTTGGGGACGACGCCGCCGATCTTCCAAGCGGTAACGGCGTGGCTCGTGGCCGCGATCCGGCGACGACCGTTGATTCTCGAGATTCGCGACCTGTGGCCCGAGTTCATCATCGACATGGGCAAACTCAAGAATCCATTGGCAATCGCGGGCGCGCGACGTCTCGAGCGATTTCTGTACAGCCACGCTGATCAGTTCATCGTGAACTCGCCGGCCTACATTGGTTATCTCGAATCGAAAGGCGTCGACCGGCGTCGAATCACGTTGATACCCAACGGCGTGAGCCCGGAGATGTT
>DASYSU010000331.1:0-6678 GCA_036002925.1 Gemmatimonadaceae bacterium | reverse complement strand
CCTTGAATGATGTCATCAGCCGTTACGCCATCGCGGGCACTCGCGCCAATGTCGTTGATCCCCTCGAGCAGAACGATGTGCGTCACGCCCGGCGTCATCAGCACGTCGCGATCGAAGCGCGCCAGCGCGCTCGGTCCGGTGCCGAATGTGAGGACCCGATTTCCGCCGATACCGTGGTTCGCCACGCCCTTCGCCGGTTCGTTCGTTTTCAATAGACGCTCGGCCAGCACGTTCGGCCAACGCCGATTCGCGTCGAGCGTGGACGCGGTTCCATCGGTGATCGAGTTGCCGAGCGTCACGATCACACCGGTTGCGGCGGCGTTGGTGACGTCGAGACCGACGAGAAATGGCCATTGCGTGATCGACGTGTCGGGAACGAAGGTCCGTGTGCCAACCGCATTCCCACGACCGACGTAGCTCGTTTGGTGCGCGGCCGCGTGCCGCGTGACGAGACGCGCGGAATCGGCGAGGTAGAGTGACACCGCGACATCGGCGAGTCTCGGGACGTCGAGTGCCACGGGGTCGCTCAGCGCGACGGCGCCGGGCCGCAACGTGATGCCGCTCTTGCCGCCGAACGCGAGCGCGCGGTCTGTGGCGGTGACGATCGCCGCTCCGCTGTCGCGCACGGCGACGTGAGCCGACTCGATCACGAGCGGACGATCGCCGTATTCATTGGAGAGCCGAATACGCGCGTGATCGCCGCCGATCGACGTTCGCACGATGAGTCGCAGCGTTTGCGCGATCAGCGTTGGCGTGCGATCGACCGAGTCTCGCGGCGGACGCGCCGGACCGGCAAACGGACTGGCGGCCCACGTCGCGAACCATCGCGAGGGTGCCGGTTCGGGCGACAATGTTGGCTGTCGCCCGCAAGCAGCGACGATGAGCGCGGCGATGACGGCGTAGCGTCGAGACATGGGAGTCCTGGCTTGAGGACGGGGAGACGTGCGCTGGATGGTATCCCGCCCCTGACACGTTGTCACGTCGCCTAGCCCGAACCTCGCCTCGCTAAGTCGAGGCGCAAGTCGCATGT
Organism: Gemmatimonadaceae bacterium; assembly: GCA_036002925.1. GTDB lineage: Bacteria > Gemmatimonadota > Gemmatimonadetes > Gemmatimonadales > Gemmatimonadaceae > JAQBQB01. Next base: position 5,648 of record DASYSU010000331.1, on the reverse strand, counting down.
TATGTGGACCGCACTCAGAGCTGAACGCTTCGTTGCCTCCGCGTCGCTCGCTGCGGCCTCGCCGTTTTTAAGTAGCACCCGCCTTGGGCAGCACGTCTCTCATCCTGGAGCTGCGACGCGATGACGCGTACAGCCTCGTGACGCCAACGTCTGACGCGCAGCGACTCGACGCCGCGCTCGGCGACCGCTATCGCGTCGAGCGCGAGCTTGGCGCGGGCGGCATGGCGACCGTCTATCTCGCGCACGATCTCAAGCACGATCGCAAAGTCGCCCTGAAGGTTCTGAAGCCGGAGCTCGCGGCCGTCATCGGCGCCGAACGCTTCCTGCGCGAGATCAAAACGATCGCGAGTCTGCAGCACCCGCACATTCTCGGATTGATCGACAGCGGGGAAGTGGACGGCACCGCGTTCTACGTGATGCCGTTCGTCGAAGGTGAATCGCTTCGCGATCTCCTGAAGCGCGAGAAGCAACTCCCGATTGCGGACGCCGTCCGCATCGCGACAGAGGTCGCTGCCGCCCTCGACTATGCGCATCGGCACGGCGTGATCCACCGCGACATCAAGCCCGAGAACATCCTACTGCACGACGGTCAGGCGCTCGTCGCGGACTTCGGCATCGCTTTGGCGGTGAGCACGGCGGGCGGCACGCGGATGACCGAGACGGGAATGAGTCTCGGCACGCCGCATTACATGAGTCCCGAGCAGGCATTGGGCGAACGCGAGATCACCGCGCGCTCCGATGTGTACGCGCTCGGCTGCGTGCTCTACGAGATGTTGGTGGGCGAGCCGCCGTTCACCGGCCCGACCGCGCAGGCGATCATCGCGAAGGTCATGACGGCGGAGCCGGTTTCGCTCGCGACACTGCGTCGCACCGTCCCGTTTCCGGTAGAGTCGGCGGTGCTCACGGCACTTCAGAAATTGCCGGCCGATCGATTCGCCACCGCGGCGCGATTCGCCGAGGCGCTCACGTCGACCGCGGTTCCGGCGCAATTGGACAATACGGCCCACGCTGGAGCCGCGACCGGATGGCGATCGCCCGGCGTTCGTGGCGCCATTCTGGTCGTCGCGGCGGCGGCGATCGCGGCGATCGCGTTTCTCGTCGGCCGCATGCGTCAGACCGGGAGTTCTGTCGATCATGTTGCATTCGTCCAGCGCACGTTCGCGAGCCAAGCGGTTTTCACCGCACGTTTCACTCGAGACGGAGAAACGATCGTCTACAGTGCCGCCGCCGAGGGCAACACGCCGAGGATTTACGTCATCCGGTCCGAGTCTCCAGAGCCACGCACGTTGAGTGCACCCGGTACTCATCTCCTCGCAGTCTCCTCGCGAGACGAAATGGCCGTGCTGGTGAATGTGCACTACTTGGGATTCCGGTTGTTCAACGGAACCCTGGCGCGTATGCCGCTCGGCGGCGGCGCTCCGCGCGAGCTCCTCACCAACGTGCGCGAAGCCGATTGGTCACCCGACGGATCCGAGCTCGCGATCATCCACGAGGTGAACGGCAAGGACCGCCTCGAGTTTCCGCTCGGCACCGTACTGTTCGAGTCGACCGGCTACCTGTCGGATGTGCGCGTGTCTCCGAAGGCCGACCGGTTGGCGTTCCTGGAGCATCCACTCAAGTACGATGATCGCGGCGTGGTCGGAGTCGTCGACCTACATGGCAAGCACCACGTTCTCACCGACGAGTACTGGGGCCTGCAAGGACTGGCTTGGTCCACCGACGGCGGACGAATCCTGTTTGGCGGGGCGGTCGGACCGGGATTCTATCAGATCCACTCCGTCTCGCTCGCGGGAGGCGACCGACTCACGCTGCCAAGCGCCGGCACGCTCACCATGCACGATGTCGCTGCTTCGGGGCGCTGGCTGGTCACGCGCGACGACCAAATGGTCCGACTCTTCGTCAAGCCACCGGGCGCGCCGACCGAAGTGGATTACTCCTGGCTCGAGCTAACGAACGACGCGAGCATGTCCCGCGACGGAGCAATGGTGGCGTTCACCAACAGCGGGAGCGACGCCGGCTCGACCTACCAATCGATGGTGCGCTCGACCGATGGTTCCCCCGCGGTCCGCATTGGCGAAGGCGGCGTGGCCATGTTGTCGCCCGACAAACATTGGGTGCTCAGCACTGTTTTGAGCGTTCCTCCGCGTCTGATGCTGTATCCGGTCGGCCCTGGCCAATCACGCCGACTGGACGCGGGCGAGTTGCAATCGTACGACGCCGCGGCATTCTTTCCCGATGGCGCCAACCTTCTGTTGTGCGGAAGCGAGCGGGGACACGCAGCGCGCTGTTATGTGCGCGCGGTATCGGCCGGCCCGCTGCGTGCGATCACTCCCGAAGGCACGCTCGCCGGCGCTGCCATCTCGCCCGATGGTCGCACGGTTTTGGTGGCGACTTTCGATGGCTACAGAATGTACCCACTCGACGGCGGCCCCGCGCGGCCGGTGCCGGGACTGTCAGTCGATGAACGGGTGGTCCGGTGGAGTCCCAGTGGGAATTCCATTTGGATCACTCACGGGCGCGAAGTTCCGCTCAGGGTTGAAGAGCTCGACTTGGCCACCGGTCGCCGCCGACCGCTGATGTCCGTTGAGCCACGGAATCGGGCCGGCGTCGTCAGTACGGACGGAATCTCGTTTGCGGACGACCCTCGCGCGTACGCGTACTCCGCGCGAGAGCATGTCTCGCGCATCTTTGTTGTCCAGGGAATGCGATGACGGAGGTCGTCATGCGACTGCGCACCGTGCTGCCTGCGCGGTGATCGACCGGCGAGTCGATATCATGATCCTCGACGGCGTACGGCCGTGAACGAGAATCGGAGTTTCGCTACGCCACGACAATCGGCGCGGTCCACCGGAACGTTCCCCACTCCATGACGAGCGTTCCGTGATGAGCATCCGTTGAAATAATGGAAATCGTGAACTTCTCGACGGGTGAAGCCGGGGCCGCCGATCCCATCGCCGCCTTGCCAATATCGAATTTGCCGTTGTAGCCCGTTCCCCATTGGCCGGTCTGCTTGTTCACGATCAAATCGACGCCGTTCGTGCGCGGCACTGTCCACAGCGTGTACGTCCCAGCAGGCAGGCGGATCCCGCCGAGCGTGATGGGCATCGACGTCGAGAACTGCGTCGCCGCGTTCGCTCCAGTGCGCCAGACCTCATCGTACGGAATGATGTCGCCGAGCAGGACGCGTCCGCGCGCGAGCGGGCGACCGTAATCGACTGTGAACGTGGCGCTGCCGATGGCGGCGCGGGTCGTGTCGCGCACGCTCAGCTGGGCTACGCCGCCCTTGCTCGTCTCGAGCGCGGCGAATCGTCCGCCGATCGCCTCGACGTCCGGCAACTCGGTCAAGCGTTTGACCTCGACCTTGTACGTCGTGCGCGCGCCCGAGTAGGTGAGCATGTGGCGACTGGAATCGAACGTCGCTTCGCCGGTGCCCGACAGCCAGTCATGACGGAGTTCAGCTTTGCCGCCTGGCAGTGGCCACACAATGCCGTCATGCAGTGGAAACCGGTCGAACTCGCGATCGATGTAGAACTGGTGCAGCACGACCTTCTCTCCGGCCGCGAGCTTCGTGGACGCTGCGCGCGCAAGCGCGGCACCGAAGTACAAATCGGTGAGACTGTACATCTGCGGCAAGTGTGGCATCGTCAACAGACCGCCGGTGGCGAACGCGATACGGCGGACGCCGGTGCTGTCGCGCTTGGCGATCGTCACGGAATCCTTCGTGACGTCCGCGACCACGTGACGCTCGCGTTGCGGCGGCGGCTCGCTTGGCGTCCGGATGTCCATCTCGAGGTGACGGATGCTGCCGTCTGCGCCGAGTGTAATCCGGGTGTGCCGGCGACGGACGCGCGGAAATCGATCGACCTCGTCGCTCAGCAGAACGTCGCCCGTGCGCGTGACGCGTTCCAACGACACAGTATCCCGGCCGAGCAGGGCGAGGAATCCGTAGCGCTCGGGTGGCGTGTTTGGGCCGCACGCTGTCAATGCGAGAGACAACGCGACGAGTCGCGCCGCGACACCACGAGCACAAGAGACTTGCATGTTCTCCCCCTCAGCGCAGCGAAGTGATACCCGCTTACTGGACTATACCGCCCTGTCCTGCTCGAGAACGATTGGATTGTGTAAGAATGTGAACGGTCACGCGGCTCATCACTCCTACAAATCGTTTCGCCCCTCGCAATGTCGGACGTGGTTCGGCATGTTAGCGCATAGTTCGCCATAGCTTCCTGCGCCGGCGCTCGTCGTTGTTGTAACACTTTCCCGCCGACCACACCCCCCTTACGTCGGAGCCGCATCGCGATGCCGCGTTCTCGCTAGCAGTGACGGTGCATCCTCGGTTAACACCGGATGCGGAGCGTCTCGGCGCCGCACTCGCCGATCGGTACCGTATCGAGCGCGAGCTCGGCGCGGGCGGCATGGCCACGGTCTATCTCGCCCACGATCTCAAACACGATCGAGACGTCGCCATCAAGGTCCTGCATCCCGATCTTGGCGCGGTCTTGGGCGGCGAGCGATTTCTCATCGAGATCCGCACGACGGCGCGACTTCAGCATCCTCACATACTGCCGCTGCTCGATTCCGGCGACGCAGGCGGCCTGCTGTACTATGTGATGCCCGTCGTGGCGGGCGAGACGCTCCGCGCCCGCCTCGAGCGTGAGCGACAATTGCCGATCGCCGAAGTGGTACGCATCGCGAGTGAAGTCGCGAGCGCCCTCGACTACGCGCATCGTCAGGCTGTCATCCACCGCGACATCAAGCCGGAAAACATTCTGCTGCACGACGGCCATGCGCTCGTCGCCGACTTCGGGATTGCGCTCGCAGTGCAGACCGCCGGCGGACAGCGGATGACACAGACCGGCCTTTCGTTGGGCACGCCGCAATACATGTCTCCCGAGCAGGCGATGGGAGATCGCGCGATCGATGCACGGAGCGACATCTACGCGCTGGGCGCAGTGACCTACGAGATGCTCACCGGCGAGCCGCCGTTCACCGGACCAACCGCACAAGCGATTGTCGCGAAGGTCATGACGGAGTCGCCGGTAGAACCGATGACACGTCGTGGAACGATCCCGCCGCACGTGCAGGACGCCGTGCTCACCGCGCTCGAGAAACTTCCCGCCGACCGATTCGCCGGCGCCGCCGAATTCGCCGCCGCTCTCACCGGCGAGACGTCGGCACCGCGGGGTCGCGCCCCGAGAACGCCGGCCAAGTCGGCGTCGCGTGCCCCCGTCATTGTCCTCGGTACGCTTGCGTTCGGCGCGAGCGCTCTCGCTGCTTGGGCCTTGCTTCGACCAGCGACATCGCAGACTTCGGTCGCGAGCCCGGTGTACGAGAGCGCGATCGTCCTTCCCGACAGCACGCCCATGGCGTACATCGGATCAGGCTCGCTGGGTGTCGGCACGCCGGCGTTCGCGGTATCGCCCGACGGCGCGACGCTCGTGTTCGCGGGGCAGTCCGGTGCGACGACCCAACTGTACGTCCGACCCCTCGACGGCTCCGCGATCTCGGCGCTTCCTGGCACCGAGGGCGCGTACGCGCCGTTCTTTTCGCCTGATGGCCAATCCGTCGGGTTCTTCTCGGGCGGCACGCTCAAGCGAACCACGGCGAAGGGCGGCGCGACCGTCGCACTCGCGGATCTCGTACTGCCG
>DASYSU010000330.1:0-5711 GCA_036002925.1 Gemmatimonadaceae bacterium | reverse complement strand
GCGTTCGGCTGCGATTTGACCGGCGGTTACATCGACGAGAACGCCGCGTACTACTCGAGTTGAATCATCCAACCGTCGCGATGCATTCAATCTCGACGCGAGCGTTGAGCGCAAGCCCGGTCGCGCCGAATGCGCTGCGCGCCGGAAAGTGCAAGCGAAAGTACGTCGCGTAGATCTCATTCATCGCCGGCCACTCCTTCATGTCGGCCATGAAGACGGTGCACTTCACGACGTTGTCCATCGATGAGCCGGTCTTCTTGAGCACATCGCGGATATTGTTGAGCGCCTGACGCGCTTCGGCCTGGATGCCGCCCGCGACGACTTTACCGGTACTGTCGGTGCCGATCTGCCCGGCGAGGAAGAGCAGATTGCCGACGCGGACCGCCGGCGAGAATGGATTGCGCGGTGGTCCGTACGGCGTGAGGAATTCCGGCTCGAGTCCCATTTGAGCGCGGTGGCAGCCGCCCAGACAGAGAGCGGCGACGAAGAGGCCCAGGGTGGTGTTGCGACGCATACCGAATCCGTGTGATGGTGAGTGAGGAGCGCTGACTTACAGTCGGTACAGGCGTCGGGCGTTCTCGCCGAGAATCTTCTTGCGCTCCTCGTCGGAGACACGCAACGCCGCAAGGCTCGACTTCATCTTCGGGATGCTGCCGATCTGATGCGGATAGTCGCTCGCGGCCATGATGCGGTCGGCGCCGGCGAAGTCGACGGCGAGCCGAACTGCGAGCGGATCGAAGTTCACAGTATCGTAATAGAACTGCCGCAAGTACTCGCTCGGCCGGCGTTGGATGTCGACGCGACAATCAGGGAATGCCTCCCACCCGCGATCGAGTCGCTCGGCGAGATACGGAATCGCGCCGCCGAGATGACTCAGCACCCATTTGATGTTCGGATACCGTTCCGGAACGCCCGCAAACACGAGCTTGGCCGCAGCGAGCGTCGTGTCGGCGAGAAATCCGACAAGTGGCATGAGCCAGTAGTCGGTCATCGCCTCGACGCCCACGGGATCGGTCGGATGAATATGCAGGATCGCGCCAAGTCGATTCGCTTCGGCGTAGAGTGGCTCGAACCGCGCGTCGGCGAGGGCGACGCCGTTCACGTTGCTGAACAGCATCGCACCGGGCATGCCGAGCGTCGTCATTGCGCGACTCAGCTCGGCGACGGATGCGGCCGGATCGCAGAGCGGGAGCGTCGCCAGTGATGCGAACCGTGGCGCGCGCTCGCGCACGACCGTCGCGAACGCATCGTTCACCAGTCGCGCGAAGCGGACGGCGCGATCCGCCGGCTCGACGTGCGTGCCCGGCGTCGTGAACGTGATGACCTGTGTGTCGACGCCCTCCTGCTCGAGCACTCCTTGCCGATACGCAATGTCGCGGTGCCCGCGAACCGCGACGTTGAAGTCACCCGGGTAATGGATGCACGGATTACCCTCGGCGTCGATCGTGAGTGTGACGGCGCTGTCGCCCGCCTTGAGCGCGTCGAGATACTCGGGCGGATAGAAATGGTTATGGACGTCAATCAGCATGTTGTGCGGTCGGAAGTGAGGGCTTGCGCACGACCCAGAAGTAGACCGGTAACCCGGCGGCAACGAATGCTAAGCCGGTCGTCGCATTGGCGGCATCGGCAATGATCTGGTTGATGACGATGAATGCCGAGCAGACGATGAAGACGATGGGAACGACCGGATAGCCCCAGACGCGATATGCCGGCGTGTACCCGCTCCGCCGGCGAAGTCGCATCAGTCCCCAGGCCATGAGGGCGAAAAATATCCACTCCGTGTAGACCACACGCGTGAACAAGGCGCGATAGGTCCCTGTCGAGACGAGGACGACAGCCCAGACGCCCTGCAAGAGAATCGCGCGATGCGGCGTGTGAAAGCGCGGATGAATGGCCGCCGCCCACGACACGAGCAATCCGTCGCGCGCCATGGCGAGATACGCGCGAGGTCCCGACAGGATGACCCCGTTGAGCGCACCGAACGTGGACACCGCGACGACCGCGGACATGAATCCTGCGCCCCCAGTTCCGAGAACGGCATCGGCGGCATCAGCGGCAACGCGCGTGGATCGGGCGATTTGCGCCGGTAGCAAGACATGAAAGTACGCGGCGTTCAAGGCGACATAGCACGCGGTGACGATCAGGACCCCGAAGATCAGGGCACGAGGAATAGTCCGTTCGGGCTCGCGGGTTTCCTCGGCGGCATATGTCACCATGTGCCATCCGCCGAACGCGAATAGGCCGGCGACCACTGCGAGCGGGAGTTGAGAGAATGTGAATGGACTGCTCGGTCCAGCCTCCTCCAAACCCGAGCTGAGTCTCGGATTCGCGAGTCCATTGCGGGGCCCGAGCGCGAATGCAATGACGATGATCGCCACAATCGCGCCGACCTTGAGAATCGTCAGCGTTGTTTGGACCAAGCTTCCCTGCCGCACGCCCACGTAATTCACGGCCGTCAGCACGATGACCGCACCGATGGCGAGACCTCGGAGTCCAACGTCGCCGACCGGAACGAAGAACGAGACGTAGCGCGCGAAGACCATCGCGATGACGGCGATGATCCCGGTGTGCATCGTCCAGAACATCGCCCAGCCCCAAAGAAACGCGACCGCTGGCGAGAATGCTTCGCGCAGAAACACGTACACGCCGCCGGCATGCGGATACGCCGATGCCAGCTCGGCGGCGATCAGAGCACCGAAGAGCGTGAGGATTCCTGAAACGATCCAGACGAGATAGACGCCCTCGACATTCGGGACGGCGCCGGTGATCACCGACGGCTGCACGAAGATCGATGCGCCAATGATGATCCCGACGACAAGCGCCGTGGCGTGCAGCGGAGTGATCGATCGGGAGAGCATAGCGCGACAAAGCTGCGGCGTGCCCTGGAGCGCTGCTAGAGGCGGGCACGGCTGTCCCACGCGACGGACGCCGCGTTGTCCGGTGTGGCGGACGATTGCACCGCGCCCAGCTGTGTGCGGAATCACACAACCGGCTCATCCAGGCGCGGCGTTAACGTCTCAACTCATAAGAATTCCATGAGTTGCGCGGTCTCAGCCGTCCTACGCGACTCTGGGAGCGACGACGGCACGGCCAGTGCTTTTCACTGGGCCCAGATACGGTTGCGATGGACGCGACCGGTCTTTCAAGGAGTTAAAATGTCAAGACAGCGTTGGATTCAGCGTTCGATTCCCCTGGCGGCGGTTGCGCTCATCGGAGCAGCGCCCATCGCGTTCGCGCAGGGTCAAGAATTGTTCGAGTGGAATGGTCGCGTCGACCGAGAAAAACAGATCACGATGCGCGGAAGCAACCTGCGCACCTTCGACGTCGGGCAGACGGAGCCGAGGCAGGAACGAGGCCGTGCGTTCAGCGCGCTTCCGCGGCAGGACGGCGAGGTCACCGTTCAAGTGGTGAACGGTCGCGGAAACGTCGACGTCATTGAGCAGCCGAGCGCGCAGAACGGATACACGACGACGATCCGCATTCAGGATCCGCGGGGCGGCGCCGACAACTATCGCCTCGTAGCGTATTGGCAGCCGTACTCGAACGGCGAGTACATCGGCCGAAACAACGGTCGCGCGCGTGGACGCGATCGTGACCGAGACCGGGACCGGGACGACATCTATCGTGGTCGCGACAATGGCGGCTATAACAACGGCCGCAATAACGGCGGGTACAACAACGGGCAGTACGGTCAGTACGGCAACCAGACCGCGCTGCACTGGAGCGGCAACGTCGACGACGAGCTGGAGATTCGAATCCAGAACGGTCAGGTCAACTATCGTACGGTCCGCGGCGCGCAGCCCACGAGCATTCGCGCGGACGCCGGCAATCTGAACATGACGCGTAACGGCGGCACGCTCAACGTGGTTCAGAACCAGGGTCGCGGGTCGGTCTCGGTGATTCAGCAGCCGTCGCAGTGGAACGGCTACACGACGGTGATTCGCATCAAGGATCCGCAGGGGGGCTACGGGTTCTACGACTTCAATCTGATTTGGCAGTAGCGCGCTCTCGCGGGCGCTCGCTAGAACGGTGGAACGGTGGAACGGTGGAACGAGACTGCCTGAGGCGGTTTCGTTCCACCGTTTCACCGTTCTACCGCTCCACCGAGTTAAGGGCTGTCAAAGAGGACGCGCGGCTTGCATTGTTCTGTGAACCTTCGAGAGCCTTTGACGCCAGACAATGCCGACGATCCAACGTTTTCGTTTCGGTGCCGCGCGAGTCATCGCGCGTGTCACGCTCATCGTTGCCGCCGCGGCGTGCATCGCGAGGCCAATCAGCCTTGGCGCTCAGAGCTTCCCGCCGAAGCTCAGCGACCCCGAGTTCTGGAAGCTGATCACCGATTTTTCCGAGGCGAACGGGTACTTCCGCTCCGACAACTTCGTCTCGAACGAGACGACGTATCAGTGGGTGATTCCCGACCTCCTGCGCACCACCAAGCCCGGTGGCGTCTACCTCGGCGTCGGGCCTGATCAGAACTTCACGTACCTGGTCGCGCTCAAGCCCAAGATCGCGTTCATCTTCGACATCCGTCGGCAGAACATGCTGACGCACCTGATGTATAAGGCGATCATCGAGCAGTCGTCGGATCGCGCGGATTTCTTGGCGCGCTTGTTCGCCCGCCCGCGCCCCGCCGGACTCGACACGTCGTCCAGCGCCGACGCCCTGTTCGGCGCGTATCAGGCCGTCGCGCGGGACACGATCGTCGCCCGCAAGAACCTCGTGGCGATGCGCGACCGGTTGACGAAGCAGCACGGCTTCACGCTCAGCGATGACGATTTGAGCACGATCGCGTACGTCTACCAGGCGTTCGTCGACGCGGGACCCGACCTGACGTACAACTTTGCTCAAGGCCGCATCGGCTACGGTCGCGGCATGCCGAGTTACGCGCAATTGCAGATCGAGGCCGACAGCGCGGGCGTGCGACGCAGCTACATGGCGACCGAAGCGAATTTTCGCTTGCTCAAGGACCTAGAGGTGAATAACCTCGTCGTGCCAATTGTGGGCGACTTCGCTGGACCGAAGGCCATTCGCGCCGTAAGTACCTATCTCAAAGACCACCACGCGACGGTGACGGCGTTCTATTTATCGAACGTCGAGCAGTATCTGTTCAACCAGGAAGACGACTGGCGTAAGTTCTTCGGCAACGTGGGTGCACTGCCGCTCGACTCGTCGAGCACGTTCATTCGCTCGGTGTTCAACGGGATGGGATTCAATCGAGCCGGCCCGGGCATGCGCGCGCAGCAGATGCTGGCGTCGATGCTGACGCAGGTGCGGCTGTTCAACGAGGGACGTCTGGCGTCGTACTACGACGTCATTCAGACATCGCGATAGTCGCCTGAGTGCCCTAGTATCAGGGCATGCCAACCGAGACCGAGCGGCCGAGCAGCGCGCCGAGCTATGACCTCGCCACGTGGCGAGCGCGCATTCCGCTTCTGACCTCGCTCATCCCGATGAACAACTGCTCGCAGGCGCCGCAAACCGACGCCACGAGAGCGGCCGCGAACCGCTACCTCGATTCGTGGAACCAGTCCGGGATGGACTGGGATGCATGGATCGACGAAGTGCAGCTCGCGAAGCAGGAATTCGCCCGCCTCATCAACGCGTCGGCCGACGAGATTGCGGTGTTCAGCTCTGTATCGGAAGCGACGAGCGCGGTGGCGAGCGCGATCGACTTCGCGGGCGATCGGCGGAAGGTCGTCGTCACCGAGGCG
>DASYSU010000329.1:0-4647 GCA_036002925.1 Gemmatimonadaceae bacterium | reverse complement strand
GTGCGCGACGACGCGATCATCGCCACCGGCCGCAGCGACTACCCGAACCAGGTCAACAACGTTCTCGGTTTTCCGTTCATCTTCCGCGGCGCACTCGATGTGCGCGCGACCGAGATCAATGAAGAGATGAAGATGGCTGCCACGCGCGCGCTGGCGCTCCTAGCCAAGGAGAACGTCCCGGACAGCGTGGCCGGACTTTATGGCTTGCATGAAGTCAAATTCGGGCCCGAGTACCTGATTCCGTTCCCGTTCGATCCGCGTGTGCTTCTGTGGGTCGCACCCGCGGTCGCATGGGCGGCGGTCGCGTCGGGCGCGGCGAACGAATTCATCGAGCTCGACGAGTATCGCGAGCGACTGGAATCGCGACTCGGCCGCGCGCGCGGCGTCATGCGCGGCTTGATCAATCGCGCCATCAGCAATCCCAAACGCGTCGTCTTTCCCGAAGGTGAGGAGCCGAAGATCATCCGCGCGGCGCGCATTTGCGTCGAGGATGGCATCGCGTCGCCGATCCTGCTCGGCAATCGCGAGGCGATCGAGCAGAAGGCGCGCGGCATGAACGTCCCGCTGGACGAGATCGCGATCGAGGATCCGGCTACGTCCCCTAAGCGCGACGAATACGCGCAGCACATGTGGACGCGGCGGCAGCGAAAGGGCATGAGCATGGACGAGGCGCGGCGGCGCCTCTACAACAGCAACTATTTCGGCTCGTGCATGGTGGGACGCGGCGACGCCGACGCGCTCGTGTCCGGCGTGAACCTGCACTATCCCGAGACCATTCGTCCGGCGCTCGAGGTGATCGGCGCGCATCCAAAAGCGGGACTCGTCAGCGGCATGTACATGCTGGTGTTCGAGAAGCAGCTCGTATTCTGCGCCGACACGACGGTGACCATCGATCCGACCGCCGAACAGCTGGCGCAAATCGCTTACTCGGCGTCGCGCATCGCGCAGACGATGGGCGTCGAGCCGCGCATCGCGATGCTGTCGTTCTCGAATTTCGGATCGGTGCGGCATCCCGAAGCCGAAAAGATGGCGCGTGCGGTGTCGTTGCTGCGTCAGCGAGATCCGTCGCTCGTCGTCGACGGCGAGATGCAAGCGGATACCGCGTTCGATCCCGAGATCATGAAGCGCGACTATCCGTTCAGTACGCTCAAAGAGCAGGCGAACGTGCTCATCTTCCCCAACTTGAGCGCGGGCAACATCGCGTATAAGCTGTTGAATCACCTGGGCGGGGCGACGGCGATCGGCCCGATCCTCGTGGGCATGAGCCGTCCCGTGCATGTGCTGGAGCGCGGGGCCCAGGTCCAGGACATCGTCAACATGGCCGCGGTGGCCGTCGTCGACGCTCAAGACCGAACCTATCCGGTGGAGACCGTTGCTCGACCGACGAACGGCCCCACCCCGACGATTTTTTCGAGGTTATGACTTAACATGGCGACGCAAACGCAGCCGCAGGACGACGCTGGCATACAGGGGAAGGTTGGATTGGAAGCGCAGGGCCTCGATCCCAAAGGCGACGTGCATTGGAATCTCGTCGCGCCGGTGCTGATTCAGAACGCCATCCGTCGCAACGAAGGCCAGCTCGCCGACATGGGCCCGTTCTGCGCCGTCACCACACCGCACACCGGCCGGTCGCCGAACGACAAATTCCTCGTCAAAGAATCGTCATCGTCTTCCGACGTCGACTGGGGTAAGGTCAACCAGCCGATGTCCGAGTCGCAATTCGACACGCTGCTCGCCGACGTCCGCGACTACCTGAACCACCGGGACGAGCTGTTCATTCAAGATCTCTATTGCGGCGCCGACCCCAAGTATCGCCTGTCTGTTCGGTACGTGAGCCCGAGCGCGTGGCACATGTCGTTCGTCCGGAACATGTTCATCCGGCCCGAAGCGACCGAGCTGCCGACGTTCGATCCAAACTTCACCGTGCTGCACGCGCCGGAGTTCGAGGCCGACATCGCGAAGCACGGAACGCGCACGACCACGTTCATCGTGTTGAACCTCGCCCGGCGAATGATTCTCATCGGTGGCACACGGTACGCCGGTGAGCTCAAGAAGGCGATGTTCACGGTGATGAACTACTACATGCCGAAGCAGGGCGTGCTTTCGATGCACTGCTCGGCCAACGTCGGGAAGGACGGCGACACGGCCTTGTTCTTCGGCCTGTCGGGCACGGGAAAAACCACGCTGTCCGCCGATCCGAAGCGTTCACTCATCGGCGACGACGAGCACGGATGGTCGCCCGAAGGCGTGTTCAATTATGAAGGCGGCTGCTACGCCAAGGTCATCAACCTCTCGCCCGAGGGCGAACCAGACATTTATCGCACGACGCAGATGTTCGGAACGATCCTCGAGAACGTCGTCCTCGACGAACTGACTCGAAAGGTGAAGTTCGAGGATCAATCGATCACCGAGAACACGCGCGCGTCATACCCGTTGCACTACATCCCGAACTTCGTGAAGTCGGGGCGCGGCGGACATCCAAAGAACATCGTCTTTCTCACCGCCGACGCGTTCGGCGTGTTGCCGCCGATCGCCAAGCTCACGCGCGAACAGGCGATGTACTATTTCCTGTCGGGCTACACCGCGAAGGTCGCCGGCACAGAACGCGGCGTGAAGGAGCCGCAAGCCACGTTCTCGTCATGCTTCGGCGCGGTGTTTCTCGTGTGGCATCCGACGAAGTACGCCGAAATGCTCGGCAAGCTGATCGACGAGCACGGATCCGACGTCTGGCTCGTGAATACCGGTTGGACCGGCGGCGCCTTCGGCGTCGGAAAGCGGATGAAGCTCATTCACACTCGCCGGATGGTTCACGCGTTGCTGCGCGGTGACCTGCACTCTACCGCGCTCGACACCGATCCGGTCTTCGGCCTCCATATTCCGAAGGAGATCGCCGACGTGCCGAGTGAGATACTCAATCCGCGCAACACGTGGTCGGACAAGGCGGCGTACGACACGCAAGCGAAAAAACTCGCCGGCATGTTCCGCGACAACTTCTCCAAGTTCGAGAAGTTCATTCCCGACGCGGTGAAGGCTGCCGGGCCAAAGGGCTAAGCGTCGACATCGCGCGTTGCCAAGGCGGAGCGCCGAGACATCGTAGCGCTCCGCCTTCGTGCTTCAATGCACGATCACGGTTCCCGTCATGAATGGGTGGATCGTGCAGTGAAAGTCGAAGCGACCAGGTGTCGGGAACGTGACCGCGTATGTGCCCGATGCCTGCGTCGGGCTACTAAGCGGCCCACTGTTGTTCGACGTCACATTGTGAATTTGCGTGCCGGTCCAGGTCCAACGCACCTGGCCGCCGGCGGCGATGTCCACGCTCAAGGGAGTGAATTGGAAATCCTCCACTTTCATATCCGCAAAGGTGGCAAACCCGATGGTGAGCGGGACTAAGGCTGTCACGACGCCATCCGGCGTTTGTACCGAGACGGTGACTGTCGCCGCTCCGAGCGCGAGACCGGTGACCACGCCAGTCGTCGAAACTCGCGCCTTGGTCGAGTCGCTCGAGACGTAGGTCGCGGCAGGCAGTCCGGCGACCGCGTTGCCCCGCGCATCGAGTGGCGTCGCCGACAGCTGCGTCGTCGCGCCAAGCGGGATAGCAGTTGTCGAGCCAACAACCGCTACGCGGGTAACGCGTTGACGAACCGCGATACCTGATGTCGCGGTCAGCGCGCCCGAGTGGGCCGTAACGACCCCCGCCCCGTTGCCCACTGCAGTTACGGTGGTCGTAGTTCCGGACGTCGTTGAAAGAGCCAACGCGCTTGTCGGTTCAACGGTCCATTGAATGAGCGCGCCGCCGATCGTGGTGCCGCGCGAATCGCGCGCCGTGGCACTGAGCGTTCGTGTATCGCCAATCGAGAACAGTGTGTCGCCGGGCGTGCCCGCCAACGTCAATACCGCCGCGCGTTGCGAAACGACGATCGACTTCGTGGCGGATATCGTTCCGGTACGCGCGGTGATCGTCGCGCTGCCGGCACGAAGAGCAACGATCGTCGTTGATGGGCCAGACGACGGGTTCACGCTTGCCACCGAGGTGTCGCTCGACGCCCAGGAAATTGCCACACCGGGCACCGGCGATCCGGATGCGGCGCGAGCCTCGGCCGAGACAGTCACGGAGTCGGGAATGGAGAACAACGAATCCGGCACGGGCGATGTGATCGTGACTATCGCGACCGTTTGGGGCTGCGGCGGCACCGGCGGTGTGGAATCCGATCCGGCTCCACATCCGAGCACGGTGCTAGCGATCAAGAAGATATGAGTGCGCAAAGAAAACTCCGGGATGGTCGACGTTTGAGTGTCGGACCAAACCCGGAATTGTCTGAAGGAGTTCCGAACCGCGCCTGAGGCGGGGACGCGGACTCAGTTTTGAGTACTCACTGAGTTATGAGCCTGACTACTGAGTACTGAGTACTGAGTACTCAGTACTGAGTACTGAGTTGTCAGCTCACGACTGAGTACTCAGTACTGATAACTCAGTTTGGCGTAATCGACTGCCTCACTGCTTGCCGCTCGGCCGCTCGAATCGGCTCGGCGGGTCCGGCCCCTAGCGCGAGAAAGGGCTTTCCTTCTGACGTAGCGGCCTCCTTTGGCGCTGACGTCGCCGGCGCGGATGCGGGGCGCTCGGCCAGCACGCGCGTCACGAATCGCTGT